>JAGIBK010000009.1 GCA_017744355.1 bacterium | reverse complement strand
GACCGATCGGATCTGGGTCTACAACAACCTCTCCTACGACCATCCGAACGGGCATGGCTGCTTCGTCTGGGATCCCGACAACGGCCCCACCAACGTCCTCTTCGCCCACAACACCCTTATCAACAACCGCATCTCCTTCTACTTCGGGAGCAAGCGGAGCACGGCCGAGATCGTGAACAACCTGGGTTACTCGCTTGGCTCTGCCATCAGCAACGGCACCTCCAAGTCGAGCATCCAGGCTCACGATAACCTCTGGCTCGCCGCCCCGACGGGGTTCGTCTCGGCGGAGGGCAAGGACTTCCGCCTGACGTCGGCCTCGACGGCAATCGGCAAGGGCAAGCCCGTCCCGCCCTTCTCGGACGACCTGGGGAACACCTACCGCATCACCACCGACTTCGCAGGGCGCGAGCGAGGGGACGATGTGGGGTTGGACCTGGGAGCCTTCGCGTACCCCTAAGCACATGAAGGGCCGGGTCGGCTTTCCGACCCGGCCCGCTTGTTGCGCCTGCGGGTCAGCTCCGCAGGGGGAGCGGGGCGCCCGCTGGGGCTGAGTTCGCGCCCATTTGCCGGTAGAGCGCGAGGTGGTGCTGCGCGACGATCGGCCAGCCTATCTCTTGCTCCACGCGTGCGCGGCCACCCCACGCCAACCGCTGCCGCAGCTCGGGGTCGTGCCAGGCGCGCACGACGGCCTCGGCGAGGGCGGAGGCGTCGCGCGGGGGCACGATGAGCCCCGCCTCGCCGTAGGCGACCGCCTCCGGCAAGCCGCCGACGTCCGTGACGATGGCCGCCTTCCCGAAGGCCTGGGCGATCGCCAGGACTCCCGACTGGGACGCCTGGGTGTAGGGGAGCACCACCAGCCGCGCGCGCTGGAAGAGGTGCGCGACCTCCTCGTCCGAGAGGAAGCGATTGATCACGTCGATCCGCCCGGAGGGCCCGATCTCTTCGCGGAAGAGCTCCGGGTCCCCTTCCCCCGCGATGCAGACCCGGTAATCGCCAAGCCGGTCGCCGAAGAGCCGCTCGGCTTGGCAGAGGACCTCGAGGCCCTTGTAGGCGGAGAGGCGTCCGAGGCACAGGATCATGGGTTCCTCGGCGATCGCGCCGGCGTGGCGCAACAAGAAGCCGTAGTCGCCGTGCGGGATCACGGCGATCCGGGAAGCCTCGATCCCTTGCGCCGCAAGCTCCGTGCGCAGGGCCTCGCCGTGGACGATGAGCCGGTCGACGCCGGCGATGGTGCGCTGCATCAGGAAGTCCTTGAGGGGCGTGCTCTCCCCGGGATGAGCGCTCGGATCGTGCAGGGTGAAGCAGACGGGCGTATCCCCGAGCAAAGGCAACAGCAGGCTGTTGGCGGGGTGGGCCGTCACCAGGTGGATCACGTCCGGGCGGACCTTGCGGATGCGCTGCGCGTTGAGGCCGTGGACGAGCGGGTTGAGCTGTCGGCTCAAGGTGCGTAGCGGCTGGCCGGGATAGCTCAGCTGCAGCGTCGGGTGATGGGTGAGGTCGCGCGAGAGGTAGTCGGCGAGCTCGCGCTTGGCCGGGGTGAAGAAGTGGACCTCGGCCTGAGAGGCGAGCGAGTTGGCGAGCTGGGAGGCGTAGTGCAGCATCCCGCCGTTCTGGCAGGACAGGGCGACGATGGCGACGCGCATGGCAGGCTCCTCTCGAGGCGGTGGGGGCAGAATGGCGGGAGACGCCCGCCCGGGGTGGGTCCACCTTAAACCAAGGCTCGCCTGCTTCTCTTGCCAAAACGCAACAATCTTTTGTGCATTTTCACCAATCCCCCTCGTCCGCTCGGATCGGTATGCTGCTGGCTCCAAGCAGCCCTTCATTCGTTGTCCGTTCCGGAGGTGGCCCTGGTGAATCGCGTTTCTCTCAACACCGCCCTCCAGGTGCTGACCCGTGGCATCGAGCTTTCGAGCGGCCTGTTCGTCAACGCCTGCCTCGCCCGCCAATGGGGAAGCCAGGCCTTTGGCCAGATCGGCTTCATCGCGGGTCTGGCCAGCGTGTGCGCCTTCCTCTTCCACTTCGGCCTGGGGAATCTCCTGACCCGCACCATCGCCCGGGATCCCAAGCAAGCACGCCACTACCTCGTCAACGCGCTCATTGCCCTGCTCCCACTGGCCCTCCTGGGCTCCGCCGTGCTGCTCGGGCTGGGGGTGGCGAGTCGTGCCAGCGTCTATAGCGCCCTCTTGGCGCTGTCGTGCGCCCAGATGGTCCTCGCGGCGGTTTCGCAGCTGATCCGGGCGACCTTCTACGCCTTCGAGCGCATGGAGTTCGACGGGGCGGCGGTCTTCGGCGAGCGTGCTTGTATCTTGATCGGCGGTCTCTACCTGGCCTTCTTGCCGCCGAATCTGTGGGCGTACTTCGCCTGCCTCGTCTTCAGCAAGGCGGTGAACGTGCTGGTGAGCGCGGTGCTGTTCGTTCGGCACATCCTGCCGCTCACGGAGCGCGCCGTCCCGCGCCTCTCGCTCCAGAAGGGCCTCCTGAAGCAGGCCTTCCCGTTCGGCCTGGACGTGGCCTTCACCGTGCTGTACACCAGCCTCGACGTCATCTTGATCGCAAGCTGGGGAGGCGAAGAGGCGGCAGGCCAGTACCGGGCCGTGGGGATGCTCGTGCTTCCCCTCACCATGATCGCTTTGGCCCTGATCAACTCGCTGTTTCCGCGCATGAGCGCGCTTGGCCTCTCGGACCCCGAGGCCTTCGGCGCCTGCAGCCGCTCGGCGGCCAGGCTCTTGATGCTTGCGGCCATGCCGATCGCCCTGTTCACCTTCCTCTACGCCCCGAGCATCGTCGCGACGCTGTTCGGGCCGGCCTACGCGCCTGCGGCCCCCTTGCTGCGCGTACTCAGCTTGGTGATTCCCTTGCGCTTCATTAACGAGCTGCTCGCCACGTCGCTGACCGCGTGCGACCGGCAACGACGGCGCACCCTCTGCGTGGGCATCGTCGCCGCGTTCAGCACGTTGGCCTACCTGGTGTTGATCGCGCGCTACCACGCGCAAGGCGCCGCCATAACGGCCCTCTGCGCCGAGCTGGTGATGCTGGCCTTGCTCGCGAGGGGAATGCGCCCGCTATGGGGCGCGGCCATCCCTGGCGGCGAGGCGGCGGCTCGTGGCCTCGTGCTGGCGGGGGCGATCCTCTTGCCGCTCGCCTGGCTCGGAGTTCCGCTCTGGGCGGCGGCGGTCGCGCTCGGCGTTATCTACCCCTTGCTCTTGGTCCGCGGCAGGGTTCTGACGGAGGGAGAGCTTCAGTTGCTGCGCGGCTAGGTCGTTTTGGCCCCTGCGCTGGGCGATCTGCCGAAAACTTGTGTCGAACCTTCACTAAAGAGCGAGCAACCGAATCTTGAATGATGGAGCGGATGCAGGGCGTCCGATCCAGGCCGTCTCCCCATCCATATAGAAGAGGACGAAGATATGACGTATCAGGATCCGAGTCTCAAGGGCTTGCTCGCACGTCGCTGGCGCGCGATGGGGATCGCCTTCGCGCTGACCCTGGCGGGTGGGAGCGCGGCGGTTACCCTGCTCCCCAAGACCTACCAATCATCGGCCAAGCTGCTCGTGGTGAGGCCCGAGCAGCGCATCGGGGGCCTCAAGCTCGCCAACGGCGGCCTGCCCGAGCTGACGGGGGCGAGCCATCCGCTCTACACCCAGGTCGAGCTGATGCGTGCCGCTCCCCTGCTTCAGGAGGTCATCACCCAGCTGGACCTGCGCGACAAGAGCGGAGTGCCGCTCTCGACCGAGCAACTGGCCAGCCGGATTCTGGTGGCGCCGGTCACGGGGACGGACCTGCTCGAGGTGCGCTGCACCTGGGGCGATCCGCATCGCGCGCAGCAGGTGGTCGAGGCCCTCTGCGGGGCCTACCTGCGCTACAACCAGCAGTACCAGCGCGAGGGCGTCGGCGAGGGCCTCAAGTACGCCGACGAGCAGCTCGCGGCGGCGCGCACCCGGCTGACCGAGACCGAGCGCAACCTCGAGCGCTTCAAGCAGGGAGCCGGGAGCGTGGCCTTGACCGAGGAGATTCGGGCCTCGGTCACCGACCTGAGCACCCTCAACAGCACGATCCGAACCCAGGAGGTCGAGCTCAAGAGCCTGCAGGCTCGCGTGTCGAGCCTGCGCGCGCAACTCGGGATGAGCACCCGGGACGCCCTTAACGGGGCGAGCCTGGCCCAGAGCCCCAAGCTTCGCTCCCTTCAAGATCAGTTGCTGACAGCCGAGACCTCGCCGCTGCGCTTCCAAGGTTTGGCGCCTGATCACCCCGACATGGTCGCGCTCAACGAGCGCCTCAGCATGCTCCGCGCGGCGGTGGCGGCCGAGATCCGAGGCTTGGTAGGCCGCACGGTCTCGGCGCAGCCGGTCGAGGGGGTGAAGCTGCAACTGCTCGAAAAGCTCACGAGCGCCGAGACCGATTTGCTCGCCCTCAAGGCCAGCCTCGAGGCCGCCAAGCGTAACCAGGCGCGCCTCACGGCCGGCATGGCGAGCTTGCCCGAGCGGGAGACCAAGCTCACCCGCCTGACCCGCGAGGTCGAGGTGGCGAGCCAGGTCTACCAGCAGCTCCTGCAGCGCCGCGAGGAGGCGCGTCTGGCCATGTCCATCGCCCCGAGCATCGGTCAGCTCATCCAGCCCGCCAACCTGCCCACCAAGCCGGGCGGCCCCATGCAAGACAAGGCGGTGCCCATCCTCGTCATGCTGTCGCTGGCAGCGGCCTACGGGGGCGGGGTCTTGCGTGACCTCTTCGACCGTTCGGTGCGGCCGCAAGATCTCGCCGCCTACATGCCCGACGTCAAGGTGCTGGCCAGCGTGCCGCTCCTGAACTCGGCCGAGCGGCGAGGCGGGGAGCTGGTCGTGCGCAGCGGGGCGAGCCCCCGCTACCACGAGGCCATGATGACGCTGGGCTTCGCCCTCGAGGACCATCGCCCCGAGAAGGGCGGCCATGTCCTTGCCCTCACCAGCTCTCTATCGGGCGAGGGCAAGAGCGTGACCGTCGCGAACCTCGCCCTGGGGCTGGCCGAGGCGGGCCACCGCGTCCTGGTGGTCGATGCCGACTTCTGCCGCCCGAGGCAGCATGCCCTCTTCGGCCTGAGTGCCACTCAGCCGGGGCTGGCACAGCTGCTGTGCGCGGATCTTCCGCTCGCGGACCTGATCCAGACTCAGGCGGGTATCGACGTGCTGCCGGCGGGGCCCGACGCCGTGGACTTCGCCTTCGCCCGCGTCCACCGCAAGCTCAACAAGTGGCTCGAGACCTGGCGGCAGAGCTATGACTTCATCCTGCTCGACATGCCGCCCATGGCCCTCTTCGCCACGGTCGCCCGTATCGCCAAGCAGGCCGACGGCTTGCTGATGCTCGCGAACCTCCAGCGGGTCACGCCCGTGACCCTGTTGCCGGCCCTGCAGCAGCTCCAGGCGCTGCGCATTCCCCTCCACGGCATGATCGTCCTCAGCAACTCGCCGGCCCGTCGTGCCGCCGAGTACAGCCCTTATCTCATCGCTCCCGAGGGGAGCCATGTATGAGCGCGCGGGTCGTTGCCGAGGCCACGCCGGCTTGGCTGTGGCCCTGGTGCCTGTTTCTCTTCTTGCTTCCCTTTGATGGGTTCCTGGCGAGCCGCGGCCTTGGCTTTGTGATGACCCTCCTGTCCCTGGGCGCAGCCTTGCTGCTGGCGCTCGCCCCGCGATCGGGGGCGCGGGGCGCCTCGGGCCGCAGCGTCGCCGTCGTGCTCTTCCTGCTCGCCTGTGCCGCCTCGTCGTTCGCCTCTCTCAATCCGGCGGCGACTCAGCTGGCGCTCTTTCTGGGCGCCCTGCACGGCCTGCTTTATCTGCTGGCCACGGCGGCCCCCCTCTCGCTGCCCCAGCTCAGGACGAGCCTGCGCGCGTGGATGTGGGGGGGCGGGGTGGCGGCCTTTTGCATCGTGCTGGCCTTCCTCCAGGGCCGGCTGTTCACCGACGGTGCACGCGAGACCCTTTACCTGTGGGGGGGACAGACGGATCCGAACTTCTTCTCCGCGCACCTCATCTTTCCCTTCTCCCTGGCCCTGACGGCCCTCAAGGAGCGCGGCAGGCGCCTGGAGGGGGGAGCGATCCTCGCCCTCTGCGCGACGGCCGTCGTGATCACCCAGTCGCGGGGCGGGGCGATAGCCCTGGTGGCGATCGTGGTGCTCAGCCTGGTCTTCGCGCGTCGCTGGAAGACGCTCGCGGCCTTGGGCGTGCTCGCGGGGGGGCTCCTGACCGTAATGGCGACCTCTCTTGGGCGCTTCAACCTGCAGGAGGACCCCAGCGGGAGCGGCCGGACCGACCTCTGGCGGGTCGGGATTGAGGCGGGCTTCGCCCACTGGCCGACGGGCGTGGGCCTGGACGCCTTCAAGACGGTCGCGGGGGCCGCGAGTGGCCTCTACTGGTTCATGGAGATCCACAACACCTACCTCGAGGCCTTCGTCGAGGCGGGGCTGCCCGGTCTGATCACCTTCTTGCTCATCCTCTTCACCCACTTTCGCTTCCCCCGCTCGAACCCGCTCGTCTCACCAATCCGTCTTGCCCTGATCGGCCTGCTGTTGGACGCCGTCTTCCTTCACTTCCTGGGCTTCAAGGTCTTCTGGGTGGGCCTGGCCATGGCCGCACAAGTGGCGCTCGTGGGGGAGGAGCCCCGCAGCGCGCCGCCTTCGCCTCGTCCCCGTCTTTCGCTCACGACCCGATAGGAGAAACCGCCATGAACGTTGCCTCGACATGCCTGCGTTGGTTCCTCGCCTTGCTGCTGCTCGCGGGAGGCCCCTGCCTCGTGCCGGCCGCAGCCCACGCCCAGCCCCCAGGGGTGGAGTACGCGCTTCGCTTCGGCGACTCGCTCTCCGTCACGGTCTTGGGGCACCCGGAGCTCTCGGTCCAGGCGCAGCCGATCCGGCCGGACGGCCAGATCTCGTTGCCCCTCGTCCAGGCGGTGCGCAGCCAGGGCCGGACCATCCCTGATTTGACGAATGAGCTGGTCAAGGCCTATCGCCCCTTCCTGCTCAATCCCCAGGTCGTCGTGACGATCGCGCGCTTTCGCCCTTTGCGGGTCACGGTCCTTGGGCAGGTGGCGCGGCCGGGCGCCCTCGACTTCGAGGAGGCCCCGAGCCTGCTCGACGTTTTGGCGACGGCCGGCGGTTTGACCGAGCAAGCCTCCCGCAAGGCCGTCAAGGTGGTGGACCCTGCCGGTAAGACCCAGGTTTATGACCTCGATGGGCTCCTCGCCCGGCCGGGGGACATTCCCCGGCTCGCCGAGGGGAGCGTGGTCGAGGTGGGCCAGGTGTGGGGGCCGGACCTCTACCGGGTGACCATTCCATTGCTCGCCGCCTTCATCTCGTCGGCCGTGTGGCTGTTGCGTCCTTGAACCTTCTCGCTTCGCTCCAGGGCTCCTGAATTTCAACGTCGCTAACGTGATTGACTTGGGAGGGACCGTATGTCGTCTGGATCCATGGACTACGCCTCGGAAGATTCCCCCCTCCTCCGCGCATCGGAGCGCCCGCGCGAGCAGGATGCGGCGCAAGCCTTTCCCGCGTGGGTGCTCGGCCTGAGGGAGCCGGAACGGCGCTGGTTGCTGTTCCTCAACGACGCCCTCTGGACGCTGGGCGCGCCCCTGGGCGTCGCCACCGCGTGGGGGATGCCCATCGCCCAGGGGATCGAGTTATCGCTCGCCTGGTTCGTCGCGGCGATCGCCTGTTTCTACGCGTCGGAGCTGTATTCCTTGGGCCCCACCGAGGAGCGGGCCCTGCTGAAGGGGATGGGCTTCGGGGCCGTGCTGACCCTCTTCCTCGCATGGCAAGCGGCCTTGCCGCTCAACGTCCTCGTCTCGCTCGGCCTGGCCGCGGGGCTCGCCACCGGCGGCCTGCTGCTCAGCCGGCGCTTCCTCACCCGGGTCTTCGCCAGCGCCGCGGCGAGCCGTCGGATGCTGTTGCTCTGCGAGGAGGCCGAGGCCCTCGAGGTCGTCGACGAGATCCGGCGCCACCCGCAGTGCGGGCTGCTCGCGCTGGGGCTCGTGGCCGAGCAGGAGGCCGCCCCGACCCTGGACGCGCTCTCGGTGCTGGGGACGCCCCACCAGCTGCCGACGCTGGTCGAGCGCCTGCGCTCGGACGGGATCTTGGCGGGCGCGGGGGCGCTGAAGGGCTCCGAGTGGCGAAGCCAGCTCGCCCCGCACGAGGAGACCATCGATCTGCCGAGTCTCTTCGAGCGCTTGAGCCGGCGGATCCCGGTGCGCTACCTCGACGAGCGCTATTTCATCGAGCGCTTCACCTGGATGCGGGGGCTCGGCTATCGAATTTCCAAGCGCTGCTTGGATCTCGGCTTCTCGCTCATCGGGTGCGCCCTCGCGTTGCCCTTGCTCCCTTTCATCGCGGCCGCCATCTACCTGGGCGATCGCGGACCGCTCATCTACTCGCAGGAGCGCACGGGCCTCAACGGGCGCCCCTTCAAGGTCTACAAGTTCCGCACCATGCGCATCGACGCCGAGAAGGACGGGGCGGTCTGGGCCCGGACCAACGACGACCGGGTCACTGCGGTCGGGCGCTTCTTGCGCCGGAGCCGCCTCGACGAGCTGCCCCAGCTCTGGAACATCCTGCTGGGCGAGATGAGCCTCGTCGGGCCGCGCCCCGAGCGCCCCGAGTTCGTCGCCGAGCTGGCGCGCGCAATTCCGCACTACCAGTGCCGGCACCTGGTGCTGCCGGGCCTGACGGGCTGGGCCCAGGTACGCTTCCCCTACGGGGCCTCGGTGCAGGACTCCGAGGAGAAGCTCAATTACGACCTCTACTACCTCAAGCATCGCTCCTGCTGGTTCGACCTGCTCATCTTGCTGCGGACCGTGGGCGTGGTACTCAACAAGACCGGCGCGCGCTGAGCCCCTCGGCCGTCGGGATAGTGGCCATCCCCAGCGAACGCCCCGGGCGCCCACGGCGCCCGGGGCGTTCGCGTGGCGCGCCTGATGCGAAGCGAGCGGGGTGGCGGTAAAGTCCGCAGGCGTCGTGCGGCCCAAGGGATGCTAAAATGGGCCTTCCGGAGGCCATCCGGCGGTCGCCGTTCGTAGGGCGGCCGGGGTGGCCTCGTGATTAGGAGGAACCATGGCCGTAGAATCCGCTCCCATCGCGATCGAGCTCCCCGACGGGTCCAAGCGTGAGGTCCCCCAGGGCTCGACGATCGCAGACCTCGCCGCCTCGATCAGCCGCAGCCTCGCCAAGAAGGCCGTCGCCGCCCGCCTCGACGGCAAGCTCGTCGATCTCTCCACCCCCCTGACCCGCGAGGCCAAGGTCGAGATCCTGACCCAGGACGCTCCCGAGGCCCTCGAGGTCCTGCGCCACTCGACCGCGCACCTGATGGCCAACGCCGTCCAGCGCCTCTTCCCCGGCGCCAAGGTCACCATCGGCCCGGTCACCGCCGACGGCTTCTACTACGACTTCGACTACGAGCGCGCCTTCACCCCCGAGGACTTCGAGAAGATCGAGGCCGAGATGCGCAAGCTCTCGGGCGCGGACCTGAAGGTCAGCCGCGAGGAGGTGCCCGCGGGCGGCGGCGCGGCCAAGGCCAGCGAGTTCGAGGCCCAAGGCGAGCCCTACAAGGCCGAGATCCTGCGCGACATCCTCGAAAAGGCCCCCGACGCCGTCATCTCGATCTACCATCAGGGCGACTGGTCGGACCTCTGCACCGGCCCTCACCTGCCTTCGACCGGGCTCATCCGCAACTTCAAGCTCCTGACCACCGCCGGTGCCTACTGGCGCGGCAACGAGAAGAACAAGATGCTCAACCGCATCTACGGCACGTCCTACTTCTCGGAAGGCGACCTCAAGGCGCACCTGACCCGCCTCGAGGAGGCCGCCAAGCGCGACCACCGCAAGCTCGGCAAGGAGCTCGAGCTGTTCATGTTCTCGGAAGCGGCGCCGGCCATGCCGTTCTTCCTCCCCAAGGGCGCCTACGTCTACAACAAGCTCGTGGCCTTCATCCGCGAGCTCTACGACCGCTACGATTACCAGGAAGTCATCACCCCGCTCGCCTACAGCCCTGAGATGTTCCGCACCAGCGGCCACCTCGGCAACTACAACGAGAACATGTACCGGCTATGGACCGAGGACGAGTGCGCCCATGCCGAGCCGGGGCACCTGCACGAGGAGCTGCAGGCGGATTCCTTCGTACTCAAGCCGATGAACTGCCCGAGCCACTGCCTGATTTTCGGCACCCGCCGGCGCTCGTACCGTGAGCTGCCCTGGCGCGTGGCGGATTTCGCCCGCCTGCATCGCTACGAGCGCGGCGGGGTGGTCCACGGGCTGGCCCGCGTGCGGTCGTTCTCGCAGGACGACGCGCACATCTTCTGCACGCCCGAGCAGGTCCCCGGCGAGATCGAGAAGTTCATCAAGTTCCTCTACGAGGTCTACGAGGTGCTGGGCTTCAGCGAGGTCCTGGTCAAGCTGGCGACCCGTCCCGAGAAGCGCATCGGCTCCGACGAGCTCTGGGATCAAGCCGAGGCGGCGCTGGCCAAGGGCCTCGAAAGCGGCGGCCTGCCCTACGAGATCCTTCCGGGCGAAGGGGCCTTCTACGGCCCGAAGATCGAGTTCCACCTGAAGGACGCGATCGGCCGGACCTGGCAGCTGGGCACCATCCAGTACGACTCGAACCTGCCGGAGCGCTTCGATTTGATCTACATCGGCGAGGACGGCAAGGAGCACCGGCCCGTCATGCTGC
The DNA here is from genome assembly GCA_017744355.1 of bacterium. Taxonomy (NCBI): domain Bacteria; species bacterium. Next base: position 142,998 of record JAGIBK010000009.1, on the reverse strand, counting down.
ACCGCGCGATCCTGGGCTCGCTGGAGCGCTTCTTCGCGGTCTACCTGGAGCACTGCGCGGGGGCCTTCCCGCTGTGGCTCGCCCCGACCCAGGCCGTCGTCATCCCCATCTCCACGGAGAACGACGACCACTGCGCGGAGGTGGTCGCCAAGATGAAGGCGGCGGGCCTGCGCGTCGAGCTGGACAACCGCAACGAGAGCCTCAACTACCGCATCCGCGAGGCCCAGGTCCAGAAGATCCCCTACATGCTGGTCGTCGGCAAGAAGGAGGTCGAGCAGGGCACCCTCGCGCTGCGCAAGCGCACCGGCGCCCAGGAGGTCCTGAGCGTCCAGGAGGTCATCGACCGCCTGGTCACCGAGGTCGAGACCCGGGCCCTCCCGCAAGTCCCCGAGGCCAAGTAGCCGCATGACGAACGCCCCCCTTCCCGCCGGGAAGGGGGGCGTTCGTCATGGGCGTTAGTGGACGCGGCTGGGGAAGGGCATCTCCATCTGGCGGGTGGGGACCAGGTCCCGGTTGTAGCTGTAGCCGATGAGCTGGTTCATGTCGTTGACGCGCCGGCCGATGTCGTCCAGGCGACGGACCTGGCCCGTGACCGGGTCCGGGACGTCCTGGCCGGTCAGGAAGGGCGAGAGGGTGGACGGCTCGTTGGCCTTGCGGGGCCGGATCTGGAGGAAGTCCTCGCCGATCACGCTCTTGTTGAGGCCGGCCTCGATCATGTGGCAGCCGCTGCAGGTGTTGAGGGCGAACTTGAAGCGGGCCTCGGGGTTGCGGATGCCGGGCGCGTTCCAGACGAGGAACGGGTCGTTGATCCCCGCGGGCGGGAAGTTGCCGGCGCCGGGCACCGGCGCCGAGCCTGCGAGCATGGAGACGGGCAGCACGTGCTCCTCTTGGAGGATGTCCCGCTCGTTGCGGTTGATGTAATCGGCGAGCTTGGAGCTGCCGTTCATCGCCAGGCTCGGGGTGAGGGCCATGGTCGCCGACGCGAGCTGGCCGCTGCGGCTGACGTGGAACTCGCGCATCTCCCAGGGGTTGTCCTTGAGGTGCTGGAAGAATTTCGCGAAGTTCACCGGGTCGGCGGGGTTGGGGGGGCCGAACTTCGCGATCGCCTCCTGGGTGGAGAGCTCGATCTCGTTGGTGCGCAGCTGGTTGAGGGCGCTGCCGTTGGGCTTGTTGCGGTTGGCGCCGCCCCGGGCGAAGACGTCGGTCAGCTTCTGAAGTTCGGCGTTGTACTGGGGCCCGAAGGGCATGGTGCCCAGCTTGTGCCAGCGCATGGCCCAGTCGGTGACGAGGCCCATGCGGATCTTGGCCAGCTGCTTGTTGTTGGGGTCGTCCATGCGGTCGTACTTCATGCCGCCGAGCATGTTGAAGTCGACCCCGTACTCGAAGATGACGGTGAACAGGGGGCGCAGCGGGCTCTGCTCGTTGGGGTCCCGAAGGTCCACCACCCCGAAGACGAGGCGGCCCTCGCCGGCGTTGCCTACCTTGCGCAAGTCGACGCGGTTGGTGATGGCCAACAGGCGGAAGGGCGCCTTGCTCATGTCGAGCCGCTTGCCGCCGCTCGCTTGCTTCCACGGGTCGATGATCAGGCTCTGGATCGCCTTGCGGGCGGGAATCTTCTGGCCGTTGACGACCACGTCCTTGTTCCACTCGTTGAGCCAGTTGAGCACGAACTGCTCGGTGTTCTTGCCGCCCGAGAGCCCCTCCATCAGGGTGCCGAAGCTCCATGGGCCCATGCCCTTGGCGCGCTTGTCGTTGACCACGCTCAGGTCGGTGATGATCAGTTCCTTCTCGGGGGAAACCGGGGTCGGCTCGCCGGGAGCAAAGCCCTTGCCCCCGGCTTGGGCCTCGCGGCCGGCGCCGCTCGGAGCGATCAGGTTGCCGGCCTTCAGGTTACAGCCGACCAGGGAGAGCGCCGTGGTGGCCAGGACCACGGCACTCACGACGGATCCGATTCTGCTTCGCATGCACACACACCTCTCTTGCCGATGACGGAGCCGATTGCCCGCGCTGGGGCCGAACGCGATCCGGTCATGTGGGCGCGTGCCTTGCTGCGTGTGGCGTTGCACCGACGCCGTGGGCGAAAGGGGGCGATGGGGCCGGGGGGACGGATCCTCTGCCAGGCAACCATGCATCAGCCTAATCAAAGCGTCGCGATAATGCTTGGCCGGTTTTATCAAGCAAGATTGTTCTGCGGCGGATCCCCAGAGAGCTTGGGGCGATTTGAACAAGCAAGCGCGTGTTTCGGCCGCTATGATCGCCCCAGTTTTTACTCGCTTGCAGGGTCCCGGCGACTCCTGCGCGCCGGCAGGGACTGCCGACTTCTTGGGCGAGGGAGGGGGCCATGGTCATCCTGATGCTCGGGTTGTGCCATCGCACGGCGCCGGTCGCGGTGCGAGAGCGGGTTGCCGTGCCGGCGCACGAACTGCGTGGGGCCCTTGCGGAGCTCTTGGCGGCTCCCGAGATCCTCGAGGGGGTGATCCTCTCGACCTGCAACCGCACCGAGGTCTACGCCCTCGTCGCGGAGCCCGCGCGGGGCCTGGAGGCCCTGCGCCGCTTCGTGGCGCGGGGCGGGGCCGACGTGGGGGCCTTCACGGTGCGCCAAGAGGGCGAGGCGGTCCTGCACCTGATGCGGGTCGCCGCGGGGCTCGAGTCCCAGATCCTCGGCGAGCACCAGATCCTCGCCCAGCTCAAGGAGGCCCTCACGGTCGCACAGCAGCAGCGCGCCGCGGGCGCCATCATGGACGCGCTCTTCCGCTTTTCCCTGAGCGCTGGCAAGCGTGCCCGCTCCGAGACGGGGATCGCCCGCGGGGCCGTTTCGGTCTCGGCGGCCGCCATCCGCCTGGCGCGCGAGCGTCTCGGCTCCCTAAAGGACCGCTCCCTGCTCCTCCTCGGCAGCGGCAAGATGGGCGAGCTCGCGGCCAAGCACCTGGCGGGTGAGGGCCTTGCGCGGGTCTACGTCTCCAACCGCACCCAGGAGGCGGCCCAGCACCTCGCCGCACAGGTGGGGGGCGAGGTGGTCTCCCTCTTCTCCCTGGACGAGGTCCTTTCCCGGGTGGACGTGGTGCTCTGCTGCACCGGGGCGCCGCACCACGTTCTCTCGGCGGCGGACCTCGCGGGCCTGCACGCGCGCCGGGGCGGCCGCGAGCTGGTGCTCATGGACCTGGCCATGCCCCGCAACCTGGATCCGGCCATCGCCGAGCTGCCCGGCATGCGCCTGTGGGATCTGGACGACCTGGAGGCGATCGCCCAAGCCCACCGCCAGGACCGCGCCGAGGGGGTGAAGCAGGTGGAGGCGATCCTCGAGGCGGAGCGCGAGGCCTACCTGGCCTGGCTGCGTTACTTCCAGATGAGCCCCGCCATTTCCTCGTTGCGGGACAAGGCCCACCAGATCCGCGCCGACGAGCTGGATCGCTTTCTCGGCAAGTACGCCGAGGCCTTCTCGCGCGAGCAGCGCCAACTGATCGAGGAGCTGAGCCAGGCCATCGTCAACAAGCTCCTGCACGCCCCCCTCTCGCGCCTGCGAGGCATGAGCGCCCAGCAGCAGCGTCAGCACGTGGGGAGCCTGCAGGATCTCTTCGAATTGCGGGTCGAGGACTTCGCCGCCCACTACCGGCGGCGGCGTGGCGCGCGTCATAACGCCCTCCATGCCCCCTAGGGGCGGCATGATCACTTGATTTGAGGAAAGAGAGGGGCTCTCCGTGATCATGATCGCTGCGTTTGCGGCGATCCGGCGAAAAAACTTGCGCGAAGAGGCATTTAGACGATCGATCTCTGGGTAGAATAGCAGTAGAAAGCTTTTCGACGTTCGATCGCCCCTAAGATCGACCCACCATGAGGACCACGAACATGACCTACCTCGAAGCCGCGCAGTTGATTCTGGCAGAGGCCCGCAAGCCCCTTACCGAGGCCGAGATCGTGTCACGGGCGAAGCGAAAGGGCCTGATCGCCCCCCGCACCAAGGACCCGGAGCGTTCGATCGGGGTGGTCCTCAAGCGCTCCTCGCAGAACCCCAATTCCAGCTTCGAGGCGACCGCGCCGCACACCTGGCAGCTCAAGCCCTCCAAGATCCTGGAGCACCCCATGAGCATGCGTGAGGCGGCCCTCAAGATCCTGACGCTCGCGGGCAAGCCCCTCCACTACCAGGAGATCACCAAGCGCGCGATCCGCGCGGGCCTCATCCGCCCCGAGGGCCGGACCCCCGCCTACACCCTGCGCGCCCGCGTCGGTGACGACATGCAGCGCAACGAGGATTCGCCCTTCGAGCGCGTGGCGGACGGCACCTACGGCCTGCGCGTGTGGCCCAAGGACCTGCTGAAGGCCAAGAAGTCGGCCCGCAAGACGAAGGCCAAGGCCAAGCCGGTGGCGAAGCCCGCCGCGAAGCCCGTGGCCAAGACCGCGAAGCCCGCCGTCCTCAAGCCCGCGAAGCCCGTCAAGGCCACCGTCACCAAGCTGGAGGCCAAGGAGCCCCGCAAGCCCCGCGCCAAGCGCGTCGCCGAGGTCGCCGCTCCGGTGGTGCCGATGAAGCCCCGGGTGCGGGTCGCCGACTCCGAGTCCCTGGCGCGTCTGCAGCGCAACAAGGCGGCGCACTAGGCGCAACGGCGGGTTCATCCCAACTAGGACGATCGTCCCGACTTTAAGGAGGCAAGCGGTTTTTAGCCGCTTGTCTCGTTTCTTTTGCCGAGGCGCGGGGCAAGACTCTTCCAAGCCGCCCCTTCGACGCTTGGCAGGTTGACCCCATGAGCGACACCCCGATCTTGATCTACGCCTCCGCGGCGCCGCGCGACTGGATCGTGCGGGAGTTCGAGGTCGCCGGGTATCAGGTGCTCGCCGCCTCGAACGGTCTGGTCGCCCTGGACCAGGCCACTCGGCTGACCCCCGCCATGATCGTGGCCGATTCTCGTTTGCCCGGGATCGACGGGGTGGAGGTGTGCCGGATCCTGAAGGGGATGTCGAGCATGCCCTTCACCCCGATCGTGCTGATCGAGCCCTCGTTCGCGGATGTGGATGCCCACGGCCGCTACTCCGAGGCCGACGACGTCTGGATCGCGCCGACCACCCCGCTCGAGGTCGCCACCCGCGTGAGGCTGCTGCAGCTGCGATTGGAGCGCCTCTCCGCCCTGCGGGGCGATCGCGATCGCCTCTTCGAGCTGGCCTACCACGACCACCTGACGGGACTGCCCAACCGGCGTTATCTGGACGCGGCCCTGGCCGATTCGCTGGTGGATACGCGCGCCCACGGGCTGCCCATGGCCATCCTCTTGTTCGACGTGGACCGGTTCAAGAGCATCAACGACCGCTGGGGGCACCCGGTGGGCGATCGGGTCTTGCAGGAGATGGCCGCGGTCCTGCGGCGCAGCTCGCGCCGCCGGGACGTGATCGGGCGCTACGGGGGCGAGGAGTTCCTGTACCTGCTGCCGGGCCACACCCTGAGCGAGGCGGTCCTGCAGGCCGAGCGGGTGCGCACCGAGCTCGCCACCCACCCCTTCACGGCTCCGGACGAGGAGGTCTGCCTCACAGTGAGCGTGGGGGCCACCGAGGTCCAGGGCGATGACACCCCCCACTCGCTGCTCAGTCGGGCGGATCGCCTGCTCTACGAGGCCAAGCGAGGCGGCCGCAACCGGATCGTGTCGCTGCGCTGTTAGAGCACCTAACAAAACCAGGCATGTTACGGCTGGTGGCCGCCGTGGGCGGCTATAAGGAACAGTTTTGTGAGGCGCTCTTAGCCCCTGAGGCCCGGCTGCCAGAGGCCGACCTTGTTCCCATGGACCATGGCGCCGTACTTGGCGAGCAGCCCTGGCAGATCGGTCTTCGGATCGCCGCCCCAGACCGCGGCGATCGCGTCGTGATCCGGCCGGGCCCAGCCCTGGTACAGCTCGTAGGCGTCGCGGGGCCGGTCGGCGACCTCCAGGGCGCGCATGAGCCCCTGCACGATCACCCCTTCGGCGATCTTCGAGATCTCCTTGCTCGGCGTCTGGCGGTTGCTGCCCAGGCGCTTGGAGGTCGTCTCGCTACAGACGGCCTCGCGCTCGCGCTCGGTGAGGCCGTAGAGGTCGAAGACCTGGTCGTCGATCGCTTCCAGCGCTTCGAGGGCGCGCTTGCGCCTGAGCTCCATGGCCGAGAGCCGCTCCTTGGCCGCCGCTTCCAGCGCCTCGGGGGTCTCCCAGAGGGTCTCGGCGATCGTCGCCGAGAGGTCCCAGCGCGAGGTCTGCGCCAGCCAGTCCAGGACCAGGGCCGCCTCGCCTGCGATCGAGCGCTGCTCGCGCTCGGTGGCGATCATCAGGGGCAAGGAGCCGAGCGTCGGGGTGTCCAGGTGCAGGGTGAGCTGCGCCTTGTTGGCGATGACCAGCTGGAAGTAGGCTTCGAGCAGCCGTGAGTTGAGCAGCGCGAGCAGGTAGTGAGGGTTCCAGTCCGACTGGGGCTCGAGCACGTTGACGGTGTCGAGCGGCAGGCTGCCCGAAGGCAGGAGGGTGGCGACCACGGCGCTTGCGATGTTCTGGTACACGATCCGCGGCGAGGCGAGCACGTTCGAGAGGAAGCGATCGCGCAGGGCGTAGCGGGGGCTGAGGCGCAAGAGCCCCTCGTCGCCGCCGTAGCGCCGGATGTCGCGGCCGCGGACCACCGGGGTTCCCTCGCTCCACAGGGCGATCGCGCTCTCCTTGGCCGAGATGCCCGCCCCGCGCCGGATCCATGCCAGGTGCTGGAGCGGAACGCCCGAGACCTCGACCTTGGTGATCCAGCCGCCGCTGGTGCGGTTGGCGTAGATCGGCATGGTCGGGCGGTTGCGGAAGAAGCCGTGGCTCTGGGTGCCGAGCGAGCGGAGCGTGCCGTCCCGGAAGGTGTCCAGGCGCACCTCGCCCTGGTCGTCCGGGGCCCAGGGCAGCGCCGCGTTCGAGAAGGTGGCCTGACGGTGCTCGGCGACGAAGGCGATGGTTTCGAGGTTGACCCCGGGGAAGGCCGCGCCCAGGTCCAAGAGGGCCGTCAGCTGCATGTCCTCGACCAACAGCCGGCGGCACTCGTAGTAGGCGCCGGTGCGGGTGACGCCGTGGGGCACGACGAGGCCCAGCCGGCCCTTGTCGCGCAGGAGGCGGGCCGAGCGCTCGATGAACAGGGCCGTGGTGTCCTGGCGGCCGCTGCCCAGGCGGTAGTGGCGCTGGAAGAAGTGCTTGTCCTGGCTCGAGATCTCGGCCCCGTAGGGCGGGTTGCCCACGATCACGTCGAAGCCGGGCTCGAGGGTCGTGTCGTGCTGCTGGAGGGTGTTGCGACCGATGAGGTTGGCCCTCAGGGGCACCTTGAGCTCGGGCACCAGCTTGAGCTGGACGAAGGCCAGGCGGATCTGGGCGAGCTTGAGGGCCCAGGGGTTGAGGTCCACCCCGAACAGGTGGCGGTCCATGACGCGCTTGAGGCGCAGGTAGCGCCCCTCGGCGCCGGTCTGCGAGGTCCAGACCCGCTCGAAGAGGGCTTCGAGCGCAAGCGACAGGAAGTTGCCGGCCCCGCAGGAAGGGTCGAGCAGGCGGAAATCCTTGGCCAGGGGCAGGTGCTTGGGCGGCAGGGTCGCGTCGAGCAGGTAGGAGACGATGGGCGCCGGGGTGTAGAAGGCGCCGTGCTTCTTGCGCTGGATGGTCGAGAGGTGGGTCTCGAAGAGGCCGCCCAGCAGTTCGCCGTCCTCGTAGCTCCAGGTCTGGGCCGAGAAGAGGTCGTTCAGGATCTCGGTCAGCTCCGGCACCGAGGGGGCGCCGAGCTTGAGGGGCAAGGGGGCAGCACCCGCGAACAGCGGCGTCTGGTCGCCGCCAAGGCCGCTCAGGGTGTCGAAGAGGGCCTTCTCGAGCGCATCGTTTTCGTCCGGGTGCCGCAGGTGGCAGAACAGGGCGTTCGCCAGCACGAAGCATGCGGCAGCCGGCTCGTGGAGGGAGAGGGCGTCGGCCAAGAGGGCCACGCCGTGGGTCAGGAGGCCCTCCTTGGAGAGCTCGGAGCGGGTTCGGGCGCTGAGAGTCTGCATCTCTTCATTATCCGGTGCTGGTCGCACGGGTGGCAAGGGGCGCATTGCGAGGGTTGGCGCGCTTAACGGCCCTTAACAGAGGGGAGCGAGGGTGTTACCATGCCTTCGCGCAGAGGAGGCGTCCATCCAATGGAGAAGCGGGGATTCGAAATCGAGGCGAAGTTTCGCCTGAAGCTCGGGCAGCGCGAGGCGATCGCTCAGGCGCTCGCAGGTTGTCCGCACGCGCGGGTCGAGCAGGAGGACCGCTACTTCGACGCGGGCCCCGGCCGGGTGCTGCGCCTGCGGCAAGAGGAAGGCGCCTGGCTCATCACCCGCAAGGAGGCTCCCACGGTCTCGGCGGACGGCACCAAGACCCGTACCGAGATCGAGACGCCGATCCCGGACGAACTGGTCGAGCCGCTGGCCGAGACCTTCGCATGGCTGGGCCATCGGCCGCTGATCGTGGTGAAGAAGGTTCGCGATGCCTACGAGATCGACGGGGCGACGGTTTGCCTGGATCGGATCGAGGGGCTCGACGACGACTTCGCCGAACTCGAGGTGCTCGCCCAGGATGCCGGGGACAAGCACGCGCTCGATGCCTTGCGTGCGCGCTTCGGCCTTGATGAGGGCCAGATCCTGCTCCACAGCTACGCGCGCCTCTTAGCGGAGGCCCGCGGCCAGGCCTAGTGAATGCCGGGGAGCTTCCCCATCTCCTTGAGGTTATCCTTGCCCGTCAGCGCCCGCAGGAAGGCCACCAGATCCTTCTGGTCCTGCTCGCTCAGGTTGAGCGGCCCGATCCGCGGGTCCTGGTTGGCGCTGGGGATGCCGCCCTTGTTGTAGAAGGCGACTACCTCTTCGAGGGTCGAGAGCGAGCCATCGTGCATGTAGGGGGCGGTCAAAGCGACGTTGCGCAGGGTGGGGGTCTTGAAGGAGCCCCAGTCCGCGTCGTTCTTGGTGACGGCGTACCGGCCCGCGTCGGGGTTGGGCTGATCGAGGCCGACCCCGAGGTTGTGGAACTGGCCGTCGGTGAGGTCGGGGCCGCCGTGGCAGGCGATGCACCGCCCCTTGGGGCTGTGGAAGATCTGGGCGCCGCGGATCGCCGATTCGCTCATGGCGTCCTTCTCGCCCCGGGCGTAGCGCTCGAAGGGGGTGGGCCCCACCGTGAGCGCCCGCTCGAAGGTCGCGAGCGCCTTGGCGATGCCGTCGGCGGTGACGCCGGTGCCGAAGGCCTCCTTGAACTTGCGGGGGTAGTACTCCATCGCTTCGAGCTTGCGGATCACATCCGGCAGCTTGGCGTTCATCTCGATGGGGTTCTCGATGGGGCCGAGGGCCTGCTCTTCGAGGGACTTGGCGCGGCCGTCCCAGAACTGGAAGGGGTTGTTCGCGATCCCGTAGATGGTCGGCACGTTGCGATCGCCACGCGCCCCCGTGATGCCCGCGGCCGTGCGCTCGGCGTTGGAGAAGCCCTTGGTGTGGTCGTGGCAGGTGGCGCAGTTCATCTTGTTGTTGCCCGACAGGCGGGGCTCGAACCACAGCCGGAAGCCCAGCTCGATCTTGGCCTGGGTCATGGGGTTGTCCGAGGGGACGAAGACGCTCTTGGCCTTGACCGTGGAAGCGCTGGTGTCCGTCGTCTTGCCTGCTTGGGGGGCGCTGAGGCCGCAGGCGGTCAGCAGGCCGAGGCTGAGCGCGGCGAGGACGAGGCGTTTCACGGGGCTGCTTCCTTTCAACGACGTGCTATTGAAAATCATTCTCAACTATTATCGAGGATAGCAGCTAAGACTTGCTTGTCAACGGTTTAAGAAACGGTTAATAGGTCGTGCCTTCCCGGTCACACCGCCGAAGGGATCTTGGCGGTGTGGGATGCTCGACGAATCGGGTACGATGGCTGGGTGGTTGCCTGCTTTCGTCCCTGGCTTCGCTCGGACGAGGCATCTTCCGGTCGAGGAGAGCTGCGTTTTGACTCGTGTTTTGTTGCAGGCGCCACCGGAGGCTGGTCCGGTCGCAGTGCGCGTCGTCACCCCCAACGCGCGCTCGGCTGGCGCTCTCAAGGCCGAGCCCTGCTCGCTCCAGGAGCTGGCGGGGGCGACCCTCGAAGCGGCAGGGTTTGCGATCGCTTCTCCCCTGCTCTCGCTGCGCCTCTTGAGACAGGCCGCCGCGAGCCTGGGGGAGGCGCCCGCGCTGGCCGTCGCCATGGCCCCGACGATGCGCGAGCTGTTCCGCGCCGGGGCCGACCTTGCGGCCCTCGCGGCTGGAACCTCGCCCCGCACAGCCAGGGTGGCACGCCTTGCGGCCGCTTACCGCGCGGCGCTGCGCGAAATGCGCCTGGTGGACGACGCCGAGGCCCTGCGCGTGGCGGCAAGTGAGGTGAAGCGGCCACAGGCCTTGCTTGTGACGGGCTACCCACGCCTCGGTGACGACGAGGCCGCCTTTCTGACGGCGATCGCAGGGCCCGGCTCGTCCCTTTACCTCCCGAACATGGGCGAGGCCCTCTTCGCCGAGAACGCCCGAGTGGCCGACTACCTCGCGGCGCAGGGTTGGCGCGTGGAGCAGCAAGCGCCTGCAAAGCCCTTCACGGGCCGTTACCTCATGCCGCATTTCGCGCCGGTCCCGGTGAAGGCCTACCGCTACCCGAACCTCGAAGCGGAGGTGCGCGGCGCCCTCGCACGGCTCAAGCTCTTGTTGCAGGCGGGCGTGCGCCAGGACGAGGTGGTGCTGGTCGCGCGCGACGATGCGGCCTATGGCCCGACGGTCATGGCCATCGCCTGGGAGTACGGCCTGGACATCCGCGCCTTCTACGCCGTGCCGCTCGCTTCGACCCACCTGGGCGCCTGGCTGCGCCTTGCGATCGAGGTGGTGCGCGACGGTTTCCCCTACGAGGCGACGGCCCGCCTCTTGGGTCACCGCCTCTCGGAGCGCCTCTCACCCGAGGTCTGGGCCGAGGTCCGCAAGAAGCATCCGGTCGGGCAAGAAGCCTGGACGGCCCTCCACCCCGAGCTCGCCTCTCTTGCATGGCCCGAGCGCGCGAAGCGAAGCACGTGGCTGCGCTCGCTACGGCAGGCCTTCGATGCCTTCGAGGTGCCGGAGCGCATCGGGCGCTGGCCCCGCGAGGCCCTCGCCTTGAGCAGGCTGCGCGAAGGGCTCGATGCCCTCTCGGCTCCCGAGGACGAGCGCCTCACTCAGCAGGCCTTCTTGGCCGAGCTCGAAGAGCTGCTTGCGCTCCTCTCGGTCCCGGCACACCCCCAGGGGGGCGGGATCGCCCTCCACACGCCCCTTTCTCTCTACGGCGCCCACTACCGCCATGCGCTCGTGCTCGGGATGGCCGAGGGCCACTTCCCGGTGCGGGTCGAGAACGATCCGGTGCTGGACTTCCACGAGCGCAAGGCCCTGAAGGCGCTCGGCTGCCACCTGGAGGGCGCTGCCGAAGCCGCGCGGCGCGAGGCCCTCTCGTGCTGGGCCCTCCTGCAAGTAGCGACCGAGGGCCTGGAGCTCTCCTACCCCGAGCTTGCGGGCGGCGAGGCGCAGCTTCCGAGCCCCTACTTCGCGGATCTGGGCCTTGTGCCCTCGCTGCCGCCCGAGGTTCCCGCTTGTAGCCCCGAAGAGTGGCGCCCTGCCCGCTTGCGCGCCGGGCACGACGACGATCCGGTCCTCGCCTTCGCGCGGCAGGCCCACCAGGTCGAGTGGGGGCGCGAGGCCTCGCCGACCTATGATCACTTCGACGGGGTGCCCGGCGTGCCGGTGGACCCCGCCTCGCGCCTCTTCAGCGCCTCCCAGCTCGTGACCATCGGCCAGTGTCCCTTCAAGTGGTTCGCTCAGCGCCTCTTGCGCCTCTCGGATCCCGAGGAGGTCGAAAGCGAGCTGAGCCCGGGGCTGCGGGGAACCCTCTTCCACCGGGCGCTGGAGCTTGCGGTCGATGGGGCCTTGCCCCTATCGGACGCCCGTGTCCACGTGCTCGAACGCCTCGACGAGGCCTTCCAACGCGCCGAAACCGAGTTGCAGGTCGAGGCGGTGAGCGCCTGGCAGGCACAGCGCGACTATCACCTGGAGACCCTGCGTGCCGCCGTGCAGGCCGAGGCCTTCGTGGCCGACGGCGCTGCTATCGTTCAATCAGAAGGCGAGTTCAGAGGGGTGGCGTTCGGCCTGAATGTCATCGGCTACGTGGATCGGGTCGATCGCACCGACGACGGCCTGGTGTTCATCGACTACAAGACCTCGGCCTCGCCGCCCAAGGGGGCCAAGGACGACGCGGGCAAACCCAAGGTGGATGTGCAGCTACCGCTCTACATGGAGGTAGCGGCCCCCGCTCTCTTCCCGGGCGAGCCGGTGGCAGGGGCTCACTACTACTCGCTGAGCAAGGGCGAGGTCCTCAAGAAGGCCGTCCCGAGCCCGGGCGACCTGGAGCGGCTGAGCGAGAAGGTCAAGGGCCACCTCAGGACGGGACACTACCCGGTCGCCCCCGATACGGATGGGGCCGCCTGTCTCTACTGCGACCTGTCGCTCGTCTGCCGCACGGGGCCGCGCCTGGCCCGCAAGCAGGGCCCTTCTGCGCTCGGAGAGGAGAAGGCGAACGCATGAGCCTCACGCCGGAACAGGCCCTCGCGGCCCATGCCCCTGGAAGCGTTGCGGTGACGGCCGGGGCGGGCACGGGCAAGACCCACATGCTCACCGCCCGCTACCGCTACCACCTTGAGCAGCACGGCCTCTCGCCTCTTGAGATCGTGGCCGTGACCTTCACCAAGAAGGCCGCCGCCGAGCTGCGCGCGCGCATCCGCGAGATGGTCGCCACCACCATGCAGGCCACCCCCGAGCTTGTGGCCGAGATCGAGGCGGCACCCATCAGCACCCTGCACGTGCTCGCGGCGCGCATCTGCCGCGAGCACCCCGAGGCCGCCGAGGTTCCGCCCGACTTTTCGGTGCTCGACGAGCTAGAGGGCGCGCTCTGGCGAGAGGAGCGCATCGCCGAGTTGCTCTTGGCGCTGCCCGAGGCCCTTCTCGACGCCATTCCCTTCGCCCTGCTGGACGCTGCCATCCGAGCCTTCCTGGCGGACCCCTGGACTGCTGAACAGGCCTTGGCGCGGGACCCTGCCGCCTGGGGCGATCGGGTGCAGCAGGCAAGACAAGCGGCCTGCAAGGCACTGCTCGCTTCGAGCGACTGGCGTCAGCTCAGCGCCACCGTGCGCGCCCTCGTCGGCCCCGAGGGGGATGCCATCGAGAATACGCGCCGCATGGCGCTTGAAGCCCTCACGGCGACAGAGGAGGCCCACGCGGCCGGAGCGAGCTTGCGCCCAGCCCTGGAGGCGCTCACGACCCTGCCCATGCGTGGCGGATCCAAGAAGACCTGGGGCGAGGAGAACTTCGCCGCCATCAAGGAGGCCCTCAAAGCCCTGCGCGAGCTGGCGGGAGATGCCCTCAAGGCCGGCCTCGTCGTCCTGGAGCTGGGGGAGAGCGATCGCCTCCTTGCCGCTTGCCTGCCCGCCCTGCGGGAAGCCTTCGCGATCGCCATGGCCCACATGGCCCAGGCCAAGCAAGAGGCTCGGGTGCTTGAGTTCAGCGACCTGGAGCTCGGGGCCCTGCGCGCCCTTCGCCATCCCGAGATCGCCGCCTACTACGCGGTCCGCTGGAAGGCGTACATGGTGGACGAGTTCCAGGACACCAACCCGGTCCAGGCCGAGCTGCTCGAACGCCTCGTGGGCGGGGCGATCCTCACGGTGGTCGGGGATGAGAAGCAGGCCATCTACGGCTTCCGGCGTGCGGACGTGGAGGTCTTCCGGCGCTTCTGCGCGCGCATCGTCGAAGAAGGCGGCCTGCATGTCTCCCTGACCCAGAGCTTCCGCACCCACGAGGGCCTTCTTACGCCCATCAACCGGCTTTTCGAGCCCGTCCTGGGTGAGCTGCACCAGGCGCTCGTCGCCGCGCGCTCCGCGCATCCGGCCGAGGCCCCCGTCCTGACGGCTTTTGCCGTCGAGACCGACAAGGACCTTCACCGGGGTGCGGACAAGGCATCACGCCAGCGCGCCGAGGCCAAGCGCCTCGCGAAAGCCCTCAAGGACCAGCTCGCAGCGGGTACTCCCGTTTTCGACAAGGCCAGCGGCCAGCTTCGCCCCATGCGGCCCGGGGACGTGGCGATCCTCGCCCGCACCTGGGACCCGCTCGACGTCTATGGCGAGGCGCTCGCCGCCGAGGGAATCCCGTTCGTGCATGCGGGAGGCGGCAGCCTCATGGAGACCCGCGAGGCCCAGGACGGCTGGGCCCTGCTGCGCTTTTTGGCGAGCCCCGAGGACGACCTGGCCCTGGTGGCCGTGGTGCGCAGCCCCTTCTTCGCCTTGAGCGATCGCACCCTCTACGCCTTCGCCGCCGAGTTGCCCGCGGACGGCGGCTATTGGCGGGCCCTGAGTGGGGCCGAGGACCTCGCTCCGGAGTGGCGCCGCGTCAAGGAAGTGCTCACGGCCCTGCTCTCGGCTGCGCGCATGGAGTCCGCGAGTCGCGCGCTTCAGGAAGGCGATCGTCATTGCGGTTACACCGCGGTGCTTGCGAACTTGCCCAACCCGGCGCGGCGTCTGGCGGATTGGCGTGCGTTCTGCGACTTCGTGCGAGGCCTGGAGGGCGATGGGACCGACCTCTTCCCGCTGGTTCGGCGCCTCAGGTGCTTGCTGCTCGCCGATTTGAATGTGCCGCGCCCTGCCTTGGAGGCGCGCGATGCGGTGGCCCTGATGACCGTCCACGCCTCCAAGGGGCTCGAGTGGCCGCTGGTGGTGGTGCCGGACCTGGCGCGCTCGGCACCCGCCTCTCGTGCGCTCATCCTCATGGACGCCGCGTGGGGCGTCGCGCTGGGCCTGGGCAAGGAGCTGGGGAGCGATCCCGCCCTCTACACCATCCTGAAAGAGGAGCAACGCGCGCGCGAGGCGGCTGAGGCGAAGCGGGTCATGTACGTGGCCTTCACCCGGGCCCGCGACTACCTCATGCTCGCTGCCACCGATCCGAAGGGGGGCAGTCTGGAGTTTCTTGCGCAGGGGCTCGAGACCGCAGGCCTCTGCGTCGAGGCCTTGCCTTATCACGAGGCGGACGCGCTGCCGCCAGAGCCGGTCCTCCCGCCGTTGCCGCCGTCGCCCGAGAGGTATTTGCCGCCCATCCGCGCCTAGCGCCAGAGGCCTCAGGCGGGCGGCTGCTCACCGAGAGGCAGGGTGAACCAGAACGTGCTGCCTTGGCCCGGCGTGCTTCGCACCCCGATGCGGCCGCCGTGCGCCTCCACGAGGGCCTTGCTGATGCTCAGGCCCAGCCCCGTGCCGCCCTTCCTGACACCGCCTTCGAGCTGGCTGAAGTGCTTGAAGAGCCGAGGGATCGCTTCGGGAGCGATCCCGATCCCCTCGTCTATCACCTCGCACACCACCTCGCCGTCTTCGCGGCGGGTGCGCACCCGGATGGCGCGGCCCGGCGGCGTGAACTTGATCGCGTTGGTGAGCAGGTTGATGAGGACGCGTTCGATCCGCTCGGGGTCCATCAACATGACCAAGGGGTCGGGGGCGAGCTCGACCGAGAGGTTGATCCCGGCCTCCTGGACCTGAGGACGCAGGCTCTCCACCACTTCGTTGATCTTCTCGGCAAGATCCGTCTGCGTGAGGTTCAGCCGCAGGGTGCCTGCCTCGAGGCGGGCGAAGTCCAGCAAATCGTCCACCAGGTGCATGAGGCGCAGGGAGGCCTTCTCGATCTGCGCGACGAAGCCCTGCTGCTCCGCGGTCAGGGTGCCCCCGATGCCATCTGCCAGAAACTCCGCGTAGCCCCTGAGCGAGGTGATGGGCGTGCGCAGGTCGTGGGAGATGGCGTTGACGAAGCTGTTCTTGAGGGCGTCGAGCGCTTTGAGCGCCTCGATCTCGCGCGTGACGGCGCGCGACATCTCGTTGACGCCGTTGCCGAGCGTGACGAGCTCGTCGAAGCCTCTCGGTTCGAGGTCGCCCGGTTGCTTGCTGCTCGTGATCTCCCGGACGTGACGTTCGAGGTCGCTCAGCGGGGTGAGGAGCTGCTTTCGCAGGTAGGCGCTCAGCAGCAGGAAGCCGAGGAACATGCTGCCGAGGAGAAACAGCAGCGCGTCCATGTAGGCACCTTGGCGGCGATCGAGCTGGACGAGCTCTCGCTGGGTGCGTTCATCCACCATGCGGATGAAGCGATCGATGGGCTCCATGATCTGCGCCTTCTGGCGTTCGTACGCTTTGCCGTAGAGGATGGCGTGCGCCCGAGCGGGATCCTTGCCCACCACGGCGAAGGCCTGGCGCTCCTGGGATACCAGCGCGTCCGAGCGTCGTTCGGCCTCGGAGAGGAGCTCGAACTCGCCGTCGCTGAACCCCTCGCGGCGCATCAGCTCGCGCAGGGAGACGCGCGGGCCAGAAGGGGGAGCCGTGAGGCCTGCGACCCGCATGTCCCAGTAGCGGGTCGAGTAATCCGCCGGGCGCGGGAGCGTTCCGTTGCGGATGCCCAGGAGTTCGTCGTAGTAGTGCAGGTAGCGCGGGTTTCGGGTCGAGACGTAGGCCTGCGCCAGGCGGGTCAGATCCTCTGAGCTCTGGCGCAGCTCCTCGGCGAGCTGATAGGAGCGGTGGCGGCGCGCTTCGGTCTGGACGGCCGTCTGCTGTAGCTGTGCCATCATCCCGCTCAGGGCGAGTGCTGCGACCAAGAGCGCGGCGACGGTGTAAGAACCGACACGCGACAGGGTTTCGATTCTCATCAAGGCGCCCTCCGGGCTTGCCTCGTCCGGTCTGCGGCCTGAGTCATCTGGAGCCCGATTTTCGTGCGTCATCATACCATTCGCGCGGGAGCCCAAACGCAGCGAGGGCCAGGCGATTCGCCCGGCCCTCGCTGCGTTTGAGAGGTTACTTACTTCTTGAGGTAGGCCTGCAGGAACTTGGCCCACTGGGTGGTGCCGAAGATCTGGTGCGAACCGTTGCTGTAGGCGGTGTTGTAGGTCTCGAGGCCGAAGTAGATCTTGAGGCCGGTGAAGGCGCCATCGGGCAGGCGGTTGGTCATGTTCGAGACGACCGAGCGCGTCAGGTGGGTGTTCACGTCCTTGGCGAGGGCCTTGGTCGTGGCGGGCAGGCCCGACTCCTGGATCAGGTTGCAGAAGAGGCCCAGGTCGATGGCGTCCTCTTCGCCGCTGCCGGTGGCCGAGAGGCTCGCGGCCTTGTCGACCACGCCCGAGAGCGCGGACTTGAAGGCGGGGGTGGCGAGACCGGCCTGCAGGTTGATAGCCAGCTCGTTGATGCCGGGGACGACGCGATCCTTGAGCTTCTGCAGGTCGATCGAGGAGAGGGTCGACTCCTGGCGGGCCTTCTTGTACCAGGCGGTGTAGGTCTCGACGATCTTGGTCGAGAACTCGCGGGGGTACATGCCGGGGTTCTTCGAGAGGGCCGCGGTCAGGGCCTGGTAGTCCCAGCCGTCGCCGGGCTCGACCTTCTCGGACGAGACCAGGAAGTCCGCCACGTCACGCAGCTGGTAGGCGGTCTCGGCGTGGCCCAAGAGGCAGGTGTCGAAGCCGATCACGTCGAACTTGGCCTTGCTCGAGACCTTCTGGGTGGCGCGCCACAGATCGACCAGGTTGAGGTTGTTGCCGCTCTGATCGTCCCAGCAGAAGGACTTGAGGTGGTTGGGGGCGGCGAAGGCGCCGCCGCCGTGGTTCCACATGACGAGCATCGAACGCTTGGAGGGGTAGTTCTTGGTGCCCCAGTTGATGAACTTCTCGAGGGTCGCGGCCGAGCCGGTGTCGACCTCCTTGGTGTTCTTGGGGATGACCGCGCCGCCGTCGTCGATGACGGGCGAGACGAGGGTGTTGTTCACGCCCTTGGGATCGTTCTTGATCTCGAGGATCCGCGAGTCGCCGTCCCGGTCCTGGTCGACGAGGGCCACGACCTTCACGCGCTCGGAGGTCAGCCCGGCCTCCATCTCGTTGAGGTCCTTGGCGGCAAAGGGCGAGAGGTTGTTGTCGCCGGCGATGTAGACGAAGACCGTCCAGTCCGAGGCACCCGCCTTGGAGCCCTTGGTGCCCTGGGCGCTCATGTCTCCGGCGTCGCCGCCGAAGAGGCCCGCGGGCATCACGCCGCAACCGGTCACCATGAGCGAAGTCGCAAGGCTGAGAAGTAGGGCGGATTTCTTGAACATGGGGACCTCCGAAGTGGGGTGATGCCTGGTATGAAGTGGCTTGGTGCCTGGTATCAGGAGTTATCGGTTGTGATGGGGTGTAACTGTCGTTAAAAGACGATTAAAACTACGCGGATTCGGATCCAGCAAAAAGCCCCCCGGAACGCTCCGGGGGGCCAGTGGAAAGCGGGCTGGTTACAGGTTCTTGAGCATGTGCATGTAGGCGTCCGCGGCTTCCTTGAGCAGCTGGGCTTGCTGGAAGAGCGCGGAGTTCTCGCCTGCCTGTCCCTTGGTGGCGGTGAGCTGCTCGGTCAGCGTGATGATCTCGGTGACCGGCGCCCGGGTCGCCGCCGCGTGCGCGAGGCCCTCGTAGAGGGTCGCGAGCTGGGACTGGATCTGCTCGATCCCGTTCGTGAGCTGGTTGGCCGCCGAGACGAGCTGGCTCAGGGTCTCCTGGCGATCCGCGCTGGTCGTCAGGCGAACCGAGCCGCTCGGAGCGACCGGAGCCACCGTGGTCGCCACGGGGGCGAAGGGGGCGGCTTCGACCGCGATCGCAGCCGGCACGACGGGTGCCTGCGGGATCGCCGCGAGAGGGGCGGGCTCCGGCGCGAAGACCGGCTCGATGGCAGGGGCCGTGAAGACCGGCTCGGCAGGGGGCGCGGCGAAGACCGGTTCGGGCTCCGGGGCGAAGACCGGCTCAGCGGGGGGCGCCGCGAAGACCGGCTCGGCAGGAGGTGCCGCAAAGACGGGCTCAGCCGGCGGAGCGGCAAAGATGGGCTCCACCGGAGGCGCTGCGAAGATCGGCTCGGCAGGAGGTGCGGCGAAGACGGGCTCAGCAGGAGCGGCGAAGACCGGCTCGTCGGCAGGCGCCTCGAACGCCGGGTCGCTGGTGAAGCTGGCGATCAGATCGTTGATCTCCGAGTCGACGGAGGGGCTGGCGAACGGATCGAGCGAGGAAGCGTCGAAGGCCGCCGGCTGGGCGGCCGGGGCCTCGAATTGCAGGCCCTGAGGCTCGGCCGGTGCGGCCGGCGCCTCGAACGGGAGCCCCTGCGGCTCGAAGCCGACCGGCATGGGATCGTTGGCGGTCTGGTACAGGGCGAGCAGGTCGTTCAGCGTCGCGTCGTCGCTGTTGCCGGCGGGATCCTGACCCCCCCAGTAGTTGCCCCCTTGAGCGGCGGGCATCCCTTCGGAGGGGTTGTTGAGAAACGGCAGGTCCACGTTCTGATTCCGCCTTTCGTGATGCGATGACCGGGGCTACTTACTCGCCGATCTTGAGGACGGCCATGAAGGCCTCCTGGGGGATCTCCACGCGACCGACCTGCTTCATCCGCTTCTTGCCTTCCTTCTGCTTCTCGAGCAGCTTGCGCTTGCGGGAGATGTCGCCCCCGTAGCACTTGGCCAGCACGTTCTTGCGGATGGCGCTGATGGTCTCGCGGGCAACGACCTTGTTACCGATCGTCGCCTGGATGGGCACCTCGAACATCTGACGGGGGATGAGCTCCCGCAGCTTCTCGGCGAGCAGACGACCCACGGACTGGGCCCGGTCCCGGTGGACGATGGCCGAAAGCGCGTCGACGATCTCGCCGGCAAGCAGGATGTCCAGCTTGACCAGCTTGGATTCCCGGTAACCGACCAACTCGTAGTCCATGGACGCGTAGCCCTTGGTCCTGCTCTTGAGCTGGTCGAAGAAGTCCGAGACGAGCTCCGCGAGCGGAACCTCGTAGGTCAGCTGGGTCCGGTCGGTGCTGAGGTATTCCATGTTGATGAATACCCCACGCTTCCCTTGCGCTAACTCCATGATGGCTCCCACGTAATCGGACGGTGCAATGACCGAAACCTTGACGTAGGGCTCTTCCATCTTCTCGATCCGGACGGGATCGGGCAGGTTGGTGGGGTTATCGACGATCACCACCTCGCCGTTGGTCTTGGTGACGCGGTAGACCACCGAGGGGGCGGTCGCGATCAGCGTCAGGCCGTACTCGCGCTCGAGACGCTCCTGGATGATGTCCATGTGGAGCAGGCCCAAGAAGCCGCAGCGGAAGCCGAAACCGAGTGCCGTCGAGCTCTCGGGCTCCCACTGGAGCGAGGCGTCGTTGAGGGTCAGCTTCTCGAGGGCCTCGCGCAGCTGGGGGTAATCCTCGGCGCTGGTCGGGTACAGGCCGCAGAAGACCATGGGGACGGCCTGCTTGTAGCCGGGCAGGGGCTCCTTGGCTGCGTTGGCCGCCAGGGTGATGGTGTCGCCCACCCGCGCGTCCTGGACGTTCTTGATGGCACCCGCCAGGTAGCCGACCTCGCCGATCCCGAGCTCCTGCACGGGGGTCTGCTTGGGGCGCAGGACGCCCAGCTCGGTGATGGTGATCTCGGCGCCGGTCGCCATCATGCGGATGGTGTCGCCGACCTTGAGCTTGCCGTTGAAGACGCGGAAGAAGACGACCACGCCGCGGTAGGCGTCGTAGTACGAGTCGAAGATGAGCGCCTGCAAGGGGGCGTTCGAATCGCCCTTGGGGGAGGGAATCTTGGCGACGATCTGCTCGAGGATGTCCTGGATCCCGATGCCGGCCTTGGCCGAGGCGAGCACCGCGTCGGAGGCGTCGAGGCCGACCACGTCCTCGATCTCTTTCCTGACGCGGTCGGGCTCGGCACCCGGCAGATCGATCTTGTTGAGGACCGGCACGATCTCGAGGTCGTGCTCGAGGGCCAGGTACACGTTGGCGAGGGTCTGGGCCTCGACGCCCTGCGAGGCGTCCACCACCAGGATCGCGCCTTCGCATGCGGCCAAGCTGCGCGAGACCTCGTAGGTGAAGTCCACGTGGCCCGGGGTGTCGATCAGGTTGATGACGTAGTCCTGGCCGTCGTTGGCGCGGTAATCGAGGCGCACGGCCTGCGCCTTGATGGTGATCCCGCGCTCGCGCTCGATATCCATCGAGTCGAGCAGCTGCTCTTCCATCTCGCGCGAAGCGACCGTGCCCGTGTACTCCAGGAGCCGGTCGGCCAGGGTCGACTTGCCGTGGTCGATGTGGGCGATGATCGAGAAATTCCGGATGCGATCCGTCGGAACGGTCATGGGGCTTCCCTTCTCCTGTTTTGGTGCCTCAAAGCGTCCATTATAGCGCGGGATGGCGCTGAGCGCGATCGGATCCGGGTTTCCGAATTTTAGCTTCGTCTTAAACTTTGCTTAAGAAAGATCTTCGAACATTCCTGCGATAGTTCTTACAGATTTCATCACTTTCCCGTCACCGTCCATCTTCGGAAGGAGCGTCCGGCATGCGTCACACCAAGGCCCTCTCCACCCTGCTCGCCGTCTCGGCTGCAATCACCATGCTTGCGGGCTGCGGCATGACCCCCGGCGCGAGCGGCCTCTCGACGACCGAAGCGGTCGGCTTCGACGCCCTCGCTTCCAAGACCCTCAAGGAAGGCTTCAAGCAGGTCCACGAGTCGATCTTCTCCAAGATCGACACCAACGGCGACAAGTACATCGACGAGTACGAGGCCGGTCCCTACTTCAACCTGATCAAGGAATTCCCGAAGGCCGACAAGACCAAGAGCGGCAAGACCGGCAACGGCAAGATCTCGCGCACCGAGTTCATGCGCTACGCCACCGCCGGCGGCTTCCTGACGGGCAAGGACACCCCGGTCGCCTTCCTGAACCGGATGCGCTCCTTCCTGGCCACGGCCTTCAACCGCCTCGACCAGCGCGAGCCCGGCAGCGGCCTGTTCGGCAAGGGCGACGGCTACCTCACGACCGAGGAGCTGGGTGACAAGGCGCTCGCCAAGCTCGGCCTGGGCTTCGCCTACGACAAGATCCACGTCCGGGTCTCGATCCCGACCTTCGATCCCGGTGACATCTCGGCTGCCGACAAGACCGGCGACGGCAAGCTCAGCCAGGCCGAGTTCGAGGACCTGTACATGACCACGGTGGTCAAGGCCATCAACCCGAACTACGTCCCCGGTGGCAACGCGCCGGCTCCCGCCCCGGCCGATCCGGCTCCGGCGCCCGCGCCCGCTGCCGATCCCAACGCCCCGGCGCCCGCTCCCACCGTCGAGTGGTGGAAGCTCTAAACGCTTCAATCCAAGGACCGCCCCCGCACCGGGGGCGGTCTTTTTTTGCGTTCAATAAAACGATGACGAAGTCATGACACAACAGGAACCCGGCCATGATACGGCGTCCGTATGATCGAAAGGGGGCACGAGCCCCCCTTTGCAGACGTTGGACGAAAGGCAGGCGACATGTCGAAACTGGACGATTTCCGGCTCATGCTCGGTTCGAAGGAGTACGTCCCGCTCGTTATCGGCGGGATGGGGGTCGACATCTCGTCGGCCGAGCTGGCACTCGAGGCGGCCCGCCTCGGCGGGATCGGCCACATCTCCGACGCGCTCTCGGCTTCGGTCTCGGATCGGCGCTTCAAGACCGCCTTCTTGCGCGAGAAAGCCGAGCGCTACCGGGATCACCGGGAGATGGAACACAAGCGCGACGTGGCCTTCGATCTCGAAGAGGTGCGTAAGGCGACTCTGCGCCACGTGGGCGGCACCATGGAGGCCAAGCGCGGCCCCGGCGCCGTCTTCGTCAACGTCATGGAGAAGCTCACCATGAACGCCCCCAAGGCGACGCTCAAGACGCGCCTGGAGGCCTCCATGGACGCAGGGGTGGACGGCATCACCCTGAGCGCGGGGCTTCACCTGGGCTCGCTCGAGCTGGTCGCCGAGCATCCCCGCTTCCGCGACGTCCACTTCGGCATCATCGTCTCGTCGGTCCGGGCGCTCGCGCTCTTCCTCAAGCGCGCCAAGCGGGTGGATCGCATGCCCGATTACGTGGTGGTCGAGGGGCCGCTCGCGGGCGGGCACCTGGGCTTCGGGCTGGACGAGTGGCCCAAGGCCAACCTCAAGGACATCGTCGCCGAGGTCATCGCCTTCCTCGCCAAGGAAGGGCTCTCGATCCCGGTCATTCCGGCCGGCGGCATCTTCACGGGCACCGACGCCGTCGCGTACCTCCAGCAGGGGGCCGCGGCCGTCCAGGTGGCGACCCGCTTCACCATCACCCGCGAGTGCGGGCTGCCCGACTCGGCCAAGCAGATCTATCTGAAGGCCGAAGAGGCGGATGTCGAGGTGAACACCCAGTCGCCGACCGGCTATCCCATGCGGATGCTCAAGAACTCACCCGCCATCGGCTCGAACATCAAGCCGAACTGCGAGACGCTAGGCTACCTGCTCGACTCCGAGGGCCGCTGCAGCTACCTCGACGCTTACAACGCCACGCCCGTGGACGAGGCGACCGGACGCAAGCAGCCCGTGCGGGAGCGCACCTGCCTCTGCACCCACATGAACACCTTCAAGGTCTACACCTGCGGCCACTACGTCTACCGCCTCAAGGAGACGACGGTCCTCGAAGCCCCGGGGCGCTATCACCTGCCGAGCGCCGAGCATGTCTTCAAGGACTACCAGTTCAGCGAGGAGCACCGGATCGCCCTGCCGAAGCTCGAAGGCTTGGCGCTTCCCCTTTAAGTGAAAAGCACGACGCCCTCTCCCCATCAGGGAGAGGGCGTCGTGCTTTTGTTTAGCCGCCGATGAGCTTAGAAACCGTTTCGAGCACCTCGTCGTAAGGTGGGGTGGTCGAGATCCGGTATTCGCATTCGCTTGCTTGACCGCTCTCCAGGGCGATGAGGGCCAGGCGCCGCTCGACCTCGTCGGGGGTGCTGCCGCGTGCCTCCATGCGGGCCCTGAGCACCTCGGGCGAGGGGCTTTCGAGGAAGATCGCCCGCACCTTGTCGGGCGCCAAGAGGTCGCGCAAGCTCTGGACCCCCGCCATGTCGAGGACGCAGACCATGTCGTGCGTGCCGTTTTCCAGGAACTGGTCGGCCGGTAGGCCGTAGCGCTGCCCGCCGTAGATGGTGGATTCGAGCAACTTGCCCGATGCCATGAGGAAGTCGAACTGCTCGTCGCTGACGAAGTAGTAATCGATGCCTTCTTGCTCACCGGCGCGCGGGGCGCGGGTGGTGCAGGTGACGGCGCGCTTGAGGGTGGGCACCCGCCGGGGCAGGTCCTTGGCGAGGCTGGTCTTGCCCGTGCCGGACGGGCCGATCAGGATCCATACGTTGCCGGCCATGGGGTCTCCTTATAAGGAACTTGATTTGAACCCCCCACCCCAAGAGCACCTAAAAAAACCAGGCATGTGTTGTGTTTGGCCGCTGTAAGCGGCTTGTAGGAACAGTTTTCTTAGGCGCTCATCCCCGCCCCGCCAGGGGGCAGGGGAAACATTGGGTGGGACTTTTCTTACCTTACTGTGCAAAAGGCGAAGGGGGAAGGCGTCAGCCTTCCCCCTTCGGTTGGGTATTGGGTTACTTGCCTTCGTAGGGGCCTGCGATCGCAAGGCCCGCGGCGTTGGGCAGGACGATCTTCTTGGCGGCCTGGTTGACCTGCTGCAGGGTGACGCCCTGGATCAGCTTGGGGTAGCGGCCCCAGAAGTCGAGGCCGAGGCCGTAGCGCTCGATGGAGCTGAGCGACGAGGCCATGCCCGCGTTGGTCGCCAGATCCACCGCGCTGCTGCCGATGAAGGCCGTCTTGGCCTTGGCGAGCTCATCGGCGCTCACGCCCTTGGTGACGAACTTGTCCAGCTCGCCCTTGAGGGCGTCGAGGGCCGTGGACACGTTGGCCGAGTTGACCGTGACGGTCGCGGTGAAGGCGCCCGGCCCCATGCTGGGCCGGATGCTGGAGCGCGCGTCGTAGGTCAGGCCCATCTCGTCGCGCAGCTTGATGCCGAGGCGCGCCGACAGGGGGCTGCCGCCGAGCACGAAGTTGGCGAGGCGCACGGCGTAGTAGTCCGAATCCGTGCGGCGGACGGTGGTGGGGTTGCCGAAGACGATGGCCACGTTGGTCTTGTCCATCATCGGGATGACGGTCTTCGAGGCCTTGGCCTGCAGGGCGTTGGGGATCTCGACGGGCGAGACCGTGACCTTGGGCCAGCCGGCGAAGTGCTGCTCGAGCTTCGAGACCACCTGATCGGGGGTCACGTCGCCCACCACCGACAGCACGACGCTGTTAGGGCCGTAGTGCTTGGCGTGGAAGGCCTTGAGATCCGCCGGAGTGATGCTCTCGATGGCCTTGATCTGGGCCTGGGGCTCCAGGTCGTGGAACGGGTGGCCCTCAGGGAAGACCGAGTGGTTGAAGGCGCGCTCGGCGCGGGTCTCGGGCTGCTCTTCGGCCTGCTTGATCGAGGTGATCCAGTTGGCCTTGAGCTTGGCGAGCTCGCTCTCGGGGAAGGCGGGGCTCATCAGCTCCTCGGCGAGGACGCCGAGGGTGCGGTCCAGGTCCTTGGAGAGGGTCGAGCCGTTGATGCCGGTGGTCTCGGTGCCGCCCGAGAAGCCGACGCTCGCGCCGACGAACTCGAGGTCGCTCGCGATCGCGAGCTTGTCACGCTTGGTGGTGCCCTCCTCGAGCATGGAGGCGGTCAGAGAGGAGAGCCCTTCCTTGCCCTTGGGGTCGTGGACGCCGCCGGTGCGGACGAAGCCGTTGATGGCGATGGTCGGGTTGTTCTTGTTGGGGAGCACCAGGACGGTCATGCCGTTCGAGAGGACGCGGCGCACCGGCGCGGTGAGCTTCTGTTCCTTGACCGGGCGCTTCTCGAAGTCCAGCAGGGGCAGGGGCTTGACCGGGGCGTTGTTGGCGACGGCCTTGCCGCTGCCGGCGTTCTTGGGCTGGGGACGCATCGGGCCGTCGGGGGTGGCGACATAGTAGCCGATGGTCAGGTTGTCGTCGTGGAGGTAGGTCTTGGCGACGCGCTGGATGTCGGCGGGGGTGACCTTCTTGACCTCGTCGAGGAGCTCGAAGGCGCGCTGCCAGCGGCCGGCCATGGCCGAGTACTCGCCCAGGTTGATGGCGAGGCCTTCGGTGCCGTTGTTCTGGAAGATGTAGCCCGCCTCGGCCTGGTTCTTGGCCTTCTGGAGCTCCTGGGCGTCGACCGGGGTGGTCTGGAGCTTCTCGACCTCGGTGCGCATGGCGGCTTCGGCGTCTTCATGCTTGACGCCGGGGCGCACGGTCATGCCGATGCGGAACAGGGAGGGGTCGCGCTGGAGGCCGCAGTCGGCCCAGGCGTCGGTGGTGATCTCCTTGTCGACCAGGGCCTGGTAGAGGCGCGAGGTGCGGCCGCTGCCCATGAGGGTCTCGAGGACCTTGAGGGCGGCGATGTCCTTGTGGTTGACCGAGGGGATGTGCCAGCCGGTCTGGACCAGGTTGGTCTCGCCGCGCTTGCGCAGGACGAAGCGGCGGATGCCCTCCTGGGGATCCTCGGTGGTGTACATGGGCGGGATGTGCTTGGCGGCGGGGATGGCGCCGAAGTACTTCTCGATGAGCTTGATCGCATCAGCGCTCTTGAAGTCGCCGACGAGCACCGCCACCGCGTTGTTGGGGTGGTAGAAGGTGTCGTAGAACTCCTTGAGGCGCGCGGTGGGGACGCCCTCCACGTCGCTACGCCAGCCGATGGTCGAGTGGTGGTAGGGGTGGGCCTGGTAGGCCTGGGCGGTGACGGCCTCGTAAAGGTTCATGACCGGGCTGCTCTCGCCGCGCTCCATCTCGTTGCGCACGACGGTCATCTCGCTCTGGCGCTCCGAGTCGAGGATCAGCGAATTGCGCATGCGGTCGGCCTCGAGCATGATGCCCATCTCGAGCTTGTCGCTCGAGTAGGTCTCGAAGTAGTTGGTCCGATCCGTCCAGGTGGTGGCGTTGAAGTCCGCCCCGTTGCGCTGCAGCAGCTGCGAGATCTGGCCCTTGCCGAGGTTCTTGGTGCCCTTGAAGAGCATGTGCTCGAGCATGTGGGTCGAGCCCGTCCAGCCCGTGGCCTCGTTGCGCGAGCCGACCTTGTAGGTGACGACCCAGGTGACGACCGGCGCGGCGTGGTTCTCCTTGAGGATGACCTTCATGCCGTTCTTGAGGGTGTACTCCTGGATGGGGCCGGCGATCGTCTGGGTGGTCGTGATGGCGGGCGCGGCCAGCGCGGCCCCCGGCATGACGGGCACCGTCAGGGCGGTGCCGATGGCCAGGGCCAGGGCGGCGAGGGGGTGTCGATTCATGCGGCGGTGTCCTCTCTCGAAAGTCCAAGCAAAGGCTATGGAATCAAATCGGCGATCAGTTGGCGGACATTCTATCACGCTCTCTCGAGGTCCGCTGGCACCCCAACGGGTGGCCGCTCGCTCCGCACTGTGCTATGATGCGTTCAGTTGCTTGTCAACAATGCATGCGAGGAAACAACCCAGTAAGCCGTCTCCTGATCGTTGGAGGATCTGCCCATGGGAACTCCCGAGCAACACGCATCCTTCCACCTCGGTCTCACCTGGTCCGAAGCGGTGCCGCTGCTCTCGCGCCTGATCGCCGGCCCGGTCCCCTTGGACCGCGACGATCGCCAACGTCTCTCGGTTGCTGCCGAGGCCTGCCGCCTCGCCCGCACCGAGCTCGAAGCCGCTCACGAGCGCCATTCTCTGCTGCGCCTGGCGGCCCCTCTCTATTCGGAGACGACCCTCGCCGAGGCCCTGCTCGCCGCCGAGCGCGCCCTCTCGTCGCTCAGCCAGCCCATCGCGGGCGCCGAGCGCTTCATGCTCGCTTCGGGCCGCCTCCACTGGCTCTTCGAGTTCCTCTCGGACGCCTGCAACCTGCTGCTGCGCGACGTGGCCATCGGGACCCTGCCGCGGGCAGCGAGCTGATCCTTTTCCTTAAACGAGGGTTATTCACCCCATAAGAAAGATCCCGGCCCGGGACAGCGATACCCTGTTTGTAGGGTGTTAATTCACCAAAGGGGGTCGCTGTGAGCCTGAATGTCAAAACCAAGGCCTTTTGGATGACGATGCTGCTGGGTGCCACGTTGCTGGCCGGCTGCGGCGCGGATCCCGGCGTAATGGTCGACAACGGCAAGGCGCAGAAGGACCTGAAGCTCAACAAGGGCCTCCCTGGCAACCAGCAGGGCGTCAACAACGACCAGGCCATCCTCCAATCGCTCTTCTCCGACATGCGCCAGATGCGCACCACCCTGCGCAACGTGCAGTGCGATCTGACCGGTTACTTCGTCAGCGACAAGGGCTCGGTCGGCTCCATCCAGACCCGCTTTTGCTACGAATTGCCCAACAAGACCTCGCTCCACATCAAGCAGAGCAGCGAGGGCAGCACCGTCGGGACCAAGATGGTCTGGAGCGGCGGCAAGCAGATCGCCGTCAAGACCAAGCTCTTGGGCTTCTGGCTCAAGACCAGCGTCGACGTGCACGACAGCCGCACGGCGGATCACCGCGGCTACTTCATCGATGAGACCGGCATCACCCCGATGATGGATACCTTCTTCGACCCCCGCAACCAGGTGACGCTCGTCGGTCAGGGCAACCTCGGGGCCATGCCCATCATCCAGGTCGGCATCGTCTCGCCCCGCAGCCTGCGCGGCGTCGCCCGCGAGGTCTTCACCATCGACGCCCAGCGCAAGATGCCCGTCGTCCGCGAGATGTACGACCGCAACAATCGCCTGGTCCACCGCATCCGCATGGACAACATCATCATGAACGCGAGCATGCCCTCCAACGCCTTCACGCTCGATTAGCCCCCCGCTCCAACTCGCCCCCGGCGAGCCGGGGGGAACGATGGTAAAGTATTGTGGCGCTCATGAGGGTGGAAGAGATGCCGCAACGCTTTCCATTTTTCTCCCGGCGGACGCTTGGCTATTCCCTCTTCTTCTTCGCTTGCATCGCCTTGATCGCAAGCTGTTTCCAGCGTCCGGAGCCGCCCTTGAGGGTCGGCGTGACGCCCTGGCCCGGAAATGCCCCCTACTTTTTGGCCCGGGATCTGGGGTACTACGGCAAATCCGCCATTCGCTTGGTCGAATACCCCTCGATTCCTGAGCTCTTTCGGGCCTTCCAAAACCATGCGATCGAGGCGGCGTCCATGACGTCGTACGAGGTCATCCTCCTGGCGGGGAAGCGCCAGAACCCCCATGTGGTGCTGATCCAGGACTTTTCGCACGGGGCGGATGCGATTCTCGGGCAACCCGGTATCGCCCGCATGCGGGATCTCAAGGGGCGGCGGGTCGGCGTGGAGGTCGACGCGCTGGGTATCTACGTGCTCAGTCGCGCACTCGAGCTCTCGGGGATGTCGCCCCAGGACGTCAAACTCGTGCCACTGCCCCTTTATCGGCATGAGTCGGCCTTCTTGGGAAGGCAGGTCGATGCGGTCGTGACCTTCGAGCCGAAGCGATCGCGCTTGCTGGCCGCAGGGGCACGCGAGCTGTTCAACAGCACTCAGATTCCCGGTGAAATCGCCGATTGCCTGGTCGTGCGTGAGCCGGCCTTCAAGGCTCATCCCCAGGCCCTGGAAACCCTCGTGGGCGCCTGGTTCCAGACCGGGCGCTTCATCTGGAGTCAGCCGCAAGCGGCGATCCGCATGATGGCGCCGGGGCAGGGCCAAACCCCCCAGCAGTTCTCGGCGGCGTTGCGAGGGGTCACCTTCCCCGACCAGTCAGAGAACCGTCGCCTGCTTGGTGACCCGAACGGAGCGTTCGCCAAGGCCTTGAATCGGCTGGCCAAGGTGATGAACCGGCATGGGCTGGTGGCGGGCGAGGTGGATTCCGACGTCGTGCTGGACGATCGCCTGGTAAGGCGGAACGGGCCATGAGGTATCTCCTGCCGATTCGCCTCTCGGTGCCGCTCGCCCTGCTCGGCTTTGGCCTGCTCGTGACCTTGCTGTCGTTCGGCCAAGCGATCGCACAGGCCAACCATCACCTGGAAGAGGAGATGACGCGTCGCGCTTCGTTCTTGGGAAACTTGCTGGCGGGAATGGTGGAGTACCAGTTCAGGCAAGGTTCTCAGGAGGGGGTCGATCTGCTCCTCAGCCTGGCGGCCGCCAGCCCGGACCTCAACCTGGCGGTGCTGGTCGACGCGAAAACCCAGCGGATTCTTTATCCTTCGAGCTTCGTGCAACGCCAGCACTTCTTGAGCGAGACGCTCTCGGTCCCCTTGCGCCCGCTCATGGCGAAGACCTTCGAGACCATGTCGCGGCAGATCCAGCTCTCTGCCGATCGAAACACGGTGCTGGCGGTCTTTCCCGTGAACCTGGCGGCCCCCTCCGCCCAGCTCACCCCATCGCGCCAGGGCGCCCTCGTCCTGGAGTTCGATTTGAGCGACCTGAAGCGCCAGGCTCTTTACGACGAGTGGGTGCGCTCGATCCTGCTCAGCGCCTTGCTGGCTTTGCTGTGCTTCTTGCTCTGGCTCTTCTTCCAGCAGACCCTCACCAAGCGTGTTGCCCGCTTGGTGGAGGCGACCCAGCAGCTCTCGCACGGCGTCGTCACGCCCGCCCTTCGGCTGGAAGGGGCCGACGAGCTGGCTCAGCTGGCCCACGCGTTCGATCAGATGGCGACGCGCCTTCAGACCAAAAGAGCCGAGCTTGTCGCGACCAACGAGCGCCTGGCAAGCGAGGTGGAGGTGAGGCGAGAGGCCGAGGAGGCGCTCGGTCGACTCAACGAGGAGCTCGAAGCCCGCGTCAAGGATCGTACCGCCGAGTTGGAGGCGGCGAACCTTCGCCTCAAGGAGCTCGATCGCCTCAAGAGCGAGCTGGTCAACACGGTTTCGCACGAGCTGCGGACGCCTTTGACCTCGATCACCGGCTACGTCGAGTTTCTGGAAGAGCAGCTGGGCGGCCCTCTCACCCCGGAGCAGCGGGCTTTCGTGACGCAGATTCAAGCGGGCGTCACGCGGCTTGCGCGGCTGGTGGACGATCTGCTCGACTTTGCGCGGATCGAGGCGGGCACCTTCAAGCTCTTCATCCAGGAGGCAAACCTCAGTCAGCTCGTGAGCGAGACCTTGTCGAGCCTCGTCCCCCAGGCGAAGGATGCCGACCTGCTGCTCGAAGCGGCCCTGCCCAAGGCCCCCGTGGTCCTGATGATGGATGCCAAGCGCGTGGGCCAGGTCTTGCTCAACCTCCTTGGCAACGCGATCAAGTTCACGCCAGCGGGTGGGCGGATCACGGTGGCCGTGCTCCCCGAGCCGGAAGAGGTCCGGGTGGAGGTTCAAGATACCGGCATCGGCATCGCTCCCGAGGCGCAGCAGCAGCTATTTGAGAAGTTCTACCAGGTCGAGTCCACCGGCGCGCGAGGCCGCAGCGGGGTCGGGCTGGGCCTCTCCATTTCCAAGGCCCTGGTGGAGGCGCACGGCGGTCGCATCGGGGTGGTCAGCGCGCCCGGCAAGGGGAGCTGCTTTTGGTTCACCATTCCCCGCTCGCTTCGCCCGACGGTCTAGCAAGCCGGCTCTGGGTATGTAGCATGCATGCATCCGATCGCCCCCGCTACCGCCCATCACGGTTCCGCCCTGTGCGCCTTCATGGCCGCGCATGCGGTGGGCAGCGCCCACATGCGCTACCGGGTGGACCGCTCGCCGGATTACTTCGCCCTCTGCCGGGTGCAGGGCCAGGCCCATCGGGTGCTGGTGGCCGAGGCGGAAGGGGAGATCCTCGGGACCCTCTCGGTCATCGCCGATCGGATGTACCTGGAAGCCGTCCCCGAGGCGATCGCCTACACCGCGGATCTGCGGGTGGCGCAGGCGGCGCGGGGGACGGGCCTCGCCGACGGCTTTATGCGCGAGGGCATTCACGCCTGCCGCGACCTGAACGGGCCCGAGACCCCCATCTTCACCGCCGTCATGGCGGATAATCCCGTGGGCTTCAAGAAGAACACCAATCTGGCGCGCGATGGGCTGGTGACCATGCGGCCCATCGCCGACGTGGACCTGCGTTTCCTCTTGCCTTTCCGCCTACCGCTCACCAAGGCGATGCCGGGCGTTCGGGTCCGCGCCGCCACGCCCGAGGATCTCGGAGCCATGGCGGCCCTCTGGGAGCGGGTCGCCGCCAAGCGGCCGCTCGCGCGGGCCTTCACCCCGGATGAGCTGGAGGCCTGGATCACCCGCACGCCGGGCCTCGGCTGGGAGCGCTTCTTGCTCGCCTTCGACCGCGACGAGCGCCTCCTGGGCTTCTTGGGGGTCTGGAACCAGCGGGCGATCCGGCGCTTCGTGCTGGAGGCCGAGAGCCCTTCCCAGCGCCTTATCCGCCAGGCCTGGAACGCGGGGCGCGGGATTTTCAGTCTCGCGCCCTTCCCGAAGCCGGGTGAGCCTCTCTCGTTCTGCAACGTGGTCAACCTGTGTATGCCGATCGAGGCGGGGGCCGCTCTGCCCCTCTTGCTGGATGCGGCGTTCGAGCAGGTGCGCGCCCAAGGGGGCCTCTTTTTGGGCCTCGCCCTTGATCGCAGGGATCCGCTCGGGACCTTCCTCAAGCCCTTCTTCGCTTCGACCTCGCACCTTTGCCTGCTTGGCAACGAGCGCTTCTTGCCGCTCGATGACCCTCGTTCCCCCGTCTATCACGTGGAGATCTCACTGGGATGACGCCTGCAACCGCCGCCCCCGCCCCGCGCAAGTCCTGGCTGGACAAGGCCCGCTTCGGCGTGGACCTCGTGATCCTGCTGTTGCGCATGAGCCGTTTGGTCTTCAAGCCCGACGACATCGGGCCGATCTTCCGGGCGCGCTCGGTGCGCAACCACCGCAGCTTCCAGCTCGCGCTCGCCTCGCTCAAGGCGGACCCGGGTGCCGCTCAGCTCATCGCCGAGCGCTACTTGGCAGAGAAGCCTTACGACCTCGATGTGCTGGGACAGCTGCCCGAGGGGACGCTCGGTCGTGAGTTCGCCGACCACATGCGCGCCAACAAGCTGGCGCTGGTCTTCTACCCGCCCCTGGAGGACAAGGAGGACGACGACATCACCTACGTCCGCAAGCGTGCCCGTCAGACCCACGACATCCACCACGTCGTGTTGGGCCTGCCCGCGGTGGACATCGGTGAGATGGCGATCTCGGCCTTCTACCTCGCCCAGAACCGCATCCCGCTCTCGGCCATGTTGCTGGGCGTCGGCTTCTTCGTTGCGATCTTCCGGGAGCCCGAGCGGATCGACGAGCTGGTCGAGGCGATCATCAAGGGCTGGGGGATGGGCAAGCGCGCCAAGATCTTCCTGGGCATCCGCTGGGAGGATTACTGGGAGATGCCCATGCCTGAGGTGCGCCGCTTGCTGGACGTGCCGGCGTGAGCTTCTCCGGGCATTTCTCCGCGTTCCTCTTCAGGCGTCGCCTGGTCATCCTGTTCGCCTGGCTGGCCCTGCTCGTGGCGGCGGCTGGTTTCCTGGCCGTGCACCCGCTCGATCGCACCGAGACCGAGCTGAGCGGGGCGAAGGGCACCGAAGCTCACCGGGTTCTGACGACGCTCGAACGGGACTTCGGGACCAAACTCGGCAGCTCCGCCGACGTGGTGCTCCGCGGAGCGCTCGACGCGCGAGCCTTCGAGCGGCAGTTGCGCGAGGCGTTTCCCCAGGTGGCGTCGGTTACCGAGCTGAGGGGGCGTGAGGCGCACCGCGAGCGCCTCTTCCACCTCCAATTCCAGCCCGAGCTGCTCATCGTGGAGGCCCAGGCCCTGACGCCAGGCCTGCGCGATTGGCTCGGCGCGTACGCGCGCGAGCACCGGCTCGACCTGGCCCAGCTCACGGGCAGCACGGCCTTTCAGTACGATGCCAAGGCCGCCGGCAAGAAGGACTCGAAGCAGGGAGAATCCCTCTCGCTCGTCGTGTCGCTCGGGGTGCTGGTGCTGACCTTCGGATCCTTGAGCGCGACCCTCATTCCGCTCTTGATCGGGGGCTCGACCCTGCTCTTGTTCAACGCCCTGGTGGCCGTCGCGCACCTGCCCATGAACCCGGTCTCGCGCATCCTGAGCGGGTTGGTGGGCTTGGGGCTCGCCATCGACTACACGGTGTTCATGGTGAGCCGCTTCAAGGAGGAGGTCCGAGGCGATCGCCCCTTGGCCGAGGCCGTGCGGTGTACGGTGGCTTATCCCGGGCGCACGGTCTTCTTCTCGGCGCTCGTGATGGCCGTGAGCATCGGGGCCCTGTGGCTGCCTGACGTCTCCTTGAGCCGGACGGTCGTGATCGACCTGCTCGCGGTCATCGGGGTGTCGCTTCTCAACACGCTCGTCATGGGGCCGGTGCTGCTCGCGTTGAAGCCCGACTGGCTGGATAAGCCGCGCTGGCTCTCGCGCTGGATCGAGGCGCGTCACGCCGAACGTTTCTGGCGCGCGCTGGCAGAGGCGGTGGTGCGGCATCCGAAGCGGTCATTCGCTCTGGCACTCGGGATGCTCTTGCTCTTGGCCTTGCCTGCGACCCGCATGAAGCTGTGGGAGCCTGTCATGGCGATCGCTCCCAAGGACTCCGAGTCCATGCAGGCTTACCAACTGCTCGAACGCGACGGCTGGGGCGGCGAGCTGGTGCCGGTGGACGTGATCGTCCAGGCGCCGCCCGGCAAGACGATCTATGAGCCCGAAACACTCGCGTACCTCCACGACTTCACCCAGGCCATGGAGCGACACCCGCGCGTGGCTGCGGTGCGGAGCCTGACCTCCTGGAACCCGACCTTCGATCAGGGCACGTACCAGGCCTTCTACCGGATCTACGGGGCGGCCCCGTGGCTTGCGGCAGGCACGCCCTTCGCGCCGCTGGTGAGCCAGGACGGGGCGACTTCGACCCTGGTACGAATCCATCCCAAGGACCTGATGACCCTGGAGGACACCCAGGCCATCCTTGAAGCGGCCAGGCAGTACGCCCGGGCGCACCCGGAGCGGCGCGTGGAGGTCGGCGGGGTCGTGGCGCGGGTCAAGGACTTCACCCACGAGCTGTACCGGTACCTGGGAGCGGTGCTCGCGCTCGTGGTCGGCGGGGTGTGCGTGATCCTTGCCGTCTACATGCGCTCGGTGGTCTTGCCGCTCAAGGCGGCGGTCATGAACTTCTTGCCCATCCTCGCGAGCCTGGGGGGGCTGACGCTGCTGTTCCAGGACGGCTGGCTCGGCGGCGTGTTGCACACGCCCCACAACGGGGCGGTAACGAACATCGTGCCGTTGGTGCTGTTCTGCATCGTCTTCGGGCTGAGCATGGACTACGAGGTTCTCATCCTCAGTCGGATCACCGAGGCCTACGAGCGATCGAAGGACCTGGAAGCGGCCGTGATCGAGGGTCTGTCGCGCAGCGGCTCGCTCATCACCGGGGCGGCGCTCATCCTCCTCGGGGTCTTCGCGACGGGGATCTTCTCGTCGTCGCCGCAAACCCAGGAGATTTGCTGGGGGATTTCGGTGGCCATCTTGATCGATGCGACTATCGTGCGCCTGCTCTTGGTGCCGAGCTTCATGGTGCTGCTCGGGCGCTGGAACTGGTGGATGCCGGGTCGCAAGCAGGGTGCAAACGCTGATTTAGCCGAGCTTCGCGGCGGCTAAAGTCCCTCGGATCGGCGGTGTGCTTAAGCTTTTTTTAGTCAATTCTTAGAAAAAGCTTGTCTTTTCTGGCATGTCGCGATATGATGAATTCATCGACCGGTTCTGGAGAGCCGGGAGGCCCGAGAGGGCGCCGCTTCAAGCCGAAATGCCGCAAGGCAGGACACTGGGAGGGGTATCGAACACCCGAGGTTTCGATTTCGGGTGGGGAGCCGGAGCCCCGAAAGGGGGGACGGATAGGGGGCGTCACCGAAGTGGCGCTGCGGGATTTCATGACGGGCGTGTCGCCGGCAACGGGGGCGGTTCGAAGGGAAATGTCGCAGGGGGACGAGAGTCACCCTGAAGTGGGCCCGAAAGCCCACAGAGGACGTACCGGACGCGTGAGTGTCCTGCGCCGCAAGCGCACCAGTGGAGCGACACTGGAAGGCCCCTCGACCCGGGTAGGGAGACGGTCTCGCAAGAGGGAGTCGACTCGCCAGGGAGATGAACGGAGGACCTTGCCGAAAGGCAGGGGGCGCGACTGGCAACAGTCGAGGGCGGAGTCGGAAGCGGCGCTGCCGGGACCTGGAAACAGGGAAGAAGCCGTTCATTGGTCTCGCTCTTCCAGGAGTGAGCACGGGCGCACCCCGTTGAGAGTGCCACGGAGTCTGTAGCAGGCCTGCAAAGGCTGACGCCGGATTTCGGTGGGGACCCGATTGGTCCCTGAAACGTAGGTTGAGATACTTGCGAGGGAACTACGGTGGGTGTGGCGACACCCGGCGCCTCGAGCGCGCGGTCGAAGTGACGACTGAGCCGGTTTCCAAGCAGCAATCCCCCGCAGAGCGCAAGCTCGGCGGGGATTGGTGTTTTTGGGGGGTAGCGCCCTTATCTCTCGCTCGGGGGCGTTTGTTGGGGGCTCATTAAGGCATCGTTCGATTCTGGTTGACGGCAGCAAGACCGTGGGCTGGGCCTCGATAACCCTACGCGATACGGGATGTTCGAGGAGGGCGCCATGAACGTTGAAGTTCGATTCGATGCGACGGCCCAGACCGGTCCCATCCGGTCTCAAACCGGCAGCCTGAATGGAGCGGAGCCGCTACAGCCGGCGATCGCCGAAGCGACGGCCCAGCTCTCGAGCCGCCCCGACACGTCGTCGGTCACGGGCGGCCTCAAGACCCTCCAAGCCTTTGCGAGGCCCGGGGCGGCGAAGACCGTCGCCATCACCACGCTGAGCCCCGCGGAAGGCAAGCGGCTCGTGAACGAGGCCGTCAATCTCGCCTACATGGCTGCCAACCTTGGCGTGCCGGGCTCGGCCAAGGCCTACCTGGACACGACCCTCAACGCCATCAAGTTCTATAACGAGCACTTCCCCAACGATCCCGAGAAGGCGAACTACGCGCGGTTGGCGGTAGACATCGCCGTCTGGATGAAGTGGGACGCCAAGACGGCCACGGCGGAAGAACGCGCCGGGCTCCTGGCGGCGGCCGAAGTCACCAAGGCTCATCCGAAGCCCGATTACTACGTGACCATGGAGGATCCGACCCTGGTGGAGGTCTTCCACAAGCCGGTGCCGTACTCCGCGCTTAACTGGCTGCCGACCTGGCTCTTCAAGATGCTTCCCGAGTGGTTCCTGCGGTCCTTCGGAGACTCGCGCCTCTGTGGCAAGCCCGTCCGGCATCCGGTGGACCACCGGGCCCGCGCCGAGGGGCTGATCAAGCAGATCAAGGACGCCCTTTGAGACAACAAGATCCCGGGGGGCCTCGGGACCTTCGTTGAGGGGGCGCTTACAACGGCTCTATTGCCTTTCGAAGCGGCGCTCGATGCGGCGCAGCTTCTGTCCGGCTGTTGGAGCCTGGTAGGGGGTGAAGTGCGCCGTGGGCGAGGCGCAGCCGAGACGCTGGGCCAGCGCGTGGAGTTGCTGTCGTACCGCTTCTTCCACGTCGCCCTCGGCGCGAAGCTGGACTTCCAGCGTATCCGGCGCGAGCTGGAGCACGCGGTACTCGCGGATCGCGGGCGAGGCCATGAGGATGGCGCGCCGGATGAAGTCGGGGAAGACGGGCACAGGCTTTCCCCCATCCCGGGCAGGCCAGTAGCACAGGTCGTCGGAGCGGCCTTCGATGCGATCCAGGGCAGTTTGGACCGAGCCGCAGGGGCAGGGCTCTGCGCGCTCGACCAGTAGATCGTTCAGGCGATACCGCACGATGGGCTGGGTCTTGCGGGTGAAGTCCGTGATGATCGGCATGAACACCCGGCGTTCGGCATCCACCCACTCCTTCTCGAACAGCGCCATGTCCTCGTTGAGGTGCAGCGTGCCCTCGGAGCAGGTGACGGCCAGGAAGCCTTCGGTCGCCTGGTAGACCTGGTGGATCGTCTGGCCGAAGACGCCCTTCAAGAAGGCCTCATCGATGGATTCGAGGACCTCTGCGACCGAGACGATCTTGGTGGGGGCGATCGCAAGCCGCCCCTGCTGCTGGGCCTCGGCCAACAGGCGCAGCATGGAGGGTGGCGCCACGAGCAGCGTCGGCTTGAGGGCGTCGAGGCGCGAGAGGTTGTCATCGAGCGCCTCTAGCAGGTCGAAGAACTCGAAGCGCATGCGCTTGCTGCCGACCGTGGTGTAGAGGTTACTGTTGGCCCTGAGGAAGAAGGCGATGCGCTGTTTCGCCAGGATCGAGCTCGGCAGCACCTTGGCGAGGATCGTCCCGGCCCAGGCCGTGCGCTCTTCGGGGCTGACGAGGAACAGCCCCCGGTGGCCCGAGGTGCCCGACGAGAGCCCGATGGTGATCCCTTTCCAGGTCGGGGAGAACTCGCGGCTGCGCTCGGCTTCGAGCGCGATGCGGAAGCCCTCTTCCTTGCTCAGCCCCACCGTGTTGAGCGCGTCGAAGTTCGCCATCATCGCGGCTTTGTCGATGGATTCGAAGTCGCGCCAGGCGGTATCGGGCAATTCGCCCCACCGCTCGCGATAGAAGGGCGATTTCGCGCGGACCCAGGCCACGTGCTGCCGCACCCGCTGCTCTTGCCAGCGCTCCAGCGCCTCGCGGCTCTCGAAGCGGTAGCCGTGCTTGCGTTGCAGGTAGTGGGCGAGAATCTTTAGTTTTTGCATCGGGCTTGCCACGCCTCCCAGGCGTCTTGGCAGTGGGCCGGCATGATGAGCACGTCGGGCCGGGCCTGGTGGAAGTCGTGAAGGCGGCGCAGGGTGTCCAGGTAGCCCTGCCAGTCGGCGAAGATCAGGCGCGCGATCCCCATGGGCCGGCGGTGCTCCTTGAAGGCCTGGGTCTTGTAGACCGCATCCGCCACCAGGAAGACTGCGCCCTCGTCGGTCTGGACCATGAGCCCGTAGTGACCGACGGCATGGCCCGGCAGGGGGATGGCGACGACGCTCTGGTCGCCGAACAGGTCCGCGCCCCGGTTGAAGGGGGCGTAGCTTTCGCCCAGGTCACAGGAAGGCAGGTCCTCGAAGTGGGCCGAGCGCGTCTCGAAGTCGTCGGGCAGCAGGCCCCTCAAAAAGCCCGCGCGCACGGCGCTGAAGCCCGTGAGCGGGCGCATGGCGGCATAGCTTTCGCGCGAGTAGAGGTAGCGGGCCTCGGGGAAGTCCGCCACCGCCCCGACGTGGTCGGCGTGGAAGTGCGAGAGCACGACGGTCTTGATCCGCTCGTGCGGGATGCCCCGGGCGGCCAGCTGGGTGACGGCGCTCTCGTCGGATTTGAAGCTCACCGGGGTGAGCTGGGCGTAGAAGCGGTTCGGGTAGGTGGCGGTCTCCTGGTGGAAGCGCTCGGAGTAGCCGGTGTCGAAGAGGATCGCACCGTGCTCGGGGTGCTCGATGAGAGCGACCAGCGCGGGGAAGGTGCAGGGGCGCATGGGAGCACCCTGCATGATCACCCCTTCCGGGTGGATGCAGGACCCGGCGGCGAACAGGCTCAAGGAGACGGTGGCGGTGCGGCTTGGCTGCATCGGCGAAGGTCCTTTCGGGAATGCGCGCTTTTTCCGGATGTGCGAGGGTGTGTCGGATGATAGCATACGATCTTCCGGGGTGGCTGTGAGCCTTGCCGGATCGCGATGGAACGAGGAGAGGGCGATGCGGCAAGCGCTGGATGTTGTTGTGATCGGAGCGGGGCAAGCGGGACTTGCGATGGGGTATTACCTGTCGCGTCTTGGTCTGCGCTTCGTGTTGCTGGAAGCCTCTTCTGCGATCGGGCAGGTGTGGCGCGATCGCTACGATTCGCTCACCCTCTTCACGCCCTCCCAGTACAACAACTTGCCGGGGATGCCCTTCCCCAAGGCGCGCGACCTCTATCCGACCAAGGACGAGGTTGCCGATTACCTGGTGGCCTACGCCGCGCGCTTCGAGCTGCCCGTCCGCTGCGATGCTCCGGTCTCGCGCATGACGCGAACGGAGACGGGGTACCGGATCGAGGCAGGGGGCGAGGTCTTCGAGGCGCGGCAGGTCGTGGTGGCGACGGGCGCGTTTCAGCGCCCTTACGTCCCGCCGCTCGGTGCTTCGCTCTCGCCCGAGGTCTTCCAGCTCCACAGCGTGAACTACCGGAATCCGGCCCAGCTCCCGCCGGGGGACGTGCTGGTGGTGGGAGCCGGGAACTCGGGTGCTCAGATTGCCGAGGAGCTGTCTGCCACGCGCAAGGTGTACCTCTCGATCGGGCGCCGCGATCGCTACCTGCCGCAGCGCTTTTTGGGGCGCGAGATCTTCTGGTGGCTCGATGTCGTGGGCTTCCTCGAATTCCCGCGGGACACCTGGATCGGCAAGTGGCTACGCCGGCGCGACGTCCAGTTCTTCACCGACATTCCGCGCCTCGTCAGGGAGAACGGCCTGGAGCTGCTGGGTCGGACGACGAGCGTCGAGCAAGACGAGATTTCCTTCGCCGACGGGCGGCGCCTGTCCGTCAAGAACGTCGTCTGGGCGACCGGCTTCCAGCCCGATTACGGCTGGCTGGAGCTTCCGATCTTCGACGAGCGGGGGCGACCCCTGCATCAGCGGGGCGTCACCAGCGCGGAGGGGCTCTACTTCCTCGGGCTGCCTTGGCAGTACCGGCGCAGCTCTGCCTTGATCGGCGGCGTGGGCCGGGACGCGGAGTTCCTGGCGCAGCGGATCGAGGAATACCTTGGCCTTGCTGCGGAAAGGGTCAGCTCTTGAGGCCTTCGGTCTCCTGCCACCAGGTGACGAAGGCTTCCAGGCCCTCGTCCACGCTCACTCGCGGGACGTAGCCAAGCAGGTCGCGGGCTGCCGAGATGTCGAGGGTCTGGCTCTTGGCGAGCACGCCCACCGAGTAGCGGGTCAAGAGCGGTTCCTTGCCGCCGAGTAGCGTGGCCGAGACGAGCTCCATGGCCCCGGCGAGGCCGTAGGCCACCGCGTAAGGGATGGGTCGCGGGCGATACGGCATTTCGAGCCGCGCGAAGAGCTTCTCCAGGATGGCATGCAGCCGTACGGGCTCGCCGTTGGTGATGTTGTACTTGCGCCCCAGGGCTTCGGGCCTCGCGTCGCGGCCCAGGATGAGGGCGTCCACCACGTTGTCCACGTAGGTGATGTCGATGAGCGGGCTTTCGCTGCCGAACAGGGGCAGCGACCCCTTGCGGTTGGCGCGGATGAGGCGGGGCAGGATGGTGGTGTCGCCCGGCCCGAAGAGGGCGCGCGGCCGGAAGGTGATGGTTTCGAGCCCCTGCCGGTGGGCCTCGTCCACGATGTCCTCGGCCATGCGCTTGGTCGTGGCGTAGGCGTTGACGCTCTTGGCGGGCAAGGGGTCGTGCTCGGCGATCTGGTGGCGATCGCGAAAGTCGAAGTAGAGGCTCGGCGTCGAGACGTGGACCAGGCGCCGCACGCCGTGCGCCCGGCAGCTCTCGGTCACGTGCCGGGTGCCCAGCACGTTGGCGCGGTGGAACTCCTCGTACCGTCCCCAGGGGCTGGAGAGCGCCCCCGAGTGGAAGACGACCTCCTGGCCGTGACAGGCCTCGGAAACCCGCTCGGCGTCGGCCAGGTCGGCGCGGAAAAAGCGTGCCCCCTGGGCTTCCAGTTGCTTCCCGATGGCTTCGTTGCGGCCGAGGACCGTGACTTGCGCGCCCTCCGAAAGCAAGCGCAGCGCGAGGCGCTGGCCGAGAAAGCCGGTGCCGCCGGTGACCAAGACGTTCATGCGTCCTCTCCGTTCCACTCGATGTCCCACGTGGACGCTTCGAGAAGCGAGATCCCCTCGCGGCGGCTCGTGCGCCACAGCTCCGCCAGGGCCGTCATCTGGCCGAGCGCGGGCAATGGATCCTTCCAGTCGAAGAGGATCTCGCGCGAGGTGATGATGGCCTTGCCCCAGGCGCCGAGCTGACGGAGCGATCGCACCGAGGGCAGGCCGTAGAGGCCCATGGCGAGGCTCAGCATGGCCGCGCGCTTCGCTTGGGGCCGCAGGGGCTCGCTCGCCTCGCCGAAGAACGCCCCGTCGAGGCGATCCTTCGGCCGGAAGAGGTGGACGCCACTGGTGGCGCGAGGGTTGCACTCAAGGGGATACAGCTCGCCCTCGGACGTCTCG
Source organism: bacterium (assembly GCA_017744355.1). Lineage (NCBI taxonomy): Bacteria > bacterium. The sequence goes on along the minus strand of JAGIBK010000009.1, from coordinate 101,115 downwards.
ATGAAGTCGAAGGCGATCTGGCCGGTGTAGCCGAGGGCTGCTACCAGGCGCGAGACCCAGGCCTCGATGCGCGGGTGCGCGATCGCCTGGAAGTGGATGGTCGCGCCCTGCCCCGCCGTGAAGATCGAGGGGTAGACGGCGTGCGCCGTGAGGCGCCCTTCGCGGGCCACGCCATAGGTGCAGTAGGGAGTGCCTGCGATGAAGCGCTGGGCCACCCAGGGCTCCTGGGGGCTGGGCCGGGGCAGGTCTCGGGTGTCCTCACCCGCCGTGTAGAACCGCACCTTGGCGGCGAAGCGCGAAAAGACCGGCTTGAAGACCAGGCGCTCGCCTGCTGCCAGCGGCCCGATCACGTCGAGGACGTCCTCGGGGGCCTGAAGGCGCCATGTCTCGGGGGTAAGGAAGTCCAGCCCTTCGAGCAGCTTGATGAAGTCCCACTTGCTGTGCAGCACCCGCAGCTGCTCCAGGGACGGCGCGAAGACCTGGGCGTGTTCGCTGAGCGTCTTGCGGCCCCATGCGACGTGGAAGACCTCCTCGCAGGTGGGGATCAAGTAATCGATGCGCTGGCGCACGAGGATGTCCGCGAGGGCTGCGATGAAGCCCGCGCGGTCCTCGCGGGGCGAGGGCACCTCGAAGCTCGACGTCACGGCCCGCGAGTGGCGGCACAGGTGCGCGCGCAGGCTCTCGGCGACGAAGACCTCGTGGCCGGCTGCACGCATGAGCCGCGCAAGCTCCAGGGTCGCGGGTGCGCGGCCGCCGGTCAAAAGCAGGCGACGGCGCTTCTGCTTTGAAGTGGCCTTAGTATTCAAGCACCAGGCCCCCCAGCGAGAGGCCCGCCGAGGTGCCCAGGAGCAGGAGGTGGTCGCCCCGCTGGACCTCGCCCCGGGTGATGGCCTCGTGCAGCCCGAGGGGGATGGAGGCCGCGATGGTGTTGCCGTGGCGCTGGGCGTGCATGTAGAAGCGGCCCGAGACCCCCAGCCGCTTCTCCATGAGCTTCATGGCAGGCAGGCTCGCCTGGTGCGGGATCACCCACTTCATCGCGTCGAGGCGGGTGCCGCTCTCCTGCATCACCTTGGCGACGAAGTCGGGCAAGAGCTGCGCGCTGAGCTTGAAGACGGCCTTGCCGTCCATCTTGAAGTAGAAGAGGTCCCGGATCTCCTCGGTGTAGGTCAAAGGATGGTGCTTGGAGCCGCCCCCCACGATCTCGGAGAGGTGAGCGCCCGAGCTGTAGGTTTCGAGGCGCGCGCCGAGGATCTTCGAGCTCTGGTGGGGCTCGGCGAGGCCAATCACCACGGCGGCCGCGGCGTCCCCGAAGATGGCGGCGCTCTCCTTGTCCTGCCAGTCGAGCCCCACCGAGGCGATGTCGGTCGAGACGATGAGGATCCGGCGGTAGCGGCCCGCCGCGACCAGGTAGGACATGGTGTCGAGGGCGACCACGAAGCTCAGGCAGGTCGAGTCGATGTCGAAGGAGGGCAGGCCCGAGTGCTCAAGGCCGAGTGCCTGCTGGATCAGGGCGGCGGTGCAGGGGATCCCCTGTTCGGCGGTGCCGCTCGCGCAGACCAGGCAATCGATGTCGTCGAGGGTGAGGCCCGCCGCTTCGAGGGCTGCGCGCGCGGCCTTGGCGCCCATCTGCGAGGAGGGCTCGCCGTCGGCGAAGTGGCGCGTGAGCACGCCCGTCTTGGCCTGGACCCAGCCCGGCGAGACGCCCAGCATCTGGTCGATGTCCGAGGCGCTCAAGACCCGTTTTGGCAGGTATTTGCCGGTGCCGAGAATCCTAATCGGGCGTTGTTGCATCACGAGAAACCCTTCATGCGGTGGAGTGGCGCGCCATGACGTAATAAACCCCTGCTCTGCACGGGTGAAACTTGGTGGCTACCTGGTCTGCTATAATGCTCGCGTGCCGAAACCCAAGACTTTCCAGCGCCGCCTCAAGAGCCAGGCCGAGATCCTCTCCGCCTTCGTGTCCGCCTTCGGGCGGACGCTGATCGCGCGCAACCAGCAAGCGCTCGACCACGAGCGGCTGGCCGAGATCGCCGAGGGGGCCATGCGGATCTGGGCCCACAACGTTTGTCTGTACTTCGACGACGACGTGGTGCTCAGGCTCAAGGACTTCGTCGCCGATCTCCAGGTGCAGGATCCGGCCACCCCCTTCATCCCCGAGCTCAAGGACTCCTACGTCATCCACATCCGCGAGGGCCAGATCCGCCTGAGCGCCGCGAGCCTGGAGGCGCTCCTGTCGCGCTACATCCTGCCCGCCGCGGGCTCGCCCCTCAAGGACGCGCGCCTCTCGCTCTCGGGCGATCGCCTGATCCTGCGCGCCAAGGTCCGCAAATTCGGCCTCGAGGTGCCCATCACCATGGAGAGCGAGGTGAGCGTGGGCTCCGAGGGGATGATCGAGCTCTTGCCGCAGCGGCTCGCCGTCTCGCAGGTCGGCATCGGCGGCATGATCAAGCTCTTCAACCTGGAGCTCGATCGCCTGCTCGAGATGCCGGCGGACGCCCTCTTGAGCGTCTCGGGCAACCAGATCACCATCGATCCGGCGGGGATCTTCCCCTCGCCCAGGGCGATCGGCCGCCCCACCGCGGTCCGGATCGAGCGTGGCGAGCTGGTCCTCTCCTATTCGAGCCCCACGCCCAGCGAGGCCGCCCCCCTGCTCGATCCCCACGCCCCCAACTACATGGTCTGCATGGGCCACGATCTGCTCGTCGGCAAGATGATGATGCACGACGCCCACTTCCAGATCGTGAACCAGGAGCCCGCCGCGCACCTGGATTTCTCGCTCGACCACTACCGCTCGCAGCTGGCTGCGGGCAGCAGCTCGCTGCACGCCGGCGACCAGCTGCTCGTGCGCCTGCCCAACCTGAAACCCACCAAGCGTGGCGGGACCGCCCCGCTTTAACAGGCGACTTAACGCAAGTTTTGCCTAAGCTTACTTAGGCTTTAGGCTCTCGGCCGCAACTCCCTTCGATCGCCTGGCGATATCTCTCTTGTGTTGAGGGCGCACGCAGCGCCGCGGAGGAGAGAGTCCATGCATCGGATGATTCGCCAGACCTGCTCGCTGATCCTGGCTGCCGTCTCCTTCGGCCTCACCGGCTGCGGCCGCGACGTGATGGCCCCGACCACCACCAACTTCATCGCCAAGAAGGCCCCCGCCGCCCAGGCCCCCGCCCAGGGCGGGGCTGCCCTCGGCGCGCTGCCCACCGTGACGCTGCCCCAGGACCAGGGCCTTGCGGCTGACTTCGGCGACGCCTCGATCATCGCTTCCATCCCCGGCGCAGGGGCGACCCTCGACTCCGAGGCCCCTGGGGATGCCACCGCCGACGGCGCCGACTTCACCCTCAGCCGCCCCATGGCCGTCCGCAACCAGATCATCGTGCAGGTCAAGCCCGGTGCCGCCTACCAGGTGGCCCGCTTCACCGAAGAGAGCGGCTCGCGCGTCGTCCAGAGCATCGACGTGGGCACCACCTTCCAGGTCGTCACCCTGCCGAGCGGCATGAGCGTCGCCGATGGGATGGCCAAGTACGGCAAGGCGAGCGGCGTGAGCGCCGTCATGCCCAACCGCATCTACGGCGTCACTGCCTCGGCCGCCGAGCCTAACGACCCCTTCTTCGACAAGCAGTGGGGCGCCGACAAGATCGATGCGCCCGAAGCCTGGGCCAAGAACGTCGATGGGAGCGGCATGACCGTCGCCGTCCTCGACACCGGCGTGGACTACCGTCACCCCGAGTTCGGCAACCGCGTCATCCGCGGCTGGAACTTCGCCGACAACACCGCCGACGTGATGGATCGCTTCGGCCACGGCACCCACGTGGCGGGCATCATCGGCGCTTCGGGCAACAACGGCGTGGGCGTGGCGGGTGTGGCTTGGAACTCCAAGATCCTCGCGGTCAAGGTCCTCGGCGACAACGGTCAGGGCTCGACGGCCGCCGTCATCAGCGGCATCCGCTACGCCGCCGACATGGGCGTCAAGATCATCAACCTGAGCCTCGGCTCGCCCGACACCACCGTCGACCCCGCGCTCTCGACCGCCATCGCCTACGCCAACGCCAAGGGCTGCCTGGTCATCGCCGCGGCCGGCAACAACCACGGCGAGGTCGGCTCGCCCGCCAACGACCCCGGCGCGCTCGCCGTCAGCTCGACCTCCAAGTTCCTCTTCTGGGAGTACATGTCCTGGTTCTCGAACCACGGCAACAAGATCGAGGTCTCGGCCCCCGGCGGCAGCATCTACTCGACCCTTCCCCTCGACGCCAACAAGACCGGCGCCACCGGCTACGGCAAGCTCTCGGGCACCTCGATGGCCGCCCCCTTCGTCTCGGGCGAGGCGGCGCTCATCTGGGCCAAGCACCCCAACTGGACGGCCCAGCAGGTCCGCAACGCGATCACCAGCACCGTGGACCACAAGGGCAGCTCGGGCCGCAACGCCCGCTACGGCTACGGCCGCATCAACCTCGCCAAGGCGCTCGCGCTCTAAGCGACCACCCACACAAGACGAAGGGGGCGGATTTTCCGCCCCCTTCGTCGTTCGTCTTTTAAGAGAGATAGCCCTTGGTGCGGAGCTTGGCCTCGTGGTGCGCGAGGAGCGTCTGCAGATCGACGCCGTGCTGCTCTTCGAGCACGTACATCATGGTGGCCGCCGTCTGGGCCACGTCCAAGAGCTCACTTGCGACCAGTCCCAGGGCCTCGTGCTCGCTGAGGGTCGTCGCCTCGCCCGAGAGGCCGCGGAGCTTGCCGATGGCCTGGGCGAGCTCGCCGGCCTCCTCCATCAGCTTGAGGGCCGTGGATTCGAGGGACGGACGCAAGCCGTCGAGTTTTGGGAAGCTGAGGGCGCGGCGGGTGGTGGTCATGGCCCCATGCTAGCACGGCTAGAGCATCTAACGAAACCAGGCATGTGAAGACGACTGGCTGCCTTGGGCAGCTTGAAGGAACAGATTCGTTAGATGCTCTTAGCCTGCTCGCCGCCTTTCAAGGGCCTCTCGGAGTGGTTAAATGATGCCGTGACGCATCCTTGGGGGTGCCGCCTGTCGCCGCAGGAGCCGCCATGGCCGCAGGGAATGATGGAAGGGGCCGGGATGGGCCGAATCCCTGGCTTCAGCGATACTGGCCCCTGGTGCTGATGCTGTGCCTGGGCGTTTTGCTCTCGTCGCTGCTCGCATGGCGGGTCGCTGCCTGGCAGCGCGATCGCGACCGCCTGATCTTCGAGCGTCGGGCGAGCGACGTGGCGGGCACCATCCGCGGCACCATGCGGGCCTACGAGGAGGTCCTGCTCAGCGTCCGGGCCCTCTTTGCCGCCTCTCACGACATCTCCCGGCGCGACTTCAGCCTCTTCACGGCCGATACCCTGGATCGCCTGCCCGGTATCCTGAGCCTCGTCTGGCTCCCGCGGGTGCCCGGGAATCAGCGGGATGCCTTCATCGCGGGGGTTCGGCGCGAGGGGCTTCCTGACTACCACTTCTGGCGGTGGGCTCCCGATGGGCGCCAGGAAGCGGTGCCGCCGCAGGCCGAGTACTTCCCCGTGCTGTACGCCGTCCCCGAGCCCCTCAAGCGGACGCTGCTAGGTTACTGCGACGTCCTTCCCGATCGCGTGCAGGCGCTCACGCGCGCGCGGGAGACCGGGCAGCTCGCGGTGTCGAACCTCTCGCCGTTGCGCTTGCAGGGGATGCGTCCGGGGGTCCTGATGTCGCTGGCGATCTACGCGCCGAACCCCCGCCCCGCGACCGTCCAGGCTCGCAGGGAGCAAACCATGGGCTTCGCCATGGCCGCGTTCTCCTTCGAGCGCCTGTTTACCGATGCGCTTCGCCAGACGGACCTCGATGGCCTGCGCTTTCGCCTGCTCGACGAGACGGCCCCGCCCGAGGTCCGTCTGCTCTATGCGAGCAAGGGGGACGATGGGCGCTCGGAGGCGGCCATCCAGGCGGGCGAGCACTGGCAGCGCAGCCAGATGATCGGGGGCCATCGCTGGACCTTCCTCTTCTATCCCGCCGACGCGCCCGCGCCCTGGGGCGGTTGGCTGACGCTGGTGGGCGGCTTTGCGGTCACGGGCCTCTCGTGCCTCTACCTCCACGCCCTCTTGAGCCGGACCGCCAAGATCGAGGCGACCGTCGTCCAGCGCACTCAAGAGCTCTCGACGGCCGAGCGAGCGCTCAGGGAGAGCGAGAACAAGCTCCGTGCCATCATCGACCACACGACGGACCTCATCTACGTCAAGGATCTCGAAGGGCGCTACTTGCTGGTCAATCCCGCTCTGGCGGCGCTGATGGGGTTCTCGCCCGAGGAGATCCTCGGCAGGGACGATCGGGCCTTCGTCGGCAAGGAGACTGCGGCCTGGCTGATGGAGAAGGATGCCGCCATCATGCGCGCGGGTGGAGTCTCGACCGGCGAAGAGCCCCTTACCTTCAAGGACGGCAAGCCGCGGCTTTTCTTGTCGACCAAGTTTCCCTTCGTCTCGCCCGAGGGCAAAACCCTTGGCCTGATCGGGATCAGCCGGGACATCACCGATTATCGGCGATCGCTCGACGACATGGCGCGGCGCACCTCCGAACTCGAGCAGACCAAAGAGCTCTCGCGTCTCAAGGACCACTTCCTCTCCACCCTCTCGCACGAGATGAAGACGCCCCTCTCCTTGATCGTGGGCTACGGCGAGCTCCTGCAAGACAAGTACCAGAACGACCCCCTCATCACAGGCCTGATGGACGGCTGTCGTCGCCTGACCGAGCACATCAACACCATCCTCGACTACAGCGCCCTGCTCTCGGGGAGCCTGCCCCTGTACTGGACCGAGGTGGACCTCTCGGAGGTGATCGCGCAGGCCTACTCGCTGGTCGAGAAGGACTTCGAGGCCAAGGGCCTGCGCTGGGAGCGCGAAATCGATCCTACGACGCCGCCGGTGTGGGGCGACTTTCGGCGCATCACCCAGATCCTGCGCGAGCTGCTCGACAATGCCCGCAAGTTCACCCCGCCCGGCGGGACGGTGGGGATCCACGTTTCGCCGGAAGGGCAGATGGTACGGCTCGAGGTCTGGGACACCGGCCAGGGCATCCCCCCCGAGGCGCACGACCGGATCTGGGCCGCCTTCACCCAGATCGAGACCGAGGACGCGGCGCGCTCCGGCGGGCTGGGGCTCGGCCTCACCATCGTCAAGCAACTCGTCGAATTGCACCGGGGGAGCGTGAGCATGGCCTGCCGGCCGAGCGAGGGGTGCCGGTTCTCGGTCCTCTTGCCCACGCGGCCCCCGGGCGAATAGCGGACTCGTGTTGACAGCTTCGGGGCGAGTGGTTAGGTTGGAGGCCTCGCCCCATCAGAAAGGACCCTTTCTCCCATGGAAAACCTCACCCAGCTCGGCAAGCCCACCCGCTTCCCCCAGTCGCCCGAGGAGGCCAAGCTCGAGAGCTTCCCCAATACCCACCCCGGCCGCGACTACCTGATCCAGTTCACCTGCCCCGAGTTCACGGCCTTCTGCCCCATCACGGGCCAGCCCGACTTCGCCGAGATCCGGATCGAGTACACGCCGGACGAGCTGTGCGTCGAGCTCAAGAGCCTCAAGCTCTACCTGGGCGCCTTCCGCAACGTCGGCATCTTCCACGAGAACATCACCAATCGCATCCTGGATGACCTGGTCGCGCTGCTTTCGCCCCGCTACATGCAGGTGGTGGGGGACTTCACCGTCCGCGGCGGCATCAAGACCGTCGTGACCGCTACTCACCGCAAGTAGTAGAGGAGGGCGCCATGCGCCAGTGGTTGACTCTGGGGCTGCTCATGGCCTTGCTGCCGGCGTGCGCCGGGGCGGGGATCTTTCAAAAGGAGGCCTCGGTGCGCTTCAGCACGCGCGCGGACGCGGTGGTGATCACCCAGCGTCACACCACGGGCACGGTGGGCCCTCAGTACTTCCACGAGGACACCCTCGTCATCCACGGCGACGGCACCTGGCAAGCGATCCGCGTCTACCCCTACGCCACCCCCGAGCGCCGCGAGGCCCTCGGCACGGGCGTTCTCTCGCCGGATCGCCTCAAGGCCCTGGTGGACGTGGCCGCTTCGCAGCCGCGGTTCTTGGACCTGCCCGCCTCGTCGAGCGACGAGACCGTCGGGAGCGGCACGCGGCGGATCGATCTGGCCCTCGAGACGGGGACCCATTCGGTCGCGGTCGTGGGGCGCGGCCCGGAGGCTTTCGAGCGCTTCGACCGGGCGATCACGGCCGAGACCATGCCCCTGAACCCATGAGCGGTCGCCCGCGAACCCGTCGGTTCGCGGGCGTCTTCTTTTGGGTCGTTTGTCATCGCCGCTGAACGAGGAGAACCTCTCCGTGCCTGAACGTCGCTTCGCCGCTCTCTCCCTCCAAACGCACGCCTGGGCCCTTTACGACTTCGCGAACACCTTCTTCGCGATGAACATGCTCTCCTTGTACTTCGCCCTCTGGGTGACCAAGGACATGGGCGCGCCCGATCTGGCCTACTCGATGGCTCTTTCCGCCTCGCTCTTGGCCGTCGCGGTGGCTTCGCCCGCCTTCGGGGCCCTCTCGGATCGGCTCGGCAAGCGCACCCCCTTCGTCGCGGCCTTCACGGTGCTCTGCTGTCTCTGCACGGCGCTGCTCACTCCCTTGATCGGGCTGCTGGGACACCAGGCCCTGGTGCCGGCCCTGGTCCTGTTCGCCGTCGCCGTGTTCGGCTATAACCTCGCCCAGGTCTTCTACAACGCGCAGCTTCCCGAGCTGGCCCCGCCCGAGCGCCTGGGCCGGATCTCGGGCTACGGCACGGCCATCGGCTACGTGGGCTCGTTCGTCGGGATGCTCCTCGTCATGCCCTTCGTGACGGGCAAGATCCTCGCCTGGCAGACGCCGATCCCGGGGGGCGGCAACGTGGGGGCCTTCGTGCCCACCGCCCTCTTCTTCATGCTCTTCGCGCTGCCCCATCACTTCTTGGTGCGCGATCGCGCGAAACCCAACCCCACGGCGACCCAGGGGAGCCACTGGGGGCGTCTCACGGAAACCTGGCGCGCCGCGCGGGGGATTCCCGGCATGGTGCCGTACCTGTTCGCCAACCTCCTCTTCTTCGACGCCCTGAACACGGTCATCGGCTTCATGGCGGTCTACGCGGTCAAAGTCGTGGGCTTCAACGAGCAAAAGCAGGAGGTCCAATTGGTCCTTTTGCTGGCGACCCTTTTCGCGGTCCTCGGCTCGTGGGCCTGGGGGCGCTTGGTCGATCGCCTGGGGGCCAAGCGTACCTTGTCTCTGAACCTCGTATGGTGGATGCTCTCCCTTGCGGGGGTCATCCTGGTGCGCGACAAAGTGGTCTTCGCCTGGGTGCTGGGCCCTGCGGTCGGCATCGCCATGGGAGGCACCTGGACCGCATCGCGGGCCCTGCTGTCACGTCTGGCGCCCCCCGAGCGCCAGGCCGAGTTCTTCGGGCTCTACTCGCTGGCGGGCAAGTTCGCCGCCATCCTGGGGCCCATGACCTGGGGGCTCATCACCTATGCCTTTTCGAGCCAGCCCATCCTGAAGTACCAGCTTGCGATCGCTGCTCAGCTCGTCTTTGTGCTCGCGGGGGCCGTGCTCCTGCGCCGCGTCCCGGAACCCACCTCGCTGGGCGGACTCCGCCGTGCTTTGGAGGTGTAGCGCATGTTTCGGCTCACCGTCGATGAGGAGCTCGAGCTTCGCTTGCTGGAGCCCCGCCATGCCCCGGAGCTCTTCGCCCTGGTCGAGGCCCATCGGGCCCATATCCGCGAATGGGTGCGCACGCCGGCAAGCTTGATGAGCGTCGAGGACGCCCATACTTACATCGAGCGATCGCTCAAGGCTTTCGCGGTGCAGGACGGCTTGCTCGTGGGGCTCTGGCACCAAGAGCGGCTCGTCGGCGAGATCCTGCGCTTTCGGACGAACTGGATCGAGCGGAGCACGGAGCTCGCTTACTGGCTGGCTGATACGTACCAGGGGCGCGGCTTCATGACCCGCGCGTGCCGGGCCGTCATTCACCACGCATTCACCGAGCTGGGCCTGAACCGGGTCGAGATCCGATGCGCGACGGGGAACCGTCGCAGCCGGGGGATCCCCGAGCGCCTCGGCTTTTCGCACGAGGGCACCATCCGCGACGCCCAGTGGATCCAGGATCGCTTCGTCGATCACGCCGTCTATGGCCTGCTTGCCAGGGAGTGGGGCGCGCCTCCTCACAGCGCGAGCGCATAGTCGGCCAGGGCTTCGATGAAGGCCGGGTCGTGGGAGACGAACACCATGGTGCCCGGGTACTGCGCGAGGGTCGCTTCGAGGGCCTCGCGTGCATCCAGGTCCAGGTGGTTGGTCGGCTCGTCCAAGAGCAAGAGGTTCGCGCCGCTCAGCAGGAGCCTCGCGAGGGCGACCTTGCCCCGCTCGCCGGGGCTCATGGTCCGGATGGGGCGTTCGACGTGCGTGGCGCCGACCCGCAGGCATGCGAGCAGGGTTCGCACCCAGCTTACGTCCGGGTGGACCGCCAGACACAGCGCGAGCGGACTCTCGTCGGGGTCGAGGTTCTCCGCCTCCTGGGCGTAGTAGCCGATCACGACCCCGCTGCCGTGCGTCATGCGGCCCGCGTCAGGGGCGACGAGCCCCTGCATCAGGCGTAGCAGCGTCGTCTTGCCCGTCCCGTTGGGCCCGGTGATGGCCCAGCGCTCCCCGCGCTGGATGGTGAGCCCGAGATCCTCGAAGAGGGGCTGATCCCCGTAGCCCTTCGAGACGCCTTCGAGCTCCAGCACGATGTCCCCGGCGCGCGGCACGTTCGGGAAGGTGAGCGTCGGGATGGGGGCCTCGATCCGCGGCTTCTCGGCGTGGGGCTCGCGGGTGACGCGATCGCGCAGGATGCGGGCCGTTCGCTGGATCCGCGCGGCCATGGCCCCGTAGAAGTCCTTGCTCAGCCGGGCCTCCGGCGGCGCCTTGTCGACCTTGGCGGCCAGGCGCTGGCGCTCCTGGGCGGCGCGCTCGGCTGCTGCTGCTCTGCGCTGCTGCGCCTCGTAGCGCTCCCAGGCCTGGCGTTCGAACAGGGCGCGCTGCTCCCGGTAGAAGGCGTAATCGCCCTCGTGGACGCTCAGAGTGCCGTTGCGCAGCTCGAAGGTGCGGCGCGCGGCACGGCTGAGCAGGACCCGCTCGTGGGAGACCAGGACGTAGGCCGTGGAAAGGCGGTTCAGGTAGCCTTCGAGCCAGGCGCGGGCCTCGCCGTCCAGGTGGTTGGTCGGCTCGTCGATGAGCAGGAGGTCGGCGGGCGTCAGCAAGAGCTTCGCCAGCTCCACCCGCGTGCGCTGGCCGCTCGAAAGCTGCCCCACCGCAAGCGCCTGGGCAGTCGGCTCGATCCCGAGCCCGCTCAGGACGCGCTCGGCTTCGGCTTCCATGGCATAGCCGCCTTCGTCCTCGTACTCGGCGAGGGCGTCCGCGTAGGCCAGGGCGGCCTCAGGGTCGTCGAGTTGCTCGCTCAGCGCTTGTAGCTGTGCGTGCAGCGCCCCGATGCGCGGTGCTGCCGTGAGGACGTGGGCGAGCACCAGGCGATCCGCCGGGGCGGTGGAGGCCTGCGGCAGGTGAGCTACCGTGAGGCCTGGCTGGCGCGCGATGTTGCCGGCCGTCGGCTGCAAGGCGCCGGTCATGAGGCCGAACAGGGTCGACTTGCCGGCCCCGTTGGGGCCGACCAGGGCGATGCGATCGCCGGGACGGATGTCGAAAGTGACTTTGGAAAAAAGCGGGAGGACCTGCTGAGGGTGGCCAAACGCCACCCCGGAAAATTGAAGCAAGCTCATTCGTGCACTCCACCGAAAACATCCCGGGCCGAAGGCCAGGGGATGCGGGGTTGGGAGACCAGGAATGGCTTTGCTTACATTTTGTCCGAGGGACCTCCGAAATAAGGGGTTTGCCTACTTAACCCCTAGAAGTGGCGATTTGTCAAGCCCTTGGAGTCGAAGGCATCCAGTTGCCCGATTTCAGGCGATCGCCGTCGGCGGCCCACTTGCCGAACTGCGCGGGAGGCACGAGGCGATCGCCCCGCCGCAGCTTGCGGCAGCGGATCGCGCCCTCGCGGGTCTGGACGAGGATGCCCGAGGCGTTGACCGAGAGGACCGTGCCGGGGCTTGCGCCCTGGCGGCCTTCCTCGGCGCTCGCTTCGAGCACGGCGAGCCGCTCGCCGCGCGCGATCAGGAAGGCCCCCGGGTAGGGGCTGCAGGCACGGATGGTTTGCAGGATCTGCGCGTTGTCGGCGCGCCAGTCGAGTTGCCCCTCGCGCAGCGAGAAGAAGGGAGCGGGCGTGACCTCGCCCGTCTGGGCCCGCGGGTAAAGGCTGCCCTCCTGGAGGCCTGCGAGGGCTTCGAGCAGCGCGGCGGGGGCCGCCTTCGCCAGGCGCCGGATCAGGCGCTGGGCGTTGTCATCCGGCTGGATGGGGTGCAGGTGCTGCAGCAGGATCGGCCCGGTGTCCACGGTCTCTTCGAGCAGGTGGACGGTGAGGCCCGTCTCCTCGTCGCCGGCCCAGATGGCGCGGCTCGCGGGGGCAGGCCCCCGGTGGCGCGGCAGGAGCGAGGGGTGGACGTTGATCCCGCCGTAGGTGGCGATGTCGAGCACCTCGGGGGGCAGGACCTTGTCGAAGCTCGCAACCACCAAGAGGTCCGGCGCGAGGGCTTCGAGCTTGCGCGTCACGGCGGGATCGCGCAGGGTCTTGGGCGTCAGCACCGGTACGCGGTGGCGCTTGGCGATCTCGGCGACGCCCGGCGGCGTCTTGCGGCCGAAGAGACGCTGCAAGAACGAGCGCTTGGGAGGAGCCAGGGTGACGACCCCGGCCACCGTATAGCCGGCCGAGAGGAGGGCCGAGAGGCAGGCCTCGCCCATGACGTCCACGCCGAAGAAGAGGATGCGCATCGACAATCAAATTTCCTTGGGAACGGGCGGGTTGGCCTCGCGCAGGGTGAAGCGCTGCTCGCCGCAGATGGAGGTCCAGTCGCAGCCCACGCAGACCTTGGCCATCAGTTCGGCGTGGTGGTCGTGGATGTAGGCCATGGTCGGCTCGAGTGCCACCACCTCGCCCTCGCTCCAGCCCATGGCTTCGAGCAGGCGGCGATCGCGCGCCCCGATCGAGGCCTGGTAGCGGCAGCTCGTGTCCTCGTTCGGGTCCTGAAGGTTGGGGCAGGCCCGGCAGAGCGGGTCCGCCACGCTGATCGCCTGGGCGTGGGAGTAGACCCCGTCGCGCAGCGCATGCCAGACCCGGTTCATGTTGGTCACGAAGTCGGGAGAGTAGCCCTTGCCCTGGTAGGTGGTGACGCACATGAGGTGATGAGCGCGCAGGGGCAGGGTTTGGACGGGGAGCTCGTGCATGCCTCTATGCTACCACTCTTCGAATTCTCAGCGAATCCTCAGGAGCCTCTCAGCCCCCTCTGGGTTTCGCGCGCTAAGTTAAAACCATCGAGACGGGGGCGAGCGCCCCCGGCCAACCAGTAGAGGAGTTCAACCCCATGAGCATCCGCGTCAAGCCTTTCCTCATCGCCCTCTCGACCGTCGCCGCCCTCGGCGCAGGTGCCGCCATGGCCGCCGAGCAGCCTGCTGCGACCGGCACGACCGCGAAGCCCGCCGTGACGAGCAAGGCCGCCCCCGCCAAGAAGTCGACCCACGCCAAGCCCGCTCCCAAGGCGCATGCCAAGCATCGCGCCATGAAGAAGTAGCCTCCCCCCGCGGGGCGGTCCCTGGTAAGATGGGGCCGCCCTTTTCTGTTTTGCGGGAGCGATCGCCATGGACGCCGGGTCCCAGCTCCAGAAGGCCCGTATCCTCATCATCGAGGACGAGCCCGACATCGCCGAGTTCATTGCCGCCGAGCTGCGCTTCGAGGGCTTCGAGGTGCGGGTGGAGGCCGACGGCGCGCGGGGGCTGCTCGCCGTCCGGCAGGAGCACCCGGACCTCGTGATCCTCGATCGGATGCTGCCCGGCATGGACGGGCTTGAGCTGTGCAAGCGCTTGCGCCGCGCCTCGGACATCCCCATCCTCATGCTCACCGCTCGCGGCGACGTGGCCGATCGGATCGAGGGCCTCAACAGCGGCGCCAACGATTACCTGCCAAAGCCCTTCGACCTGGATGAGCTGCTCGCGCGCGTCAACGCCCAGCTCCGCGCCCACCGCCCTGCTGTCCGGCACTACTTCGAGGTGGGCGATCTGAGCCTCGATCTCGAGAGCCGGGAGGTGCGCCGAGGATCCGAGGAGATCGCCCTGACCCCCAAGGAGTTCGACCTGCTCGCCTACCTCATGCAGCATGCCCGGCAGGTCAGGACCCGCGAGCAGCTCCTCCAGGCGGTCTGGGGCTACGACTTCGAGGGCGAGGACAACGTGCTCGAGGTCTACATCCGCTACTTGCGCAACAAGATCGAGCGCGAGGGGCTGCCCAAGCTGATCCACACGGTGCGCGGGGTCGGCTACGTGCTCAAGGAGCGTGACGGCCATTGAGCATCCGCCTGCGCCTCACCCTGCTCTTCGTCGCGCTGCTCGCGGCGGTGGGCCTTGCGCGCAGCATCGCGGTCCTGGAGGGCCTCTCGACCACCCTGCGCGGCATCGCCCTCAGCGACGCGCACAGCCGGATCCGACAGGTGAGAGACTACCTGGCTCTGCGCCATGCCGAAGAGCACCGCATGGGGCGCAAGCTGCACCTCGATCGGCCCGAGTCGCTGCCGCGCGCCTTCTCGGACGATGGCATGCTGTTGCAGCTCACGGCCCCCGACGGCCGGATCCTCAATCGCAGCGCCAACTTGCGCGATTCAAGCCTGCCGCTCCCGTCGCAGCCGGGGAGCATGGAGGTGTTCCTCTCGCTGACGGGTACCGCGTCGGAGCACCTGCTCCTGGTATCTGAACCTTTGCGCCTGGGGCATCACGGCCCGACCAGCTGGATCCAGGCGGCCTACCCGCTCGATGCCCTCGACCGCACCATGCACCGCATGACCCTGGTCGAGTTCGGAGTGGCCCTGGGGGCGATCGCCCTGGCCTTCGGCATCGGCTACTTCTTCGCGGGGCGGGCCCTGTCGCCGGTCGCCTCCATCACCGCCCAGGTGGGGCGCCTGACCCGGCAGGACCTGCACCGCCGACTGGCGGTGGGCAAGCCCCCCTACGACGAGATCGATCGCCTCACCCTCACCTTCAACGGCCTCTTCGACCGCCTCGAAGAGAGCTTCGAGGCCCAGCGGCGCTTCGTGGCGGACGCCTCGCACGAGCTGCGCAGCCCCCTGACGGCCATCCATGGCCACTTACAGCTGATCCAGCGCCGGGGAGACGCGAACCCCGAGCAGGCGAAGGTCTGGCTCGAGACCGCCTCGCGTGAGGTGGGGCGCTTGATCCGGCTGGTCAACGAGCTTCTGGATCTGGCGAGGGCCGAGGGGCAGGCGCTGATCGTCGCGCCGGCGCCGGTGGAGCTCGGGGCCCTCGCGCGCGAGGTGGTCCTTCAGCTCCAGGTGCTCGCGCCGCGGATCCAGGCGGAGGTGCCCGAGCCGCTCTGGGTGAAGGGCGATGAGGATCGCCTGCGCCAGGTGCTGATCAACCTGGTGGACAACGCCGTGCGCGCCACCCGGGACGGCGGCAGCGTGCGAGTTTCAGTCCGGCGCGAGCAGGAGGCGGCGCTCGTCACGGTCGAAGACACCGGCTGCGGCATCCCGCCCGAGCGGCTCGAGCGGATCTTCGATCGCTTCTACCGCCTGGATGCCGCGCGGGGCCGGGAGCGCGGCGGCGCGGGCCTGGGTCTCGCCATTGCCCAGGCCATCGTGCGGGCCCACGGGGGAGAGATCGCAGTCGAGAGCGTCGTGGGGCAGGGAACGCGCTTTGCCGTGAGGCTGCCGCTGGGCTGAGGGTCGCCTGCCGAAAGCGCGTGCCGGGTGGTATCATGGCGCTCTTATGGCAATGGACGAGAAAACCCTGAAAATGCTCGAGTGGCCCCGCGTCGTGGAGCTGCTCGCCGAACGCGCCACCACCGAGGCCGGTAAGGATCGCTGCAAGGCGATCGAGATTCACACCGACTTGGACGCCGTCTCCCACGCGCTGCGCCTGACCACCGAGGCCAAGGACCTGCTGCGCGAGACCCAGACCTTCCCCATGGGCGGTCTCCAGGATCTGCGCGGCGCCATCCGCCGCCTGGACCAGGGCGCGGACCTCGACGGCCACGAGCTGACGGCGATCGCCCACACCCTGGTCGCTGCTCGCCGCCTCAAGAGCTTCCTTTCCGACCACGACGAGGAGTTCCCGGCGCTCGCTGAGCTGGCCGTGCCGATCGTGCCCCTGCCCAAGCTGACCGACGAGATCTTGCGCTGCTTCGACCCGTCTGGCGAGGTGGCCGACCACGCGAGCCCCGAGCTCGGCGTCATCCGCCGCAAGCTGCACGAGGCCCAGGGCGAGATCCGCACCCGGCTCCAGCGCATGCTGCGATCGCACGCGAGTGCGCTGCAGGAGACGATCATCACCATGCGCGGCGAGCGCTTCGTCCTGCCTGTGCGCGCGGACGCCAAGGGCCAGGTGCCGGGCATCGTCCACGACCAGTCCTCGACCGGCATGACCCTCTTCATCGAGCCCATGGCGGTGCTCGACCTCAACAACCAGGTCGCCAAGGCCCACCTGGACGAGCGGGACGAAATCGCCCGGATCCTCGCGCGCCTGACCCAGCTGGTCTCGGCCAACAGCGAGGAGATCCGCTGGACCCTCGAGGCCATCGCCGAGATCGACTTCACCTACGCCAAGGCGCGCCTCTCCATGGCCCTCGACGGCCACCATCCTCGCCTCGACCGCGAGGGCGCGACGGTCCTGTACGGCGCGCGCCACCCCTTGCTCGTCGCGCGGGGCCTCGACCCCGAGGCCAAGCCCGCCAAGGTCGTCCCCATCGACGTGAGCGTGGGCGATCGCCACCAGGTGGTCGTCATCACCGGCCCCAACACCGGCGGCAAGACCGTCACCCTCAAGACCCTGGGCCTGGTCACCCTCATGACCCAGGCGGGCCTGCACCCGCCGGTCGCGCCCGGCTCCCAGGTGGCGGTGTTCCGCAAGGTCTTCGCCGACATCGGCGACGAGCAGAGCCTCCAGCAGAACCTCTCGACCTTCTCCGGGCACATGCGCAACATCATCCGGATCACCACCTACGCCGACCATCGGACGCTGGTGCTCCTGGACGAGCTGGGCGCGGGCACCGATCCCCAGGAAGGGGCAGCACTCGCTCGGGCCCTCATCGACGTCTTCATCGAGCGTGGCAGCCGGCTGGTGGCGACCACCCACTACGGCGAGCTGAAGCTCTTGGCCTACGAGCGCTCCGGCATCATCAACGCCTCGGTGGAGTTCGACGTCAAGAGCCTCTCGCCGACCTACCGCCTCTTGATGGGCGTGCCGGGCCAGTCCAACGCGATCACCATCGCCTCGGCCCTCGGCCTGCCGCCGGTGGTGGCATCCTCGGCCAAGGAGTACCTGCGCCGCGGCAAGGACGACGCCGCCGAGGTCATCTCGCGCCTTGAAGCCGAGCAGCATGCCGCGGCGGTCGCGCGTGCCGACGCGGATCGCAAGCTCGCCGAGGCCGAGCGGATGCGCGCTGAGTACGAGGCCAAGCTCGCTAACTGGGCGCAGGAGCGCAAGGACCTGCGCGAGAAGGCCCGCGAGACCCTCAACCAGGAGCTCGAGGGCGCCCGCTCGGAGATCGCCGCGGTCACCCGCGAGCTGCAAGGCGTTCGGACGGCCCAGACCGCCCAGAAGGCCCACGACCGGATCAGCAAGCTCAAGCACCGCATGCAGAAGCCTGAGCGCCCCTCCAACGCGGTCAACCCGCGCACCCTCTTGGTGGGCGATCGCGTCTTCTTGCCGCGCCTCAACCAGACCGGGATCGTCCAGGCCCTGCCGGACTCCGGCGGCGAGGTCGTGCTCCAGATCGGGATCATGAAGGTGACCGCCAAGCTCGCCGAGTTGCAGATCGAGCCCAAGGGCGGCGGCAAGGCTACCAAGCCCGCGAGCGGCAAGCCGGCTGCGATGGAGCCTCAGACCTTCAAGCCCTCCAAGAAGGCGGGACGCGGGGGCGGCGAGGAGCCCGGCCGTCAGGCCGGCATGGAACTTGATCTCCGCGGCATGATGGTCCACGAGGCGATCGTCGAGCTGGACAACTTCCTCGACACGGCCATGGAGGCCGATCTCAAGAGCGTCTGGATCATCCACGGCGGTGGCACCGGCGCCCTGCGCAAGGGGATCCGCGAGCACCTGCGGACCAGTCCTTACGCCGCCTCGTTCCGATCGGGCGGGCACGGCGAGGGCGGTGACGGGGTCACGGTCGTCCAGCTCGCCTAGAGCGTCTCAATCCGGTTAGGCCTGGGTTAATCCGAGCCATGGCCTTCTTGCACGACAGGGATCACGAGCGCGATGCTTGTGATCCCTGTCACTGTCTGGGCCTGGGTTTGAGGCCTCCGGTGTCAACAAATCGCCAGGCTGATCAAATTTAATTTCAGTTTCCGGCGAAATTAACTCATACTTAACGGTAGCCCGACAAGATCCGCCATTCCCACCCGTATATACACCTTGTGAACAGCGGGCTTGAATGAGAGCGGGCCCGGTGAAACGTGAGGAGAGCGAACAATGAGCAAGGTTGTCGGTTACATCTGGATGCACCCCGATGCCATCAGCACCGAGAAGGTGAAGGCCGAGCGCAACGCCATCGAAGCCTACTGCGCCGCCCACAACCTGGCCCTCGGCGGGATGCAGGTGGACGCCGGTGCCCTGGGCAACGCCCTCGAGCGCCCCGAGATGAAGGCCATCGCCGAGAAGTCGGAGATCACGGTCGTCGTCGCCTCGATGGTCAGCCTCGGCCGCCGCTTCCACGACGTCGCCACCGTGCTCGCCGAGTTCAACCACAAGGACATTCGCTTCATCAGCGTCCAGGAGAACATCGACACCGGCCGTCCCGACGGTCAGCAGCTGCTCAAGCTCTTCGTGACCATTCCCCAGGTCGCCAGCTGGGTCCGTCCTCCCAAGCAGGGCGCCGAGACCAAGGTTTTCGTCCGCAGCCGCGAAGTGCTCCACAACGGCGGCACCTGCCCCTACGGCTACACCCTCGACGAGATGACCAACCAGTTCGTCGTCAACGCCACCGAGGCCGCCGTCGTCCAGCGCATCTTCCGCGAGCGCGCCGCGGGCCGCAGCCTCCGCCAGATCGCCAACGACCTCACCCGTGACGCGATCGCCACCAAGCGCGGCGGCCGTTGGCAGGCCAACACCGTCAAGACCATCCTCGAGAACGTCTTCTACACCGGCGATTACCAGTGCCAGGGCCGCCTCTACCCCAACGACCACGAGGCCGTCATCGCCAAGACCCTCTTCGCCGAAGTCAACTCGGCCCAGGAAATCCTCCAGGTCTGCTAAGCTCTCTTCTCGCTCTCAAACCAACGCTCTCTCAAGCCTCGGGGGCCGACACCTGTCGGCCCCCGAGGCTTTTTCGGATGCAAACCAAAAAAAAGGGGCGCGGCCAATTTGGCCGCGCCCCTTCGTGATGTTCGCTTAGGCTTCGAGCAGCTTGAAGAAGGTCTTGCCCATGACGACCTCGTCGTTGGCCTTGACCAGCTGGGGGCTGCCCGGCATCAGCCGCGGGCCGCGGTTGACGTAGGTGCCGTTGAGGCTGCCGAGGTCTTCGACGTAGTACTCGCCGTCCTGGACGAAGATCCGGGCGTGCTTGCGCGAGATCTTGGCTTCGGCGTCATCCGAGGTCAAATCGATCTCGGGGAAGGCGCCGCCGTCCGGATCCCAACGACCGATCTGGGTCTCGCCCGAAGCCTCGACGGCGAACTCCTTGCCCACCGTGCCGCCGCGGGTGATGACCAGCTTGGCGCGGTAGCTCGCAGGCTCCCCGCCCGTGCCCGGCTGGGGGTACGAGGCGGCGGACTCCGACGGGGGAATGGTCGCCGTCAGCTCCAGCTTCGCGCCACACTCGTCGCAGAACTGGACGCCCGACTGGTTTTCATGGTTGCAAGCGGTGCAGACGCTCATGGGGCCTCCTATGCCTGGTGGAACTTGAAGAAGGTCTTGCCCATGACGATCTCGTCGCCGTCCTTGAGCGCCTGGGGGCTGCCGGGCAAGAGGCGCGGGCCGCGGTTGACGTAGGTGCCGTTGAGGCTGCCGAGGTCCTCGACGAAGAACTCGCCGTTCTCGATGAAGATCCGGGCGTGCTTGCGCGAGATCTTGGCCTCGGGGTCGTCCGAGGTCAGGTCGACCTCGGGGAAGGCGCCGCCGTCCGGGTCCCAGCGGCCGATCAGCGTCTCGCCGCCGGTCTCGACGGCGAACTCTTTGCCCACGGTCCCGCCGCGGGTGATGACCAGCTTGACCGTAGCGGCGATGGAATTCGTGGTGTCGCTCATCCTGGGATTCTCCTCCTGAATGCGGTGGGGGACGAAAGGAATGGTTCCGTTGAACGCTCTAGGTGTATTCGGCGAGGTTGACCAGCACGACGGTGATGTTGTCCTCGCCGCCGCGCTGGTTGGCGAGGTTCACGAGCCTGCGGGCCGCGAGGTTGGGGTCGCTCGTGTTGATGACCACCTCTTGCAGCTCCTCGTCGGCGACGTGGCCCGTCAGGCCGTCGCTGCACAGCAGCAGCCAATCGCCGATCTTGAGGGGGCGCTGGTAGAGGTCCACCTCGACGTTCGGGTAAGTGCCGAGCGAGCGGTAGATCAGGTTGCGCTGGGGGTGGATCGCCGCCTCTTCCAGGGTGATCTGGCCGATCTCGACCAGGCGCCCGACGAGACTGTGATCGCGCGAGACCTTCTCGATGCCCTCGCGGTTGATCAGGTAGGCGCGGCTGTCGCCCACGTGCCCGATGAAGACGTTCTGCCCGAAGACCAAAGCCGCGGTGACGGTGGTGCCCATCCCCGAGAGGTCCTGGTTGTGGCGGCCGGTCTCGTAGATGCGGGCGTTGGCGTTCTTGATGGCCTGCTGCATGGCCGCGCGGATTTCCTGGCTCGGGTCATCCACCCCTTCGTTGAGGTTGACCAGCGCCTCCTGCACGTGGGAGGTCACGGCGTCCACGGCCAAGGCACTCGCGATCTCGCCCGCGTTGACCCCGCCCATGCCGTCGGCGACCACGTACAGGCCGAGCCCCGACTGGGTGGACTGGGTGGTGAAGGTCAGGTCGAAGACCGCGAGGCTGTCCTCGTTGCCCGCCCGGATGATGCCCACGTCGGAGCAGTGGCCGGCCCGGCGCTGGGGGTTGTTGATCAGGGCGAGCAGGTGCGCCTTGAGCTCCTGCACCGTCGAGTAGCGGTCGTCGGGATCCGGCGCGAGCATCTTGCGGACGATCCGCTCGATCTGCGGGTGGATCGCCTCGTTGAACGCGCTGATGTCCGGCAGGTTGAAGCGGGTCTCTTCGTTGGGCCAGTAGCTCTCGGGCGAGTTGCCGGTGAGCAGGTAGTGCCATAAGGCGCCCAGGGCGTAGATATCCGAGCGCTCGTCGACCTTGCCCGACAGGTAGCCGAACTGCTCGGGCGGCGAGTAGCCGGGCGTCGAGTCGGTGGGCGTCGGGCAGGGCAGGATGGCCGCCCGATGGAAGCCCGTGAGGCGGACCCGCTGGGAGTCGGGGGTGACGACCACGTAGCGCGGCTGCAGATCTAGGTGCAGGATCTGCCGGCGGTGGAGCTGGCCGATGGACTGGCACAGCTGGATCATCCAGTCCAAGGACTGCTGGACAGTGATGGCGGCGCCGTTGCGCAGGAGGTAGGCCAGGTCGCGGCCTTCGAGCTGCTCGATCACCAGGTAGGCGCGATCGCTCGCCTTGAAGATGTCGAGGGCCTTGACCACGGTCGGGTACGAGACCGAGCGCAGGATGAGGAACTCGTTTTGCCAGGGGTTGTCCCAGGCCTTCTCCGCCCATTCGCTCTCGGGCAGGGCGCTGGTGCTGTCCTCGTCCTCCTTCTCCTTGACGATCACCACGAAGCCCGTGGCCTGGTCGATCGCCCGGTAGAGGTTGGCGCCGTTCTTGTATTCGAGGAAGCGCTCGACCACGTAGCGGTTGGCGAGCAGGGTCTCGGCGCCGAGCGGCGCGAGAGGGCTGGTGGCGGAGCCGCGGTCGGAACGAGGCGAGGTCATGGCTCGTGGCTCCTTTCTTAACGGGCGAGCGCCCACCAGACGCCGCCGGCGACGACGAGGGCGGCCGAGACGGCGGCTCCCGCGATCCAGAGGCGCTGGGGGATGGCGGGGCGCTCGGTCCGGCCGGTGGCCTTGGGGCGTCCGAGGTGGCCCGTGGCGGCCCGGTAGATCTGGCTTGACGTGGAGGCGTGGTGGGCGGCGATGTAGTTGCGGCAGTGAGGGCAGAACTGACGGCCCTTGGAGATCTGCTCCCCGCAGTGGGGGCAGGTGCGCACGGCGTTGGTCGCCTCGCCGCCCACCCGGATCAGGGCGACCAGCATGTCGTCGGCCGAGGCGTAGCGCTTTTCGATGTCCGAGTCGAGGGCGCGCATGACGAGCTCCTCGGTGGCGTCCGAGACGTCGGGGTTCAGCTGGCGCACGGGCGGGAACGAGAAAGGGGCCTCGTTCTGCGGGTCGCGCCCGGTGAGCATGTAGTGCATGGTCGCGCCCAGCGCGTAGAGGTCGGTGCGGGGCTCGACCTGGCCGCGGTACTGCTCGGGGGGCGCGTAGCCCTGGGTGCCGATCATGGTGCCGCGGGCGGTGGGATTGAAGAAGCGCGCGATGCCGAAGTCGACCAGGTAGATCTTGCCGAACTCGGTGAGCATGAGGTTGGCGGGCTTCATGTCCCGGAAGATGATGGGCGGCTTCTGGTGGTGCAGGTAGCTCAGCACGTCGCAGACCTGGATGGCCCAGCCGATCACGCTCTTCTCGTCGAAGGGCTGGTTGGCCTGCTCGCAGATCCGGGCTTCCAGGTCCGAGCCGTTGATGTACTCCATCACGATGTAGTGGCGGTTCGACTCGGTGAAGCGGTCGAAGACCTCGGGGATGGAGTTGTGCTTGAGGCTGGCGAGCATGTCCGCTTCGCGGTAGAAGTTCTGCATCGCCGTCTCACGCTGTTCGCTATCGGCGAAGTGGTCGAGCATCTCCTTGACGACGCAGACCTTGCTCGAGAAGCGGGTGTCGTTGGCCAGGTAGACGGCGCCCATCCCGCCCTGCCCGACGAGCTGGGTGATGCGGTAGCGGTCCTGCAAAAGGGTCGAGGGCGACAGCAGACCGCCCGAGCCCACGGAGCCCGCGGGCTGAGTGACGTGCGAGCTCGAGTGGGTCGCGGTGACCGCCCCCTTGAGGGGCTTGCCGCAGTCGCAGCAGAAGCGGTTCTCGACGTTGTTATCCGTCTGGCAGTTGGAGCAGATCAACTTAGGGGGAACCTCCGCAGCCGCGGGGTGCCGAGTGGCGCCCGTCGGGACAGCTTGGGCATGGTCTTGGGCCAAGAGCTACCATTTGAACAAGTTTAGCACAAATCCGAGGTTGTTCGTCTGGCCAGGAGCCCCGCCCCCGGGCGGTTCTCCGGTGATGTAGCCCGCGCTCCATGCCGAGGTGTCTCCCACGGCGAGCACCAGGCCTTGTCCGTAGGGCTGGGCGACGGCGAGCGCCGGGCCGCTGCCGCCGGCGGCGATGCGGTAGCCCCCGTCGCCTGCACGGGCCACGGCGCGCGTGGTGGGAGGGGCGAAGATCGAGCAGGCTTCGTAGAAGGTGACCCCGGTCGGCATGGCATGCAGGGCGGGCAGGTCGAGGGCGGTCACCTTGATCCAGCCCGGCTGGGAGGGGTTGGCCGTGGTGCGGACCAGATCGGGCGAGAAGGCGAGGCCGAAGGGTCGGGCGATGCGGTTGAGCCCCTCGGGCGAGTAGTCCCCGAAGCCGCCCCACTCGCCCATCAGGACCAGGGTGCCGCCCGAGGCCACGAAGGCGCGCAGGCGCTCGGTGGTCGGGCCGTCCGCGAAGGTGGCGCGCGGGCTGACGACCACGCGCACGTCGGCAGTGTCCGCCGGGTTGGTCGAGACGGTGAAGTCCGAGCCGAGGGCCGACTTGAGCGCGGAGAGCGCGCTGCCCACGGTGGTCGAACCGAAGGGCTGGGCATCGTTCTCGAAGACCACGACGGGCTTGCTGCTCTGGCGCGCGAGGGCGAGGTTGCCGAGGGCGACGTCCGCGCCGTTCAGCGAGACCTGCTGGGTCAGGGCGGTATGGAGCCCCTTGCGAATGCTGAGGGCGTGGGTGCCCGCCCCCAGGCCTTCGAGGGTGAAGCGCCCGTCGGCGCCCGAGAAGGTCCAGCTCTCGTCCGCGGTGATGCGGGCACCCTCGATGGGGCCGTTGGGGCCCGTGACCGTGCCGCTGATGGCGCCTGCTTGGGGCGAGAGCTCGACGGTCTGCTCGATGGGAGTCTTGGGATCCACCGTGAGGCCCGTGACCAGGCGGGTCGCAAGCCCCGGGGCCGAGACGCGCAGCGCGTAGGTGCCGGCCTCCAGCGGGTCGAAGCGCATGGCGAGCGCAAGGTCGGTGATGCCCCAGGCGGGGGTCGGGCCGATGAGCGTCACAGTGGCGTCCGCGAGGCGCTCCGAGGTGCCGGCGCGGCGCACGTCGACGCTCAGGACGCCGTTGACCAGGGCGGGGCCGCTTACGAAGACCTGGCGATTGAGCACGGGACTCGGGGCCGGGCCGGGGGCCTGGGTGGGGCTGGGAGTGGGGGCTGGCGGTTGGCTCGGGAAGAGGCAGCAGCCCGAGAGGGCGGCGAGCATGCCGAAGAGGATCGCACGGCGCATCACTGGTTGCCTCCGGCGGCGCTCCACTGGAGGGCCTTGAGGGGATCGACCAGGCCGTAGCCGGTCTCGTTGCTGAAGCCGCTCGGCACGAGGGGCTTGGCCGTTGCGATCAGGCGCGCGCGGACCTGGGCGGGGCTGAGCTTCTGGCCGCGGGCCTTGGCGTCGGCGATGACGAGGGCCGCCACGCCGCTCACGACTGGGGTGGCCATGGAGGTGCCCGTCAGGACGCCGTAGTTCAGGGGCAGGCGCCCCTTCTGGTACTCGTAGAAGCTGTAGGTCGGCAGCGTCGAGTAGATCCCGTCGTTGTACTTGCTGGCATCACCGATGCCGTTGTTGCCGCCGGGGGCGACCAGCGAGACTTCGGGGCCGCGGTTGCTGTAGGGGGGGATCGAGGTGGGGGAGCCGTCCTTGCCCGAGGTGGAGCCGACGCAGATCACCCCCGCGTAGGCCGCCGGATAGAAGACGGGGCCGTAGCCGTTGCCCGAGGCGATCACCATGGTGACGCCCTTGGCCATGCCGTAGGCGAGCACGTCGGCCAAGAGCTGGCTGGGCTCGGGGCCGCCCACCGAGAGGTTGATGATGTCGGCGCCGGCGTCGGCGGCGTCCTTGAGGCCCTGGGCGATCGTGAAGTCCGAGCCCGAGCCATCGGCGCGCATGACCTTGACGGGCAGGATCGAGACGCCAGGGGCGACCCCGACGATGCCGCCGTTGTGGCCCGCTGCTCCCAGGATTCCTGCCACATGGGTGCCGTGGCCGTTGCCGTCCTTGAAGGCGTAGGAGGTGTTGCCGGTGCCGAGGGTGGTGTCGCCGTCCACCTCGTCCAGGTAGAAGGGGGCCCCCGCCGAGGAGGTCGCCGCTCGGGCGGCGAGCTTGGGGTAGTTCTCGGCGAGGTTCGCGGGGACCTTCGCGATGTTGGGGGCGAGATCCGGGTGCTCCGCGTCCACCCCGGTGTCCACTACGGCGATGGTCACGCCCTTGCCGGGCGGGACGGCCTGGGAGGCGGTGGCGAAGCTCGCGCTGTTCCAGGCGGCGTTCATGTCGATGCCGCGGGTGCCGCGCAGGTACCACAGGTACTGGCTCGTAGCCTCGGGCGGCTCGTAGGCCAAGGTGCGGCGCAGGTAGTTGGGCTCGGCGTACTCGAAGGCCGCATCCCGGCTCAGGCGGGTGCGCAGGGCAGTCGCGTCGCCTTGAATTGCCCAGCGCTCGGTGTCGGGCAGGATGGCGTCCACCTGCTGGACGCCGTGGGCGTGCCGCAGGGCCTCGCGATCGCGCATGCTCGTCTCGGGCTTGAACTTGACGATGACCTCGCCTGCGACCTGGGGGCTCGCCGATTGCGAGGTCCCGGGCGTGGCGCCCGAGAAAGCCTGGCAACCCGTGAGGGCGAGCATGAGGGCGAGCGGGGCCCAGGGACGGGCGGCTGGGGACACAAGGGCCTCCTGGGTGCGGATCCGGACAACCCTTCTTTACCCAGAACGGCCGATCCTTGAACGGACGCGGCCGTTAGGGCTCACCAGCGGAAGAGATTCACCATGAAGGCGCCGTTGCTCGCTTCATCCAGGTTGCTCGCCTTGCCCTGGGTGCCGGGCTGGGCCCAGGCCGAGGTGTCGCCCAGTGCGACCACGAGCCCCCGCCCGTAAGGACGGGCCGCAGCGACCGTGAAGTCGCCGCTGACGAGCGCGCTCACCCGGTAGCCCTCGGCCCCGAGCCCCGCGAGGCGCACGGCGGGCGGCGGGGCGAAGAGCGAGCAGGCTTCGTACAGGTTCAGCCCCCCATCCACCGCTAGCGGGGTCGGCATGGGGCCGGGGCTCACCGCCACCTTCACCCAAGCGGACTGGGTGGCGTTCCCGAGGCGGACCTGGTCCGCATTGAAGCCGAGGCCGTAAGGGGCGGCGATCTTGTTGAGGGCTGCGGGCGAATAGTCGCCGAAGCCACCCCACTCGCCCATCAGGATCAGCTTGCCGCCCGCAGCGACGAAGGCGCGCAGGCGCTCGACGGTCGCGTCGGTCGCATACTCCGCCTTGGGGCTTGCGACCACCCGCACCGCCGCTGAGGCGTCGAGCGAGGTCGTGGCGAAGCCATCACCTACCAGGCGGGCCTGGAGGGCCGAGAGGGCGACGCCGATGCTGCTCGAGGCGAAGGGCTGGGTGGCGTTCTCGAAGGCGACGGTCTTATCTGCGGCCGGGGCCGAGAGGGTGCCCAGGGCCACCGGGCTTGCCCCCACGGTGATCGCCCGGGTCACGGTCGCAAAGCCAATCTTGGAGACGGCGAGCGTCTGGGCGCCAGCGGGCGCCCCCTTGAGGGTGAACTGGCCGGTGCCGTCGGCGAAGGCGTAGGCCTCGCCCACGTTGACCCGCGCACCGGCGAGCGGTTGGTCGTTCGGGCCGAGGGCGCGGCCCGTCACGTCGCCGCCGGCCGGAGCGAGCGAGGCGACGAGCGTCGGTGGGGCCTGGGGATCGAGCGTGAGGGGCTCGGTGACCTGCGGCACGTAGCCCGGCGCCTCGATCCGGATGCGGTAGACCCCCTTCTCGAGGGGCTGGAGGGTGAGATCGAGGCTACCGGTGGTACCGTAGGCGAGCGTCGGCCCCATGACCGTCACGTGGGCTCCCGAAATCCGCTCGCTGGTGCCCGCCTTGAGGGCGCGCACCGTGAGCCGGCCCCCTGCGATCGCCGTTCCCGACGCGAAGACCTGGCCGGTCTTGGGATCGAAGACCTGCCGGGCGAAGACATCCGGCCCCTTGGTGATGGGGTCGAGGGCCACGGGGCCTCCGCCCCAGCACCCAGCGAGGATAAGAGGGGCGAGCATCCAGTAGCCGCGAGCGATCATCTAGTTGGCTCCGTCGTGCGAGGTGCCGCTGAGCGCGGCGGCGGGCTGGACGAGGCCGAAGCCCGCGTCCTCGTTGAAGCCGCCGTTCAGCGGCTTGGCGGATGCGACCAGCCGCGCGCGGATCTGGGCGGGGCTGAGCGACTGGTTATGCGCCCTCGCGTCCGCCAGGATCAGGGCCGCCACGCCACTCACGACCGGGGTGGCCATGGAGGTGCCCGTCAGGACGCCGTAGTTGGTGTTGCGCGACGCATTGTTGCTGTAGCGTGGCAAGGTCGAGTAGATGCCGTCGGCGATCGCGTTGCCATGCCCGCCCGGTGCGACCACGGCCAGTTCGGAGCCGTAGTTGCTGTAGGGGGCGACGGTGGTGTTGGTCGCGGTGGCGCCCACGGCGATCACCCCGGTGTAGGCCGCCGGGTAGAAGACCTTGGTGTGCTCGTTGCCCGAGGCGATGATGAAGGTCTTGCCCTTGGCGATGCCGTCGGCGATCGCCTCGGCCAGGATCGGGCTCGGGGCCGGGCCGCCCACCGAGAAGTTGATGATGTCGGCCCCGGCGTCGACGGCGGCCTTGAAGCCCTTGGCGATGGTGAAGTCGTCGCCGTTGCCGTCGGCGCGCATGACCTTGACCGGCAGGATCTTGGCGCCGGGGGCGACCCCTACGAGCCCGGTCGAGCCGCTGGCGTTGGCCGCGAGGATCCCCGCCACGTGCGTGCCGTGGCCGTTGCCATCCTTGAAGCGGTAGGCCTTGTCGCTGCCGTCCGGCCCGTCACCCACCATGTCGAGGAAGCGCTTGCCGTCCACGTCGTTGCCGGAGAGGATGTTGGCGGCGAGTGCCGGGTGGCCGGTGTCCACCCCGGTGTCGACCACCGCGACCACCACGTCCTTGCCGGGCGGCTGGGCCGTGCTCTGCTGCCAGGCGGCGGTCATGTCGATCCCGCTTTCACCCTTCAGGTACCACTGGGAAGTCGGTGGGCTGCCCCCCTGGACGTAGGCCTGGGTCTTGCGCAGGTAGTTGGGCTGGGCGAAGGCGATCGCCTTCTCACGCGAGAGCGCCTGGGCCGCGCTCTCGGGTGACTGGCTTTGCAGGTGCCAGCGCTCGACGCCGGGCTTCAGGCCGTCCGTGGCGCTCACGCCGTAGCGCGCGCGCAGGGCCTCGCGCTCGGTTTCGGAGCTCTCGGGCTTGAACTTGACCACCAGCTCCTGGCCGATGCGTGGGTACGGCACCGCTCCGGGCGTCGTGACACCGGCGGGCGGCGTCTGACAGCCCGCGAGGACCGCGAGCCCGATGCCGAGGGCTAGGAGGTAACGGTGGCGCTGAGGACGCTTGGGCATAGCCTTAAGATCCTTGCGGCCGTATCGGCCGATGACTTGGGGGTGGGGGCCAGACGTACGCAGCCTTCCGGGGTCTGCGAGAGGATGGGGGTGCCGTAGACCAGGCTCACGAGCGCGGCGCTCGCGCCCGGCGCGAGCTGCACCTCGACGCTGCCGGTCCCTGCGGCCTGGGGGGCAGGCTCCGGGATGGCGGGCATCATCATGTCGGGCAAGAGCGGCACCGAGACCTTGTGGTTGGGCTCGGCGTACTCGACCAGACCGCTCGCCTCGTAGACCTTTTGCATGGCCTCGACCGTTTTGCCGCTGGGCAGCTTGAGGCGCCACACCTCGATCCCCGAGATCTTGTCGAGGACCGTCACGCCCTGCCGGGCGTTGAAGGCGTCGATCTGGGCCTGGCTCACGCTGCGCTTGAACTTGACCAAGAGCTCGCCCTCGACGTAGCTACGCTCGCTGGGCCGAGGGGAGGTGCCGCCGCCGGGAGCCGGCCAGACCTGGGCCACGTAGGGCAGGGTGGCGAAGAGGGTGGCGTAGTCGTCGCGGGTGCCCCGCTCGCCGATTCCGAAGCGCCAGGTGTACGCGCCCTCGGCGGGCTGTGCCCCCTTGAGGCCGAGCATGATGTCCACCGTCTTGACGAAGTAGGGGCCCACGTCGGGGTTGAAGCGCACGAGCACCTGGTCAGCGGCGACCGCCGGCGGGTTGGCGTCCACCCGCGGCTTGGCGGGTGCGGCCTGGGCCTTGCCGCTGGGCAGGAGCGTGGCCAACACGAAGGCGCAGGCTCCAAAGAGTAGGATGGGGCGAAGAGGGGCCATGCGTGCCTTCCTTTCCGAAGCTTATTTTACCCTAACGCGCCGGAGCGCGCCGTCCATGGGCAACCTATCCGAAACTTACTGGCGGATCTGGGACTGGTACAGCGAGAGGTTGACGCTCTCGTCCGTGACGTCGCTCGGCTTGAACTGAGGGAAGAGGACGTTGGGGCGGAAGTCCTGGTTCTGATCCTGACTGTTCACGGCGGTCTTGAGGGTGACGCCGGGCTCGTCCGCAGCCAGGGTCCAGCGATCGATGATCTCGCCCAGGGCGTTGGTGGTCAGGAAGTTGGCGGTCACGATCGAGCCCGGCGCCGGCTGGTCCTCGCTGGGGGCCACGTACTGCTCGCCGTTGAGCAGCGACTTGAGCTTGATGAGGATGACCAGGCTGTCGCGATCGACGAACCAATCCTGGCCCTGCTGGAGGTTCTCGGTGTCCTGCAGGATCAGACGCGGATTGCTCACCGGGTTGGGGTGGCGACCGTGGGTGAGGCGCAGCGAGCCGTTCAGGTTCGTGAGCATGTAGTAGTCGGTCCAGGTGACCGGGAAGAGGGGCACGGTACCGACGTACTCGGGGGTCAGACGGGGGTCGCTGGGGTTGGTGGTCGGGCCGCTCAGGAAGACGGGCAGGTCCCAGCCGATGAGCGGCTTGACGCGGTGAAGCGGGCCGTAGGCGCGGGGGCCTGCGGGTTGGCCGCTCTTGGGCACCAGGCCGGTCGAAGCCACCGTCTCGGCCTCGGCCGGGGGGGTGCTGTCCGCCAGGGTGGCGGTGTTGAGGA
Organism: bacterium; assembly: GCA_017744355.1. NCBI lineage: Bacteria > bacterium. The sequence continues at coordinate 70,708 of JAGIBK010000009.1, read as the reverse complement.
CGACGTAGTACCGGATGTTGGGGCTCCGGGTTTCGAGGGGGCCGGCCATCCTGAGCGTCAGGCGCATGATGGGCTCGGGCGCAAGCTTGGTGGCCTCGTTGGCGCAGCCCACGGCGGTTCCGAGCGCCAGAGCGGCACCGAGAGAAAGGATGGTGGCGAAGCGCTTGGAGCGTCCCATGGCGGCAGTTCCTCGTTCCATATGGCTTTGACGCGTCGGCGCCCGCAACGGTTCCATATTTCGGCCTCTCGCTAGAACGTGCCCGTGCCCATGCCGAACTGGCTGCCCAGCTGGGAGGGGTCGCCGAGGCTGCCGAACGTCTTGTTCGAGAGGTTCACGAGATTGGTCGGGAAGGCGACCATCGCGAGGTTCAGGGTGTAGGCGTCCAGGCGCTTGTTGTAGGTGACCGACAGGATGAAGTCGTGCAGGTCCTTGTTGATGCCGATGCTCAGGAGGTCGTAGCGCTTGAGCGTAAGGTCGTACTGGCCCTCGGCCACCAGCGCCCAGTGGTCCTGCCAGGTGGTGCCGGTCTCCAGGGTGAGCTTGTTGCTGAAAGCGCGCCACTCGCCCATGTCCACGCTCCAGACGAGCGTCGAGTCGAAGGACCAGCCGGGTTGCAGGTGGTCTTGACCGTAGACGCCCCCGAAGCCTTCCTCGTTGGATTGCAGGTGGACGGTGCTGCTGATGTCCTGCCACTTACCCGTGCCGAACTCCAGGTACTCCTTGTCGGCGAAGGTGTAGCCGGTGTTGACCGTCAGGTTGATCCGGCGGCTGGGCTTGAAGGTCAGACCGGTGTTGTAGGGCGTGTAGCGCTTGATCTCGTAGTTGTAGCCGAGGGTGTTGTTCCAGCTGAACACGTCCGCGACCACCGCGTTGGCCGCGCCGTTCAGGGTGTGGTTCTTGGACAGGCTCAGGCTCTCGAACTGCTTGAACGGGCTGGAGTTGCGCCCGGTCAGCCCGAAGGGCGTCCAGAGAGGGGACTCCGAGGCCTTGGTCGGCGGGGTGTAGTCCCGGTGATAGGTCAGGCTCGTGTTGAAGAACTTGGTGAACTCGTTGGTCAAAGCCGCCTGACCCGTTAGGCGGTACTCGGCGTCGCCGGTCGAGTAGTACCGCTGCTCGTAACCGGTCGAGCCGAAGTTGAGCTTGGCCCCGAGGCCCAGGTCCAGCGGCTTGGAGGTCAGTTCGCCCAGCATCTTGACGCGGGTGACGGGCTCCAGGACCTGGGCCGGGTTCCGGGGATTGCGCTTGGTGGGGTCCGGCTCGTAGGCCGAGTCCTCGATGTAGCGGCCGTAAACCCCCGAGAGGGTGAAGGGCTGGTACTGCTCCAAAAGAGGGTTGCTCGAGATGGAGAGCTCGGGGAGCTTGTCCACGTAGCCGAGGCTTGCGATCGCTTGCTGCCGCTGCTCGAAGGAGGCGGTGGCGGGGATCGCGAGGTTGAACAGCTTGGTGGCGCTCAGCCTGGCGTTACCCCAGCCCAGGTTCTGGGTGAGGTCGGCGCTCTGGGTCAAACGCTCCTGCAGCGGTTGCGAAGGGTACTGGTTGCGGGTGTGGTCGGTGGTCGAGGTCAGTCGCAGGTCGCTGGTGAAGGTCTGGGTGAGCTGGAGGTTGCTGTTCTGGGTCGTGTTGGTGGGCGCGGTGGTCGGCGCGGGCGTTGGGGCGCCCGGCGGCCGCACGACCACCGCCGGCAGGTTCGCCTGCTCGGTGCGGTTGGTGCGGGCCGAGAAGTTGGTGCCGCCGTAGGTGCCGCCGATGTTGGCGGTGTCGTTGACGGTGCGGCTGTGCGAGAAGTCGAAGATCTCGCGGAAGTTGCGGTTGGCGCCGTAGTTGAGGCCCAGCCGGTTGTCCGTCACCCCCGCGTACCAGGCGATGTGGTCGTCGCGGTAGGGCTGGGACGGCTGGAAGGTCGCTCGGTCGTAGGTCGGGCCGATGCGGGCCAGGTCGTACATGTTGCGGTCTTCGTACCACCCGTCGAGGGTCATCTGGCCGAAGAGACGCTGCTGGTGCCGCACGCGCCAGTAGTGGTCCTGGAAGTAGTGAGGGTTCGCAGGATCCAGGCGGTGGACGACCCAGGGGTTGGTCGAGGCGTAGGCCCCGTCCGGGTCGTTCGGGGTCGGGGTGCCCGGCACGTAGTCGGCCAGATCCGGCATGGGCAGGCCGTAGAGGGTGAAGGCCGTGATCGAGTTGGGGGTGTTTTCCCAGACGTGGTCGAAGCCGATACCGCCCGGCGCCTTGAACTCCAGCCCGTTGAGGAAGACGTTGCCGGAGTGGCGCTCGTTGAGCCGGTAGGCCATGGTCGATTTGACGAACAGACCCTCGACGTTGTTCTTACCGATCGAGACCGAGGACTCGCGCCGCTTGAGCGGGATGTAGAACCAGGGCACCCAGAAGACGGGGCGGTTGTTCATGAAGACCCGGACGTTGGTGCCCATGGCGTAGTCGTCCGGGACGTACTTGATCCAGCCGTTCTCGGTGTGGTAGTGCGGCGTCTCCTGCTTGGAGACGAAGTCGCAGGTGGTGAAGGTGCCTTCCTTGATCTCGAACTCGCGACGGCCGTGCGAGACGAGCTCCTTGCCCGTGATGTAGACGATCTGGCCCGGGGTCTGGGCGGGGACCTCGAGCTTGGCCCCCTGCACGACGGCCTCTTCGGTCTTGAGCGAGTAGTGCAGGCTCGTGCCCGTGACGGTCTGGACCTTGCCGTTGGTGCCCTGCTGCACCATGACGAAGGGGGTGTCGGTGGAGACGACCTTCTCGTTCTGGTTGAACTCGAGGCGATCGGTGGTGATGACGACCCCCTGCACCTCGAGCCGCACGTTGCCGGTGGCCGTCGAGACGCCGGTCTGGCGATCGCTTTCGACCTTGTCGGCGCGCAGCTTGACGCTCATCTCCGCCGCGGCCGAGCCGGGAAGCAAGAGTTGAGCGCAAAAAAAAGCGGTGGCGGTGGCGAGCGCCAGCGCGCGGCTTAGGACGAGCGGTCGACGCGCCATAGCAGAAACACTCCGACGATGCCGAACAGGAAGTTCTCGACCCACGCGGCCGTGATGGGGTCGAGCATGCCTGCGTTGCCCATCGAGCGAGCGATGGACATGACGATGTAGTAGACGAAGACGGTGGCGATGGTGATGGCGACGCCGATGAAGGTGCCGAGCCTGGCGAAGCGCAGCCCGATGGGGGCCGCGAAGAGGGTGACGAAGAGCGCCGTCCAGGGCAGCGAGAACTTGAGGTAGTAGTCCACCTCGGTGCTCTTGGTGTCCACCCCGCCCGACTTCATGGTGTCGATTTGCTTCTTGAGCTGGGCCGAGGTCTGCTCCTGAGGCGACAGGTCGCCCTGGGTGAAGAAGGTCTCGGGGTTCTGGTCGACCTCCACGTCGTAGTTGGCGAAGGGCTCCTCGACCTGGACGAAGTCCTCCTGGCCGTAGCGGTGGATGACCCCGTCGGTGAGCTTCCAGCGGCGCCCGCTCCAGGTGCCCTGCCGCGCCGAGATGACGACCGGGGTGGTGCCCGTGCGGTCGAAGATCATGACGCTGTACATGATGTTGGAGCGCTGATCCACCTGCTTGACGTAGAAGTAGCGGTTGTCCTGGCCCTTGAAGAAGACGTTGTCCTTGAAGATGGGCTTGGACTGCCTAAGCATGATGGTCCGCACCAGGTCCACCACGTTGCGGTTGGCCCAGGGCACCATCTGGTCGTTGATCAGGAAGTTGCCGTAGCTGACGATCACCGACCCGATGATGATCGGCACGGTGATGCGCTTGAACGAGGTGCCGCAGGCGCGCAGGGCCGTGATCTCGGAGTCGCGGCTCAGGCGGCCGATGGTGAGCAGGGTCGCGAAGAGGTAGGCCACCGGGAAGGTGATGACCATGATCGCGGGCAGGTTGAAGGCCAAGAGCTTGAGCACCACCGACACCGGCACCCCGGAGTCGACGATCAGCTTGGCATAGATGTAGAGGAGGTTCGCCAGGTTCATGACGACGAACCCGAAGGTGCCCGCGATGAAGGGCTTCTGGAGATCGAGCAGGATGTAGGCGTCGATGGTCTTGAGCGGGCGCGGGAGGCGCTCGGTCAAGCTCCAGACCTTCTTGAGCTGGTCGATGAACACGGCCACGGACCTTACCTGCGGTCCACGCGCATGAGCAGCCCGATCCCGATCAGGCCGAACAGGATGTTCTGGGTCCAGGCCGCGACCAGGGGCGGGACCGCCCCGGCCTCACCGAGCGCCTGGAAGGTCTGCATGATCACGTAGTACAGGAAGACCAGGATGATCGAGAGGGCCACGCCCACGTAGGCGCCCATTCGCGAGAAGATCATCCCCAAGGGCGCGGCGATCAGCGCCGCGAAGAAGGTCGCGAGCGGCACCGAGTACTTCATCATGTAGGCGACTTCCATCTTGTGGGTGTCGACCCCGCTCTTCTTGAGGCCCTCGAACTGGCCCTTGAGCTGGTTGGCGCTCTGCTCCGAGGGGTTCAGGTCGTCGCCGAAGTAACTGGCGTTACTGAGGTTGAACTGGATGTTGAGGGTGTTGTACTTGATCTCGTGATCGACGAAGCCCGACTCGTTGTACTTGTGGACGGCGCCGTCCTCGAGCTGCCAGATGGAGTTGCCGTCGCCCTGGTTGATCCAGCGGGCGCGCTTGGCCGTGATGACCTGGGGCGGCCCCACCTGGGTCTGGTCCAGTACGAAGATGTCGCGCATCAGGCCGGTGATCCCGTCCACCTCCTTGACGTAGAAGTAGCGGTTCTCGGTGCCCTTGAAGAAGACGTTGGGCTTGATGAGCGGCTTGGAGATGTTGGCGCTCAGCTCCTTCTTGATGCGGCTGACCTGGCGGTTGGACCAGGGCACGATCTTGTCGTTGAAGACGAAGTTGCCGATCGAGACCAGGATGGCCCCGGCGATGATGGGGGCGATGATCCGCTTGAAGGAGATGCCGGCGCCCCGCAGCGCCACGATCTCGAAGTCCTTGGTCATGCGGCCGATGCCCAGGAGGCTCGCGAAGAGGTAGGCCACCGGGAAGGTCAGCACGATGAGCGACGGCAGGGTGAAGAGCAGCAGCTGAATGACCGCCCCGACCGGCGCGCCCGCCGAGAAGATCAGGTCGGTGAACTGGCTCAGCGTCACTGAGAGCATGATCAGGATGAAGGACAGGACCCCGAAAACGAAGGGCCTGAGCATTTCCCCCATCACGTACCGATCGAGAATTCTCACTATGGGATCCTTACCACAACCGCCAGAGTGCCCATGTTATCACACATGATGATAGAATCCCCTTCATGACAGACCCATCGACCACAACCCTTCAGGCAGCCGCTGCGCGCGTTCCCGGCCGCTTGGCCGCTCGCCTTCGGACCGGCTTCGTCGCCTTTGCCTCGGGGGCTGCCCTGAGCTTCGCCTATCCGGGCTGGGATGCTTGGTTCCTCGCCTGGTTCGCGCTGGTGCCGTTCCTCGTGATGCTCCTGCAGCCGCGCTCGGCGCGCTCCTACGCATGGCTCTCCGCGGCCTTCGGCGTCGGGTTCTTCGGTGGAGTCAACTACTGGCTGCTCGCCATGCACCCGCTGACATGGCTCGGGCCCAGCATGACCACGACGCTGAGTCTCGTCGTCGTGTTCCTGGCATGGTTTTTGCTCGCGCTGATCCTCTCGAGCGGATCGGTCGCGGCCTTCACCGCCGCGGGCCTCACCATGCGCGCGCTCGGCCGCAAGGGCAAGCTCGGGGCCTGGGCGGCGGTGCTGGTGCCCGTTTGCTTCTGGGTGGCGATGGAGTACGCCCAGGCCAACGGCGTCTTCGGCTACACCTGGAACATGCTCGCCTCGACCCAGTACCGCACCCTGCCCCTCTTGCAGTCGGTGGCGCTGTTCGGGCCCTTCCCCCTCTCGGGCTTGATCGTCGCTTTCAATGCCGCGATCGCCTGGGGGATCGCCCGCCGCGAGTGGAAGCCGCTCGGCGCCGCCCTGGCGGTTGCGATCGCGCTGTCGGGCTTCGGCCTGTGGTGGATGAACCGCCCGGTCGAGGCCGCCCCCGTGCCGGTCGCGGTCGTCCAAGGCAACGTCTCCCAGACCGAGAAGTGGCAGCGGGGCAACGAGCACGAGCTCCAGGACCGGTACTTCGACCTGTCGCGCCGAGTGAGCACGGCCAAGCTCGTGGCCTGGCCCGAGTCGGCGCTGCCGGTGCTGCTCGCCAACACCCCGGCCCTCTACGATCGCTTCGTGGCCGAGGCCAAGGCCCGGGGCCAGGCCTTCCTGACCGGCACCTTCAACGCCACGAACGGTTCTGATGGTTTGCCGCGCTACTACAACGCCACCACCATGTTCGGCCCCGACGGGCAGAACCTCGGCTGGGACGCCAAGAAGCACCTGGTCCCCTTCGGCGAGTACCTGCCTGGGCGTCATACCCTGCCGCCCATCTGGGCCCAGACCTTCGCCCAGTTGAACCTCATGTCGGTGGACATGACCCCGGGCGAGCGCCCTGTGCCCTTCGCCACCTCCTTCGGCCGGGTCGGCTCCAACGTCTGCTTCGACTCCATCTTCCCCGACGTCATGCGCGACACGGCCCGCGCCGGGGCCGAGATGTTCGTGCTGGTGACCAACGACGCCTGGTACAAGAAGACCATGGCCCTGCAGCAGCACCTGGCCCACGGGGTCCTGCGGGCCGTCGAGAACCGTCGCCCCTTCCTCCAGGCAGCGAACACGGGCGCCTCGGCCGTCGTCGATCACACGGGACGGATCGTCGCCCAGGCCCCCACCTGGGAGCCCGCGGCCGTAGCTGCCGAGGTGCGGCCCGTCTCCGAGCAGACCCCCTACACCCGGTACGGCGATTGGCTCTCGTGGCTGCTGATGGCCGGCGGCGTGGCCTTCATGATCCGGGCGTGGCGCCCGCGGAGCGCCCGCGGCTCGGAACACAAGGATTAGGAGCGCGACGGCAGTGCTGAAGGCAATCCTTGCGAACCTCAAGAAGACCTGGCCGGTGCTCGCGGTCCTGGTCCTGGTGCTCGGGGCGGGCACCTGGTACCTCAAGCAGCAGCCGCAGGTCCAGAGCCCCATCCTGCCGACGGCCATGACCAAGATGGAGCCCCACATCGAGCTCGCGTTCCAGGACGTGACCATGCAGGGTCGCGAGAAGGGCACCGTGCGCTGGCGCATCACCGCCAAGCAGGTCAAGGCCTCCCAGAACCAGCAGTACATCTACTTCGAGCAGAACCCCCGCGGCACCTTCTACAACGTCAAGGACTTCAGCCAGAAGGAAGGCGAGCCGCCCAAGAACCAGACCGTGGACTGGACCGCCAACAAGGCCGAGTACGACAGCCTCATGGACGAGATGACCATCACGGGCAGCGCCAGCTTCGTCACCGAGAAGCAGGACCACCTCAACACCGACCAGGTCCGCTACCGGGCCAAGCTGCACCAGGTGATCATGGAGAAGCCCGTCGAGCTCAAGACGCACGACCAGATGGTGATGCGCTCCAACGAGGCCACCGCCGACACTCAGATGGAGAGCGTCCACCTCTTCGGGAACGTCGAGCTGATTTCCCCCTTGAAGGGCGAGGAGAACCCCCTGTGAACCGGCGACTGATTCCGGCGCTCCTGGCGCTGTCCCTGCTCCTCGCGGCTCCGCCTGCCTGGTCGGCTCGTAAGCCCGTGCAGACGCCCGAGCCGATCCCGACCCTGCCGCCCGCGCCCTCGGTGCCGGCAGGCGGTCCTGCCATCCCGCCGCCCGTGCCGGGCGTCGGCGGCTGGGGCGCGACCCCCACTCCCAAGCCGAGCCTCGCCCCGCTCAAGCCCGGGGCGGTCAAGGGAGCGGTGCGCATCCTCTCCCAGAGCCTCTCGTACGATCGCAAGGCGTCGCTTGCGCTCCTGGAAGGGGCGGTCAAGATCTTCCAGGACGACATGACCATCGAGACCGAGAAGCTGCGCCACGACTCCAAGGTCAAGGTCTCGTACATCGAGGTGCCCTTCAAGCTCGTCCAGACCAAGCCCGACGAGCCCACCACCACCCTCAACGGCAAGAAGATGACCTTCTTCCACAACGAGAAGCGGGTCTTCGTGGACGGGGAGGTGCGCCTCCTGCGCGCGGGCGACCCCGGCGCCCAGCCCGCGGGCCCCGCCAAGAAGGAGAAGCTCAAGGCCGCCCTCAAGCGCGAGGACACCTTCATCCAGTCGGACAAGATGATGTACTGGACCCAGAAGAAGGACGCGGACTTCACCGGCAACGTGCTCGCCTTCCAGAAGGAGAAGCGGGCCGAAGGCAATCACGCCTTCATGGACAACACCCGCAAGAAGATCTTCATGGACGGCAACGTCATCCTGACCCAGATCAAGGGTGACTGGCTGGTCCGCGAGGGCATCGTCGATACCAGCAAACCCGATCCCGAGCGGGACAAGGCGATCAAGGAGAAGACCGTCGCCACCGGCGACAACCTCGAGATCGACCAGGTGACCAACGACTCGATCCTCACGGGCCAGCTCGTCAAGATCGACCAGAAGGATCGCCACGCGACCGGCAAGCGGGCGGTCTTCAGCGACAAGGACCAGACCATCACCCTGACCCAGGACGTGAAGATCCGCCGCGAGTCGGGCGACTGGATCAACGCCGAGCGCGCGGTCTTCCACACGGACAGCGACAAGTTCGAGGCCTTCGGAGGCCAGGGCTCCCAGGTCGAGACCGAGTTCAAGCTCGACGAGGAGAACAAGTAAGTAAAAGGGCCGACCCAGCTGGGTCGGCCCTTTTACTTACTTCGCGTTTCCTTACTCCCTGAGGCGGATGCTCACCGTGGTCGAGATGGTGGCGGCCGTGGTCGTGTCGCGCTCCAGGATGGCGCCGTTCGCGTCGAACAGCTCCACGTAGGCCTTGAGCTCGGACTTCGCGCGGACGTAGGCGCTGAAGCTCGCGTCCGTGGTCACGATGTTGAGCGGCACGTCGGCCGGGCTGCCCGAGCGGGTCTGGGTGGCGGGCGGGATCAGGACGGGGGTTGCGAGGCTACGGCTGATCGGGTTGTTGAGGAGCCCGTCGCCGACCTCGGTCGAGATGGGGGTGGCGGCCGCCAGGTTGCTGAGGTCCGCTTCGACCGGGTAGTAGGTGATCTTGTAGGACTTCACCGCGGTACCGTCGCTGCCGGGGGGCGCCTTGAGCCGGAGGGTGACCTTGCCGCCGTTATCGAAGGTGACGGAGGTCGAGGGGCTCGCGGCGGGGGTGCCGTTCAGGGTGTCGGTGCTGGCGACGTACTCCAGGGCATTCTTGCGCGTGGTGCGGTCGACCGGTCCGTAGGCCGGGACCTTGATCTCGTCATCCAGCACGGTGGGAGCGCCCTCGTCCTTGGTGTTGTCGAAGGTCTTGGCATCGACGTAGATCTGGACCGCCGGCGAGAAGTTGCCGTCGAACTCGGCGCGAACCAGGGTGATCGTGTTGGCCGCCACCTTGGTGAGCACGAACTCGCCCTCGCCGAGCGTGAGCGTGTGCTTGGCCTTCTCCTCGTCGCTCATGGTGGAGCGCCAGAGGTCGTCCCTGACGATCTGCTCGCCGTCGGACGTGTAGTAGAGGGCCGCGCCGTTGCTGACCTTGGCGCCGGCGATGGCTTTGCCGTTACGGTCGACGACCTTGCCCTTGATGGCGCCGGTAGCCCGCGGCTTGGCGGGCTCGCCGGCGAGCCCGAAGACGGGACCGATCTTGTCGCAGCCGGCACTTGCGATCGCCAGAACGGCGAAGACCCATGCGATTGATTTCATAGGAAAGGACGGTCCTCTCATGGCTTACTACTTTTCCTCTTCCGCCTTGATGTCGGTCTGGAAGTTGACGGTGAACGTGCCGACGGCCTCGACGATGTTCTGGTTGTCGTCGCGCCCCGTGAAGACGATCTCGCCGACCAGGTTCTGGCTCCAGGGTTCCCCGTTCACGACGACCTCGCCGTTGCTGGTGCGGAAGCCGTTCACGATGCCGTACTGCTCGACCGCCGACGAGACGGCGACGACTTCGATCTTCTCCGATCCGCCGGTGGTCGCCGTGCCGGTCCCGCCGCCGCCGCGCGGCACGTACAGGGTGGCCTTGAGTTCGCGGTGGGGGATCGTGGTGGTGTTGATCTCTTCCTGGAGCTGGTTGAGGAAGCGGATCTTGTAGTCGGTGAAGAGGACCCCCGGCGTGATGTCGCCCGGGAAGGACTTCAGGGTGAAGGTCACCCGGTCGCTATCCGTCTTGAAGAGACCGGTTTTCTTGTCGTAGGTGAGCTTGGAGTTCGCCACCTGGGGCTCTGCGGTCACCAGGATCTTGGCCTTGGGCATGAAGGGGTTTCCGAGCGTGCAGCTCGTCGTGCCGAGCATGACGCCTGCCGCCAGCAGGGAAGCCTGCGCGATTCGTCCGATGGAATGGGCCATGCCGCGTTTGTCCTCCGGGTGAAATTGAGATCGATCGTCCGCTCCCTTATACCCTGAGCGTCCCCCCTTGTATACACCCGCCCTCAAAGGGTGACGGGCGTCACCCCGTATGGCTTTGCGTCCGGTGCGAACGTCACAATTTTGGCCTTGTCACGTTTTGACGGTTGTTGATGTTGTGATCCCGTATACATACCGCGCTTGCGATCGGTTGATAGGATCCAGCAACGTGCCCGGGGCAGTTGGATCACGCACCGGCCAAGAGCGTAAGGGAGAGAGGAATCGCAAGGATGAGAAGACGCCCGACCACCAAGAAGCCGCCCGCGGATTACATCGAGCCCCCCGCCGAGGCCCTGTCGGGCGAGGAGGACGAGGTCTTCAACCAGCGCGCCACCTTCTACTTCTCGGAAGAGCAGCTCCTCTCGCTCGAGGTCGTGATGCTCAAGCTCCGCACCGAGCAGCGCATGAAGGTCGGCAAGTCCGAGATCATGCGCGCCGCCCTGGACTTCATCCTCGAGGACTACAACCTCAACAAGAACAACTGCTGGCTGGTTCGCCGCCTTTCTGGCAAGGACGAGCGCTAAGCGCTTTCGGCCCGTTCCTGCCTTCCTTTTTTCGATCCGTCTCGCGCCCCGAACATCGGGGCGCTTTTATTTTTGAATCCAGCTTCATAATAAGTTAGAATCATGGCGGGAGGGACGCCCATGTCCGAACGCGCCTACGCCGTCGCCTTCCTCAATATTGAAGGGGTGGGCTCGACCCGCTTGCGTCGCATGCGCGATCGCTTCGGCTCTCTCGAAGCCGCCTGGCGCGCCGGCCCCCGCGAGCTCGCGCAGGTCCAGGGCATCGGCCCCGAGATCGCCCAGGCGATTGCCGCCCAGCGCCCGGAGCTCATGCCCGAGGCCGAGCTTGCGGCGGTGTCCCGCGCGGGGCTCGACCTGGTCTGCCACTGGGATAGCGCCTACCCTGCCGCCCTGCGCGAGATCCACGATCCGCCGGGGGTGCTCTTCGTGAAGGGCGAACTGCCCGATCTGAGCCGTGCGGTCGCCATCGTGGGCACCCGGCGCTGCACCCGTTACGGGGCGCGGATGGCCGAGACCCTCGCGCGGGACCTGGCCGCCAGCGGGGTCGTGGTCGTCAGCGGCCTGGCCTTCGGCGTCGACGCCGCTGCCCACAAGGGGGCGCTCGAAACGGGGAAGACCGTGGCGGTGCTGGGTTCGGCCCTGGATCGCCTCTACCCGGCGGGTCACCAGGAGCTGGCCACTCGCATCGCCGAGCGCGGGGCCCTCTTGTCGGAGTACCCGCTCGGCACCGAGCCCGCAGCCGGGCAGTTCCCCGCTCGCAACCGCATCGTGGCCGGGCTGTGCCAGGCCGTCGTGCTGGTCGAGGCCAAGGAGCGTAGCGGCGCGCTCATCACCGTGGAGATGGCCCTCGACCAGAACCGCGAGGTGATGGCGGTGCCGGGCCCCGCGGATGCTCCTTGTTCGCTGGGCCCCCACCGTTTGATCCAGCAGGGAGCGCGCCTGGTGATGTCGGCTTCGGACGTGCTCGAAGAGCTGGCCTGGAAGGCGCCCAAGCCACCGGCGCGCGAGGCCCCCCGGCTTGCGCTCGCCGACGACGAGGCCCGGGTTCTGGCGGCCATCGAGGGCGAGCCGACGAGCCTGGATCGGATCGCCGCCAAGAGCGGCCTGCCGCCCGCTCAGATCAACAGCGTCCTCCTTGTTCTAGAGCTCAAGGCCCTGGTGCAGCAGCTTCCCGGTCGCCTGTACGTCCGAGCCTGAGCCCCGGTGCGTAGGAAAACCGGACGAGTGAGTTTTTCAAAGTGTGATAGAGTGGGGGTGCATTTTTGTCCGGAAAGCAGGCGATGGAGCCTGAAACCGGGCGGTACGAGCGGGTCTCGGCCCTTTTTGCGCACTCGCGCCATTCTGCCGGACCGAAAGGTGGTAAAGCGTGTCGAAATCGTTGGTGATCGTAGAGAGCCCCGCCAAGGCCAAGACCATCGGCAAGATCCTGGGCAAGGACTTCCAGGTCAAGGCCTCGGCCGGCCACATCCGGGACCTTCCCAAGAAGGGCCTCGGGGTGGACGTCAAGAAGAACTTCCTGCCCCAGTACGAGGTCCTCGCCGAGAAGGCCAAGGTCGTCGCCGAGCTGCAGGAGGCTGCCTCCGGCGCCGACCACGTCTACCTCGCGCCCGACCCTGACCGCGAAGGGGAAGCGATCGCCTGGCACCTGGCCTCGATCCTCGAAGAGCTCAACAAGCCGATGCAGCGCATCGAGTTCAACGAGATCACCAAGGACGCCATCCTGCGCGCCGTCGAGCACCCGCGCACCATCGACATCCAGCGGGTCAACGCCCAGCAGGCGCGCCGCGTGCTCGACCGCCTGGTGGGTTACAAGATCTCGCCGCTGCTCTGGCAGAAGGTCCGCCGGGGCCTCTCGGCCGGCCGCGTCCAGAGCGTGGCCGTGCGCCTGATCTGCGATCGCGAGGCCGAGGTCCAGGCCTTCGTCCCCAAGGAATACTGGTCCATCAGCGCCGACATGGTGAAGGGGGCGGCCAAGACCGCCTTCACCACCGAACTCGTCCGCTGGGCCGGCAAGAAGCCCGAGATCGGCTCCGAGGCCGCGGCCACCGTCATCGTGGACGCCCTGAAGGTTGCGGACTTCAAGGTCTCGAAAGTCCAAACGAAGGAACAGAAGCGCCAGCCGAGCGCTCCCTTCATCACTTCGAGCCTGCAGCAGGAGGCTTCGCGCCGCTACGGCTTCACCGTCAAGCGCACCATGACCCTCGCCCAGCAGCTCTACGAAGGTATCGAGCTGGGCTCCGAGGGCCCGGTCGGTCTCATTACCTATATGCGTACCGACTCGGTGCGCATCGCCGACGAGGCCTGGGAAGAGGCCAAGGCCTACATCGCCGAGCGCTACGGCAAGAACTACCTGCCGTCGAGCCGCCGGACCTACGCTTCCAAGAAGGGCGCCCAGGAGGCCCACGAAGCGATCCGCCCGACCTCCATTTTGCGCACGCCCGAGCAGGTCAAGGGCCACCTGACGCCCGACCAGTTCAAGCTCTACCGCGTCATCTGGGAGCGCTTCGCCGCGAGCCAGATGGCCAATGCCACCCTCGCCGTGCTCTCGATCGACATCGAGGCCGGTGAAGGCGTGCTGCGCGCGACCGACACCAAGGTGGTCTTCCCCGGCTTCCAGGCCGTCTACATGGACACCCCCGAGGAGGATTCCGAGGAGGCCAAGGCCGCCGGCAAGAAGCCCGCGAAGCTCCCCGAGCTCGCCGAGGGCGACGCGCTCAAGCTCAAGGAAGTCAATCCCAAGCAGCACTTCACCCAGCCGCCCCCCCGCTTCACCGAGGCGACCCTGGTCAAGACCATGGAAGAGAAGGGGATCGGTCGTCCTTCGACCTACGCCCCGACCATCGCGACCATCCAGGACCGCGGCTACGTCGAGAAGGTCGGGCGCGCCCTGCAGCCGACCGAGCTCGGCATCCAGGTCAACGACCAGCTCATCAAGCACTTCCCCGACATCGTGGACGTGGGCTTCACCGCCGACATGGAGGACAAGCTCGACACCATCGAGACCGGTGAGAACGAGTGGCAGCAGCTGCTCAAGAACTTCTACGAGCCCTTTGCCGCCACCCTCAAGGTGGCTGCCAAGGAGATGCAGCCGGTCGCCATCCCCTCGGGCGAGTTTTGCGAGGCGTGCGGCGCCGAGATGCTCATCAAGAGCGGTCGCTTCGGCGAGTTCCTCGCCTGCTCCAAGTACCCCGAGTGCAAGACCACCAAGCCGCTCATCAAGAAGACCGGGGTGGGCTGCAAGGAGCCGGGCTGCGCCGGCGACGTGATCATCAAGCGGACCCGCACGGGCAAGACCTTCTACGGTTGCTCGCGCTACCCCGAGTGCTCCTTCACCTCGTGGGACCTGCCGACCGACACCCTCTGCGCCAAGTGCAACACCTGGATGGCCCTCAAGCGTTCCAAGGCAGGACGGAGCTTCCTCCTGTGTAAGAACGAGGAGTGCAAGAACATCCAGAACGTCCCCAAGAAGGCCGCGAGTGCCGACGGCAAGGGCGAGGCGGAGGGCGAGGACGTCGCCAAGGAAGCCCAGGAAGCATAAGAAAAAGGCGACGACATGACTCTCAAGGCAAAGGTGATCGGCGGCGGCCTCGCGGGGTCCGAGGCTGCCTGGCAGCTCGCGCGGCAGGGTGTCGCGGTTGAGCTGCACGAGATGCGCCCGGTGCGCGAGACCAAGGCCCACCACACCAATCTGCTCGGCGAGCTGGTCTGCTCCAACTCGCTCGGCGCCTTCGGCGAGGGCAGTGCCTCGGGCCTGCTCAAGGCCGAGATGCGCCGCTTCGACTCGCTGATCCTCTCAAGCGCCCAGAAGGCGGCGGTGCCTGCGGGCGGCGCGCTCGCGGTGGATCGCGACGTGTTCGCGGGTGCTATCACCGAGGCGATCGAGCAACACCCGAACATCACCCTGGTCCGCGACGAGGTCACCTCGCTCGATCCCGAGGTGCCCACCATCATCGCGACGGGTCCTCTGACCTCGCCGGCCCTCTCGGAGGCGATCCAGAAGGCGGCGGGCGTCGAGCACCTGCACTTCTATGATGCGGCGGCGCCCATCTTGACGCTCGAGAGCGTGAACCAGGACAAGATCTTCAAGGCCGCGCGCTGGAACAAGGGCGAAGGGGTCTACCTCAACTGCCCCATGACCAAGGACGAGTACGAGGCCTTCTGGAACGAGCTCATCAAGGCCGAGGGGGCGGTGCTGCACCTGGGCGACGAGGAGAAGAACTTCTTCGAAGGCTGCCTGCCGGTCGAGGTCATCGCCCGGCGCGGGATCGATACCCTGCGCTACGGCCCGCTCAAGCCGGTGGGCCTGGACGACCCCCGCACGGGTCGCTGGCCCTACGCGGTGGTCCAGCTGCGCCAGGACAACGTAGCGGGCGACCTCTACAACCTGGTGGGCTTCCAGACCCAGCTCAAGTGGGGCGAGCAGAAGCGCGTCTTCCGCATGATCCCGGGCCTGGAAGAGGCGGAGTTCGTGCGCCTCGGCGTGATGCACCGCAACACCTACCTCGCGAGCCCGAGCTTCCTGGATGCGAGCCTGCAGTGGCGCGATCGCCCGCTCTGGTTCGTGGCGGGGTGCCTGGTCGGCGTCGAGGGCTACACCGAGTCGGCCGCTTCGGGGGCGCTGGCGGGTTACAACCTGGCCCGGGTCCTCAAGGGCGAGGAGCCTTTGGTTCTGCCCCGCACCACCATGCTGGGCAGCCTCATGCACTACGTCTCGCACGCGGACCCCAAGCACTTCCAGCCCATGAACTCCAACTGGGGCATCATCGAGCCCCTGGATGGGCCCAAGGTCAAGGACAAGCAGCTGCGTCACCAGAAGCAGGCCGAGCGCGCGCTCGCCGAGCTGGACCGCGTCCTGGGGGGCGCACTGACGGTTTAGCAAGCGCCTGCGGCTGTTTCACGAGCAATATTCTTAACGATCCGCGGATCACGCAGTCTTTCCAAGCGAGGAGGGGTTGTGGGGTCCGCGGATCGCTTTTCGTGCGCTCCACGAACGTCCGCTCTTGCGCTACCATGGTCCGGTTGCCTGTTTTTCGACTCAGAGGGATTCCCGGATGCAGCTTGGATTCTACGCGTCGCCGTTTCGCCAGGGGTGGATTGAGCTCATCTGCGGCTCCATGTACTGCGGCAAGACCGAGGAGCTGATCCGCCGGGTGCGCCGCGCCGAGATCGCCAAGCAGAAGGTCCAGGTCTTCAAGCCGATCATCGACACGCGCTACGCCCCTGAGGACGTGTCGAGCCATGCGGGCGGGCGCATGCGCGCGGTGCGCGCGACCGGCGCCGAGGAGATCTGGCGCCTGACCGAAGAGGACACGGCGGTGGTCGCCATCGACGAGGTGCAGTTCTTCGATGACGCGGTGGTGGACGTGTGCCAGGCGCTCGCCAATTCGGGCAAGCGGGTCATCTGCTCGGGCCTGGACATGGACTTCCGGGGCGAGCCCTTCGGCGTGACGGCACGGCTCTTGGCGCTGGCCGAGTCGGTCGAGAAGCTGACCGCCATCTGCATGGTCTGCGGGGCCCCTGCGACCCGCTCGCAGCGCCTGATCAACGGCGCGCCCGCCGAGTGGGACGATCCGGTCATCCTGATCGGCGCCCAGGAGGCCTACGAGCCCCGCTGCCGCGCCTGCCACGTGGTGCCCGTCAACCCGGGCCGGGTCATGCAGCTGCCCCTGCCGGGCGGCCAAGCTCCCCAGCACGTCTAGTTCTTTCCCCTGCCCCGCCAGGGGGCAGGGGAAAACAAGTAGGGGGTTACTCCACCGTGATCTCGTACTGGGCGAGCGGGGCCGCGACGGCGTCGAAGCCGTCCGCGAGTCGTAGCTCAGCCACGTAGGTGCCCGGCGCCTCCGGGGCGAAGAGGTGCTCCTCGAAGCGATAGGTTTCCTTCGGGAACACGTCGAACGCGAGTGGGTAGCGCCGAGGCCTGGCCTGCCCCACGGCGATTTCGGCCCCCGTGCTCTTCTCGGTCCACCGCACCGCTACGCCCACTTCACCTGCTCCGTTGTCGAAGATCCAGCGGGGATGCTTGCGCAGCCACTCGGGGCGCGCAGCGAGGCGCTCGCGCCAGGTGGTCGCAGCACGCCAGACATTGCCCCCCTCGTTACGGATCGTTGCTTCGAGCAAGAGGCGCTGCCCTGCCAGAACGCGGGGAGGGGGCGGTGGGTTCTGCCAGCTCACCTGGGCCTGGATGGGGGCGGTGAGGGTGTCGGGCATGGCCTGCGAGCCAATGGCGACCGAACTCGTCGCCACGAAGTCCGGCCCTTCGACCGTCAGCAGGTAGTTCCCCGCCTTGCGCGGGGTGCGCATCGGGACGCCTATCGAGCGCGATCCCTGAAGGCTCAACGGCAGCCAGACTTTCCGCTCCTCGGTGCGAGGGCTTGCGCCCTGCCAGCTGATCCGGAGGGCGCGCCGCTCGGCAGGCGCAGGAGCCACCCAGGTGCCGTGAGGGGCCTCCAGGGTGAGGGCAAGGGTGAAGGCGCGATCGCCACTCAGCGTGGGCGGCAGGGCGAGGGTGGCGGCGAGCGGGCTCGGCTTGGGCTTGCGATCGATCCGGTAGAGGGCGCCCTGCCCCGCCTCGCGCCACAGCAGCTGCAAGCCGCCGGGTACTTCGGCGGGGTCCCAGCTCAGGCGCTCGCCGGGCGTCATCTGGTCGTAGCGGACGCCGAGCCACGTGACGCCGGTGGCGGCGAGCGCGTCCAGGGCCTCGGGCGTCGGGCCGTTCTCGAGATGACGGGCGAGCTCCAGGTAGCTATCCGGGAAGAAGCCCGAGTAGCCGTTCACCAGGCTGCGGCCGCTGGGCAAGGTGAGGAGCATCCGGCCGGATTCGAGGATGCCGTCGGCCTCGCGCTTGTAGGTCGGCATGGGCACGAAGACCCCCGGGCCCATGGGGGCCCGGGAGAGGGCCCGGTCGAGCGCGGACGGCACGGGGCGCGGATAAAGGGTCAGGGGCCGGTGGTGGGTGTCCACGAGGACCAGGGCGAGGGCGGCTGCCGCGATCGCCCCGCGCCGCAGGGGCGTGGTGCCGTGCCGCGCAATGAGCCGGCTCAGGCCGATGCCCGCGAGCACGGAAAGGCAGAGGGCGACCATCAACCCGAGCCGAGCCGGGACGCGGATGGCGCTGAATCCCGGCACCAGGTAGAACAGGGCCGCGTAAGGCAGGGGCAGGAAGGTGATGATCCCGCGTACCTGGAGGGTCGGTCCCAGGCTCAAGAGCCAGGCCACGGTCCCTGCGAAGGCCACGGCGCGGGCCTCCTGCGAGAGCTTCTCGCGGCGCCGGCTGAAGGCCCAGCCCAGGGCCCAGGCGGCGAGCGCGAGGACGACGAGGCCGGGGAAGAGGTACTTCTCGTGGGCGTAGAGCGGCAGGACCGCCGCAAGCCGCCCGCCGTAGGGGATGCTATGGGGCCAGGCGCTCAAGTAGCTGAGCAGATCCGCGCCGAGGGCGGTCCCGTCCCGCAGGGTGCGGCTCATGCCCCAGGTGCGGCTGAGGCGCAGGTAGGGCCATAGCAGGCCGCCGAGGGCGAGGCCCGTGCCGGCGAGCAGCATCGCCCCCCGGATGGCGAGCGTGCGCGTGCGCAGGTCGGGCGTGCGCCAAAGCCTGGCGAGGACATAGCTTGCGAGCGTGATGAGCAGGAAGTAGCCCAGGTACACCGAGCTAGAAAATTGCAAGGCGAGGCACAGGGCGGCGGCGAAACCGTGCCGCCAGCGCGCGCCGCGTAGAAAGGCGCTCGTCGCAAGCAAGGTGAGCGGTGTCCACCAGAGCCCGAACAGCTGAAGGTGGTTCACCTGGCTCATCCTGACGGGGCTCAGGGCGAAGAGCAGGCCGCCCGCCAGAGCGGCCGTGCGGCTTCCGGTCCAGCGCAGCAAGAGGGCATAGGTCGCGAGGCCGGTCAGGGCGACGGAGAGGACGAGGAAGGCGTTGGCGGCCCAGACCGGGTCCCCCGAGAAGGCCAGGAGCGGCCCGAACAGGGGCAGGTTGCCGAGGAGGTTTTCCGAGAAGGCGAGGGCGTCCCGGGCCGGGTAGAAGTACGGCGCCTGGAAGAATTGTCCCGGGTTCCGGGCGAGGATGGTGGCTCCCCAGGCCAGGATCCAGGTGTTGAGCACGCCGTCTCCGGGATCGAGGACCCCCTCGCCAAGCTTGAAGGCCAGCGGATAGGTGCCGGCCACGGCGGCGAGCAAGAAGAAAAGGAGGGCGAAGACCCAGGAGGCGATGGTTTTAAGCTTGGAATGAGCGTGCATGTAGTCATTATCGCACCAAGTCCGCCGGGCTTTGCGGTAGGATGGCCTTGAACCCTCGTTTTCCACCGGAGACGCACCCTTGCATGCCCTCGACGCCCACCGCGACGCCTTCCTCTTGCACCTGGAGGTGGAGCGGAACCTTTCGGCTCACTCGCTGAAGGCCTATCGCCAGGATCTCGATCAATTCCGCCGCTTCGTGGGCGAGGCGCCTCTGGAGTCGATCGATTACCTGATGCTGCGCCGCTACCTGGGCGAGCTCTCCGAGAACGGCTACCAGCGCGCGACGATCGCAAGGAAGCTCGCCGCCCTGCGGACCTTCTTCCGATACCTGGCCAGAGAGCGCGTGGTGAGCACCAACCCGGTCGCGAGCGTCGCGAGCCCCAAGGCGGCCCGCCGCCTGCCCAAGTTCCTCGATCGCGAGGAGCTCGAGGCCCTCTTCGCAGCACCCGAGCCCGAGTCTTCGCTGGGCATGCGCGATCGCGCCATCCTGGAGCTGCTGTACGCGACCGGGATGCGCGTCGGCGAGATCGTCGCCCTCAAGACCGACCAGATCGACTGGGACGAGCGCGAGATCGTCGTCTTCGGGAAGGGCTCCAAGGAGCGTCTGGTCTTGCTGGACGTGCATGCGGCGGAGCTGGTCGGGGCCTACCTGCGCGAGGCGCGCCCGCGGCTGGTGGGTGGGCGTGCGGACGACGGGATCCTCTTCGTCAACCGGCAGGGGCAGGCCCTCAACCAGCGCTCGGTGCAGCGCATGCTCCAGAAGTACGTCCGGGCCGCGGGCATCCAGAAGGAGGTGAGCCCGCACACCCTGCGCCACACCTTCGCCACCCACCTCCTGGAGGGCGGCGCCGATCTGCGGGTCGTGCAGGAGCTATTGGGGCATGCGAGCCTCTCGACGACCCAGATCTACACCCACGTCAGCCAAGAGCGCTTGCGGGAGGTCTACCGGCACGCCCATCCGCGCGCCTGATGCATCGCGGCAAACCCGCCCGGGTAATGGATCAACACTGCGGGCAGCTCGTCTGAAACATGTCGCTCGGGTTGCTTAATAAGATGTTATGAAGCCGGGTTGCGATGCGCATGCTTGCTATGCTATCGTGAGCCTGAACGATTCCGGATGGAGGCAAGGGTGCCGAGCAAGGTGGAAGCCACTTCCCCCCACGGCTTTGAGGCAGACGACCTGCGCGGCGCGCTGCAGGCGTGGGCGCTGCGCGCCGCCGTTCACCCGATTCCGGGGCTCCTCGAAGCCGGCTGGCGCGTGCTCGTCGCCCTGTACCAGGCGTCGCCGGATCTCGCCGAGTGCGCGCGGTTCTGGGGCGCGACATGCCGCGCGGCCGATCAGAGCCTTCGTGACACCCTGAGCCTGTTTTCCGATTTCCAGGCCCTCGCCCTGGATCCCCAGGCGGCGTGCGCCCTCGAGGGCACGGCGTTTGCGGCCGAGGGCTGGACCGAAGGCCTCGAGCAGCACATGCAGGAGCTGCTCGCCGCCAAGACCGAGGCCCTCCAGCGTGCCAACCGCGCCTTGCGCGAGGTCGACAAGGGGCGTGCGGCTTTCATTTCGTCCTACTCGCACGAGCTCAGGACCCCGCTGACGGCGATCGCGGGGGCTTGCGAGCTCTTGCTCGAGGACTTCGCGCCGGCCATCATCGGCGAGCCGCGCACCTACGTGGCGATGATCAACCAGAGCGCCGAGCTCATCCGGCGCTTGATCGACGATGTGCTCGACTTCGAGCGCCTGGAGGCGCGCCGCCTCGACCTGTACCTCGAACCGCTCGAAGCGGCCGAGGTGGTCCAGGACGTGGCGGTCCTGATGGCCCCCTTGCTCCAAGAGAAGGGGATCCGCTGCGAGCAGCTGATCAGCGAGGGTCTTCCCCCCTTCGCCGCAGATCCGGTCCGGATTCGCCAGATCCTCCTGAACCTGGTCTCCAACGCCGTCAAGTTCTCGCCGCGCGGCGGCACCATCCGCCTGCAGGTCCTCCTCGAGAAGGCGGTCGGGCGCAAGGGGGCCTTCGTCGCCTTCACGGTGCAGGATAGTGGCCCGGGGGTCGCCCCCGAGCACCAGAAGCGCATCTTCGAGCGCTTCCGTCAGGCGCCCGAGGGTCATCCTCGCGGCACCGGCCTCGGCCTGCCCATCGCCAAGCGCCTGGTCGAGTTGCACGGGGGCCGGCTCTCGCTCAAGAGCCCCCCGGGAGAAGGCGCCGCCTTCACGTTCACGGTGCCGGTGATCGAGGCCGACCTGAGAGAAACTCCCGCTTGCGGGGAACAAGAAAATGGGGGCTCTGCGGCGATGGCACGGAGTCCGGAATGGAGCAAGCGATGACATTGGCCGAGTCCTGGCACGTCATGGAGCGCATGGCGGCTCAGCATCTCGCTTCCGGCACCACCGAGGAGCTTGCGAACGCCTTGCTCGCAGAGCTATCGACCCTCGTCGAGGCCTCGTACGGGCAGATCCTGCTGGCGGGGGATCTGACGATCATGGCGAGCCGCCCTGCCGTTCCCCCTACCGAGATGCCGCTTGGGATCGCGCTGGATGCGATCGCCGACGCCCGCATCCACTGGGAGGAAACCCCGGAGCAACTGGCCTGCTGCCTGCCCATGTCGCTCCAAGAGGGTGTCTACGCGGTCCTGCTCTTGGTTTGGGAGGGGACTCGTCCCGAGTCGCGCGAGCGCGTGAGCGAACTCGAGCGTCTGCTTCCCTTCGCCGCTCTGGCGCTCTCTCACCGCCGCCTGCAGGTGACCCTGGCCCAGCGCGACGCCCAGCTGGTCGATCTCGGAGCGCGCTACGACGATGCCCTCCAGCGCGCGGTCACCGACGGGCTCACCGGCCTCATCAACCACGCCCACTTCAAGGAGAGCCTGGGCTTCGAGCTGGGCCGCAGCAAGCGCTACGGCAACCACCTGACCCTCCTGCTCCTGGACATCGACTTCTTCAAGAACATCAACGACACCTACGGCCACCTGATCGGGGACGTGGTCATCCGCCGCGTGGCCCAGGCCCTCAAGGGCCGGGTGCGCGACTGCGACCAAGTCGCGCGCTACGGCGGCGAGGAGTTCGCCATCCTCCTGCCCCAGACGGATCTGCAGGGCGCCTACATCGTCGCCGAGCGCATCCGTCAGCACGTGCGCGACATGCGCTTCCACAACGAGGACCAGGAGCCCATCCCCTCGGTGACGGTCTCGATCGGCGTGGCGCAGCTGCGCAAGAGCGATAGCCCCCTGAGCCTGCTCGAACGGGCCGACCATGCCCTCTACGCCGCCAAGCGCAGCGGTCGCAACGCCGTCTGCTGCGAGGACGACGAGACCCCGGCCCTGTCGGTCGGTTGAGCCTGCTTGCCTGGCCCTGATGCCAGGCCCAAGCCTGGCTTGACGGTGGTTCTAGTTAGGAATAATATGGAGGCATGGAACAGGAAACCTCTCCCTATAGCCAGGCCCCCGAGCCGTTTCTGCGCCCCTTGCGGGCCCTCTCCGAAGCCTACAACGCCTTCGCGAGTGTCGGTGCCCGTCACATCGAGTCGCTCGGCCTGACGCCGGCCCAGTTCGACGTGCTCGCGACCCTGGGCGACACCCCCGGCATGACCTGCAAGCAGCTCGGCGAGGGCACCTTGATCACCAAGGGGACGCTCACCGGCGTCCTGGACCGCCTGGAGGCCAAGGGCCTCATCCGGCGGACCCGCGGCGAGCAGGACTCCCGCCAGGTCTTCGTCGCCCTGACGCCCGAAGGCGAGGCCGTCTTCCAGCAAACCTTCCAGCCGCACATCGACTTTCTCGGCCGCTACATGGCGCAGATGTCGCCCGAGCAGCAGCAGCAACTGACCGAGCTCTTGAGAGAGCTCCGACGCGCCTTCATCTAAGATTTTTTCGAGCGACCCGGCACTAAGTGCCGGGTCTTGCTGTCCAAGTGCAAGATTCTGCTCTTGGGGGGCTTGACGTTTCGTTTTAGTTAGGACTAGTATGGAGTCGTTCTATGTAGAACGTTTGGTTCTCCGCTTTCTTCGCTTCCGAAAGGAACTCGCATGAACTCCAAGCTCGCCGTGACCGCTCTTGCCTTCGCCGCCACGCTCGCCGTGGCCGCCAACGTGGATGCTCGCCCCTTCAAGGTGACCCCCGACGCCCACTCCGAGACCATGGCCACCTTCTCGTCCAAGGCCTCGATCGTTCGCCTCTCGGGCCGCACCACCAAGGTGGACGGCGACAGCGAGATCAACGTGGACAACCCCTCGCTCAGCCCCAAGGGCACCGTGACGGTCGACGTCTCCTCGTTCGACACCGGCATCGCGCTGCGTAACGAGCACATGCGCGGGATCATCGAGGCGGAGAAGTACCCCACCGCCACCTTCAAGATGAAGAGCCTCAAGGCCCCCAAGCTGGTCGCCGAGAAGCCGGTCGACGGCACCGTCACCGGTGAGATGACCTTCCACGGCGTGACCCGCACCGTCACCGCTCCCGTGACCCTGGTCTACTTGCCCGAGCAGGACAAGAACTACCGCCCCGGCGACTGGGTCTCGGTCACGACCGGCTTCAAGCTCAAGCTCTCGGACTACGGCATCAAGCTGCCCGCGCCCATGCTCGGCGTCAAGGTCGCTGACGAGCTGAGCATCGAGGTCGAGGGGATGGCCAAGGGCCTCTAATCCCTCCTGCCCTGATTCGAAAGGGCCGGGACGGCATTGCCGTCCCGGCCCTTTTTGCTGTTAGCGCGGGTTGAACGCCTCGGGCGGCAGCCGCTCGGCAAGCTCGCTCAAGAGGTCCTCGGCGAGCAGGCGAAAGCGATACGGCGCTTGCAGGCTCAGCTTCGAGACCGCCTCCCAGCAAGGCGAGTCCGTCACGATCAAGGAGGCCAGGCGCGCGACGCTTCGCAGCTGATCTTCGTCCTCGGCGGCGAGCACGAGGAGCTGATCGGCCTCGCAGGCCCCGGCGAGCAGCTCCTGGATCAGGAACCGGAAGCGCGGCGAGTCGGAGACCAGGGCGATCAGTCCCGAGGCCTCGACGGCCTTCGCGCGCGCGAGCAGCGGCTCCACCGAGGCCAGCTTGAAGACCGCCAGCGGCGCGTCATCGCCCAGGATCTGCTGCAGGCGCAGGGCATGGTTGCTGGACGTGACGAAGCAGGTCTCGGTCCGCCAGGCGGCATCGGCGGCCTCCACCTCCTCGGGGCTCATGCCGACCATGGGCAACGAGAGCCAGTCCCCCAGCTCGTGCAGGTACAGCGCTTGCAGGTCGGGGTGCGGGTTGACGACGGCCAGGCGCGTGATCTGCACCGGATCGAGGGCCGCGCGGCAGGCCTCCAGGATCGCCTCGGCGTCGTGCCCGCGGGAGCGGGCCTGCGCCACGAAGTGCGCGGCCAACGCGCGCAGCGCGACCCCCTCGCGCCAGGGCTCGCGCGCAGGCGCAAAGGCCCTGACCCGCGCGCCGCTCCCCTGGCGGATCTCGATCACCCCTTCGGCTTCGAGGGCCTTGTAGGCGGCAAGCGCCGTGTTGTGGTGGATGCCGAGCCGCTGGGCGAGCGAGCGAAGGCTCGGGAGCTTCTCGCCCGGGCTCAGGGCGCCCGAGGCCACTTGCTGGCGGATCTGCGCGGTGAGCTGGTCGATCAGGGCGATCGGGCTGGTGCGGTTGAGAAACAGGTTCATGGAGGCTCCGGACAGTTTCGAAAGTGTCACAGGTCGCATGGTGCGCAAGAGGCCTGGCCCCTATGCTCAATATCCATCGACCCGCTTGGAAATTGCTTGCTAATCCTCACCGTCTCAGGAGTTGACCATGCTGAAGAAGTCCCTCGTCCTTTCGATCGCTGCCCTCTTCGCGCTGGCGGGCTGCGGCCTCGTCACTCCGCTCGCGGGGGCCGCCGACGGACGCGTGGCCGCCAAGGCCGACCAGCAACTGGACCCCAGGTTCTTCGCCCGCCGCGAGGTCATGGCCCTGAGCCCCGAGGCCTTCGCCCTCATGCCCGCCTCCTTCCCCGCGCTCCAGGCCATGGGCAGCGAGTCGGATCCCAAGCGCCAGGCCCTGGTGCGGGCGGTTCGCTCGGATGCGGCCCTTTATCAGGGCGTGCGGAGCTTCGACCAGCTGAGCTGGGACAAGCAGTTGCCCGTGCTCAAGCGCTTCTTCGACTTGGAGTGCAAGGTGCTCGGCATCGTGCCGCCCGAGCTTGCGATCGCAACCGACGTGGTGAAGGGGCCCGCCTTCTTCGACTTCGACCCCGAGAGGCCCGGCAGCGGCCGCGTCATCCTCAACCCCGAAGCGCTCGCCAAGGAGAGCAACCCGTACACGGCCCTGTTGCTCTTGGTCCACGAGACGCGCCACTCGGCTCAGTTCCAGCTGGCTTTCGATGCCAAGCGCGCCGCCGAGCCCCTGGCCCGCGCCTACCAGGCCGCCTTCAAGGCGCAGAAGCAGCTGGGCAACAAGCTCAACTTCTGCGACTTCTGCACCCTCCACAACGAGTTCGAGGCCTTCCAGTTCGGCAACTACGTCGTCGGTGCCCTGACCGACTGGCGCGTCGAGACCGGGGACATGGGCACGCTCGCAAGCCAGTACGACGCCCACGGCCACCTCAAGCTCGATCTGGTCGCCCTCGAGAAGCAGGTCGGTCGCGACGGCCTGCTCGACGCCTTCAACCAGCGCGAGAAGGTCCAGTACCAGGAGCTGTACGGCAAGCGCTAAGCCTTCATTCGAGCAGCTTTCGCAGCTCGCGGGCGTTCTCCACGGCGAAGGCCTCGGCGTCGTTGTCGAAGTAGACGTAGACGTCGAGGCCGCGCCGCAATAGGTTTCGGACGCGCTGGGCGATGACGCCCAGCGCGTTTGGCGTGTAGCGATCGCCGTAGGGCACCGCCGTGCCGTGGAGCCGCACGTAGCCGATGCCGCCCGTCGCCTCCCAGACCATGGGTAGGCCTGGGAAGCTCGACGCGCACAGGGCGACCCCGTGATCCGCGAGCAAGCGATAGGCCTCGGGCCGGTACCAGCTCGGGTCCCGGAACTCCACGGCGGCAAGCCCTTGCGGCAGCGCGCCCAAGAAGCCTGCGAGGCGCTCGGCGTCGAACCTCCAGCGGGGTGGCAATTGGTACAGGACGGGGCCCAGCTTGTCGCCCAGAGGGGCGATCGCCGCAAAGAGGCGCGAAAGGGCGGGGGCGGGATCCTTGAGCTTCTTGAGATGGGTCAGGTAGCGGCTCGCCTTGACCGCGAAGCAGAAGTCCTCCGGGACGGCCGCGGCCCAAGCCGCAGCGGCCTCCGGGGTGGGCAGGCGGTAGAAGCTGCGGTTGATCTCGACGGTGTCGAAGTGGCGGGCGTAGTAGTCGAGCCAGGCGCCGGGTGCGAGTTCGCGCGGGTAGAAGGGCCCGCGCCAGTGGGGGTAGGCCCAGCCCGAGGTCCCGATGCGGCATCGACCGGCCATGGTCTCGCTCCTGCTAGCGGCGTCTTGCGGCACGATTGTAGCGCGGGCGGAGGGCTTGCGGGATTGGATATGTGTTGCTAAGATGGTTTCACTTATCGACCCGGAGAGGAACCATGTCCTTCAGCAGCCGTTTCGCCGTGGCCGTCCACATCCTGACGCTGCTTCAGTTGCAGGAGGGCGAGCCCGTCACATCCGAATACATCGCCGGGAGCGTGAACACCAACCCGGCGGTGGTACGTCGCCTGCTGTCCATGCTCGCGCAGGCGGGGCTCACCACCTCGCGCCTCGGGGCGGGCGGCGGGG
Organism: bacterium; assembly: GCA_017744355.1. Lineage (NCBI taxonomy): Bacteria > bacterium. The sequence continues at coordinate 43,870 of JAGIBK010000009.1, read as the reverse complement.
CGCTCTTGGCGCGGCCGGCCGAGGACATCACCCTGCTTGCGGTCTACCAGGCCGTGGAGGACGGTCACCTCTTCGCCATGCACCACGAGGCCCCCAACCCGCGCTGCCTGGTGGGCCGCAACATCCAGGGCGCCCTGGAGCGGACGGTCGACGATGCCCAGCGGGCCCTCGAAACGGAGCTTGCGGGCAAGACCATCGCCGGCATGCTCGGCGAGGTCCTGGCGCGCGAGAAGGTGGGAGCCGCCGGGAGCTAGGCCCCTTTTTTTACCCTAAAGTGTAACTGTGTTGATTACATTGTTGCAGATGTGGCTGAAAGGCAGCCCTTTTCTGCGACGCGATCCGAGAGGAGAACCATCCCATGAACCTCGTTTTGATTGGCGCCACCGGCTTCGTCGGCACCCAGGTCCTCGAAGAGGCCCTGCGGCGCGGCCACCAAGTGAAAGCCATCGTCCGCCACCCCGAGAAGCTGCCTCAGCACGACGCGCTCACCCCTGCGGCGGTGGACGTCTTCGACGCGGCGGCGCTCGCCGAGGCCCTCAAGGGGGCTGATGCGGTCGTCAGCGCCTTCAACCCCGGCTGGGGCACCCCCGATATCCAGGAGCGCTTCATCGCGGGCTCCCAGGCGATCACCGCGGCGGTGAAGGCGGCCGGCCTCAAGCGCCTCCTGGTCGTGGGCGGGGCGGGGAGCCTCTACGTGGCGCCCGGGGTGCAACTGGTCGACACCCCGGAGTTCCCGGCCGAATGGAAGGAAGGGGCGCTCGGCGCGCGCGAGGCCCTGCGCCAGATCCAGGCCGAGGATGGGCTCGACTGGACCTTCCTCTCGCCCGCGATCCTGCTGGAGCCGGGCGAGCGCACCGGCGCCTACCGCCTGGGTGGCGATGAGCCCCTTTCGACCGGCGAGGGGCCGGGTCGGATCTCGGCGGCGGACCTCGCGGTGGCCATCCTCGACGAGATCGAGCGCCCGTCGCACCTGCGCAAGCGTTTCACGGTGGCTTACTAAGCTCTCAGTAGGGCCTCCCGAAAGGGAGGCCTTCTCGTTTTACAGTCCGAGTGCAAGGAGTTACTGTCAGAGAAGGCCCTCTTAAGTCCTAAAGTCAGAAAGGCTGCTCATGATCGCCGAGAAGACCCCCGCCCTCCAGACGCCGCGCCGCCTTTTTGGGGTGCTGCTCGCGCTGGGCCTTGCGACCGCGAGCTGGTATCTGGCCATGCTGCCCGGGCTCAAGGTGATGGGGGCGCTGACGGTCGCGCTGTTGGTCGGGATCCTCTGGCGCCTCGCGGCAGGCCTGCCCACCTGGGCCGTCCCCGGCACCAAGTACTCGGCCCGCACCATCCTGCGGCTCGGGATCGTCCTGATGGGGGCACGGCTCGACTTCGGCCTCATCGCGAAGGCCGGGCCCAAGGTTCTCTTCCTCGATCTGCTGGTCATCGGCCTCGGCATCGCGGGCATCGCTTGGCTTGCCCGCCGCTTCAAGGTCCCCGCCCAGCTCGCCATGCTGCTTGCGGTCGGGACCTCCATCTGCGGGGCGAGCGCGGTGGCGGCGGCGGCCCCCGTCATCCGGGCCGACGAGGAGGACGCGACCCTCGCGACGGCCCTCTGCGGCATCCTGGGGACCATCGGGGTCTTCTTCTACGTCTTCGGCGGGCCGTTCCTCGGTTTGACGACCCAGCAGCTCGCCATCCTCTCGGGCTCCACCCTGCACGAGGTCGCCCAGGTCATGGCCGCGGCCTTCACCTGGGGGACGACCGCCGGGGACATGGGGACGCTGGTCAAGCTGACCCGGGTGGTCCTCTTGGCGCCCGCCTTGGTGGTGCTCGGCCTCCTGAGCGGCAGCGGCAAGAAGCTGAGCTACAGCTGGAAGGAGCCGCCCATCCCCTGGTTCGTCATCGGCTTCTTGGCGGTGGGCGTGGTCGGCTCGATCGGGGTCGTGCCAGCCGAGGCCAAGGCGTGGCTCTCCAACACCAGCATCTTCCTGATGGTCATGGCCATGGCCGCCATGGGCCTCAACACCAACCTCGCCATGGTCCGAAAGGCCGGTATGAAGGTCGTCTATGCTGGCTTGGCCGGTTTCGGTCTGCTCGCAGCGATGAGCTGGGGCGTGATCCGCCTGCTGCACATCGGCTAGGATCGGCCCCGGCTCAAGCGTGCAACCGAAAGTCTCGCCTCAAAAGATTGGTCGTTAGGCTGGCGACTGAGCGATGGTTGGGTCCTATCCTCTGGGTGTCGTTTCCCGCGCGCACAGAGAGGTTGGATCGCCATGTCGCTTTTTCCTCCGGCTGAGGAGCTACTCAGCCCCCACGCCTTCTACCGGGTCCGCCGCCACGAGCGCCCCGTCGCCTACGACGAGGCCATGCAGGCCTGGGCCGTCTACCGCTATCCCGAGGTGAAGACGGTCCTCATGGACCATCAGGCTTTCAGCTCGCAGCGTCTTGCTTCCCAGGAGGCGGAGGGCTTTCGCGAGAGCCTCATCTCCATGGACCCGCCGCGCCACCGGCAGTTGCGTGGCCTCATCTCCAAGGCCTTCACCCCTCGGGCCATCAACGACATGGTCCCGCGCATCGAGGCCCTGACCCGCGAGCTGCTGGATGCAATCGAGGAAGGGGGCCGACTGGAGCTGGTGAACGACCTCGCGCATCCTCTGCCGGTCATCGTGATCGCCGAGATGCTGGGGGTGCCGCCTGCGGATCGCCCTCAGTACAAGCGCTGGGCGGATGAGCTGCTCTCGGGGACCACGAACCTCCTCGAGCGCCGGGAGGAGGCCCTCGAACGGGGGCGGCGGGTGCAGGCGGAGATGGACGCCTACTTCCAGGCAATCATCGAGGAGCGCCGCAAGAGGCCGCGCGAGGACCTCATCAGTCACTTGCTGTCGGCCGAGCTCGAAGGCGAGCGCCTTTCGGAGGAGGGAGTCCTGAGCTTCTGCGCGCTCTTGCTCCTGGCGGGCCACATCACCACCGTGAACCTCATCACTAACGGGATGCTGTGCCTGCTGGACCATCCCGACCAGATGCGGCACCTGCGCACGCACCCAGAGGACATGATGAGCGCCATCGAGGAGATGCTGCGTTATCGCTCGCCGGTGCAGTGGACGGCGCGCGCCGCCACCCGGGATATGGAGCTTGGCGGCGAGACGATCAAGGAGGGCCAGATGGTCCTCGCCTTCATCGGCTCGGCCAACCGGGACGAGGCCGTCTTCAAGGAACCCGACCGCTTCGACGTGCGGCGCGACCCGAACCCGCACCTCTCCTTCGGGCACGGGATTCACTACTGCATCGGGGCCCCCTTGGCACGCCTGGAAGGGGCGATCGCCATGCGGGCCATGCTCGCGCGGCTCGGGGCGATCCGCCGGGATCCCGAGGCGCCGGCGGCCCTGCGCCACATCGAGGGGGGCCTGCTTCACGGGGTAGCCGAGCTGCCGCTTTGCTTCGAGCCGGTGCGATCCTGAAAATCCTCGCGTCGCTTGGAACCTTTTCGCGCGCTACGTCGTATCTATAGCAGGCATCCAATCCAAGAGGAGATGAACCATGCGAAAGATGTTGCTGCTGGCGATCGCGACGATGGGGGCGACGGCGCTCCTGGCGGCCCCTTCCGAGGCCCGCCCCTACCATGAGTACCGCGGGGGTGAGCAATACCGCGAGGTGGAGCGCAAGGTCATCGTGCAGCCGATTCCCGGTGTTCAGGTGCAACTGCCCGTGCAGGTCGTGCGTCCCGAGCCCAAGCGGGTCATCGTGGTCCGCGAGCGCGAGCGTCCTCATCACCGTTACTACGAGCACCGCGGCTGGCACCACCACCGGCCTCACCAAGAGGTCATCATCGTCCGGCGCTAGCCCCTAGGACGAAATAGAGGGCCCCTGGCAATCGCCAGGGGCCCTTGCTGCATGGGGGCTCTAACGCCGCTTCTTGCCGGCCTTGAGGCGGGGCTTCTGGGGACGACGGGCGCGGACCACCAGGATCTGCGCGAGCAGCGGCAGGGTCTGCTTGCCGGTCACGGCCACGTGGAGCCAGGCCGGGTCGTCGCCGGAGGCGAGGGCCTTGGCCCGCAGGCTTTCGAGCAGCGCCGCGTCCTCGGGAGACGCCGGGGTGATGGCCGACCACTCGTCTGCCTTGAGGTTGGTGCTGACCTCGAAGCCGTCTTCCTTGGGGGTGAGCGAGGCGAAGAAGCGATCGCCCGGCAGGTAGGAGCGGTACGTCCAGGTATTGCTCGCCTCCGAGAAGGCCCACTTCCAGGTGGCGCCGATCTCGACGACGGTCTCGCGCACTTCGTTCCACTGGGCCAGGTGGTCCTTGAGGAGCTCGGCGAGCTGTTCGCGTTTGGGGGGATTGCCTCGGAACGAGGACTCAGGTTGCTTGTTCATAGGGTCTATTATCGCACGACCAGGCCCCTGGAGGGCGATCGTGCAGGAGAGCCTGCGGGCCATGCGCAAGAAAGTCCTTGCAAGCTAATCGATTTAGCTTTAAGCTAATCACTGTAGCTAATCGATGCGAGGAGCTTGACGATGGCATGGCGTTCATTCGGTGGTGCGCTCTTGGCGGGGGCCTTGGCCCTCAATGCCGGGTCGTTTTCGGCGGCCTCGGCGCAGCAGGGCGAGAAAGGCAGGACGATGGCGACTCACTTCTTGACGACGAGCGAAGGGCGAATTGCCTACGAGGACGTCGGGACGGGGCCGGTGGTGCTCTGCGTCCCCGGTCTCGGCGATCTGCGAGGCGAGTATCGGTACCTGGCGCCCGGCCTGGTGGAGGCGGGCTACCGGGTCGTGTCGATGGACGTGCGCGGCCACGGCGAGTCGAGCGTCTCTTGGCCTGATTACTCGCTTGCGGGCATCGGCAAGGACATCGTGGCCCTGGCGCGCCACCTGGATGCTGGCCCCGTGACGGTGGTCGGGACCTCGATGGCCGCGGGGGCCGCTGTCTGGGCCGCGGCCGAGGCCCCTGATCGCATCGGGAAGCTCGTCCTGGTCGGGCCCGTCGTGCGGGACGGGGGACCGCTCTGGAAGTCGCAGGTCCTCTCCTGGCCTTTCATCGGGCCCTGGGGCCCGTCGCTGTGGGGGATGTTCTACACGACCCTGTACCCCACCCGCAAGCCGGCTGATTTCGATGCTTACCTCCACGCGCTTCGCACCAACCTGGGTGAGCCTGGGCGCCTTGCAGCCATGCGCGGCATGATCGCAAGCTCCAAGTCCGCGGCCGAAGAGCGCCTCGCCAAGGTCCAGGCCCCGAGCCTGATCGTGATGGGCACCAAGGATCCGGACTTCTCCGAGCCGGCCGTCGAGGCCAAGCGCGTGGCCGATGCCCTGAAAAGTTCGTACGTGATGATCGAGGGAGCCGGTCACTATCCCCACGCCGAGATGCCGGAGGTCACGACCCCGCACCTCGTGAACTTCTTGCGCAAGGGGCGCACGGAGGGGCCCCATGGCTCCTAGGGCAGGCTTGGACGAGGCGGTCGTGATGCGCGCGGCCGCCGAGCTGGTGGATGAAGAGGGGTTCGAAGGGCTGAGCCTTTCGCGCCTGGCCGAGCGGCTTGGCGTTCGTTCCCCTTCGCTCTACAAGCATGTCGCGGGGCTAGAGGCCGTGCAAAGAGGGGTTGCCCTCTTGGCCTTGCGGGCGATCGCCCGGCGCATGGCCGAGGCCGCCGTCGGCAAGGCCGGGCCTGACGCCATGATGGCGATCGCCGAGGCCTATCGCGCCTACGCCAAGGAGCACCCCGGCCTCTATGCTGCGACCCTGCGCGCGCCCGAACCCGGCGATCGCGAGTGGGACGAGGCCAGCGACCAGCTCCTCGGGATCATCATCCGCGTGCTGGAGCCCTTCGCCCTGGGCGAGGAGGGTACGCTGCATGCCATCCGGGGCCTGCGCAGCCTGGTGCACGGCTTCGCCTCGCTCGAGTCGAGCGGCGGCTTCGGCATGCCGCTCGACATCGACGAGAGCTTCCGGCGCCTCATGACGAGCTTCCTGGCAGGGCTGCGCGCCGAGCGAACCTGACGGCACGCAGCGAGGGTTGTGGTCTGGGCTGGCCTCAATCGTCCGCCTTGGGGCGCGACGCTTGGGGCATCTCTTGTTCGCCGAGCATGGTCACCGGGCCCGGTCGCCGGGTGCGATCGGCCGCGTAGTACCCGCCGAAGACGGCAACGGGCGACCACTCGGGCATGACCGGCAGGGGCTCCGGGGCGTAGGCTGCGAAGGGACCCGCCGCGTGCACGACCTCGCCGGCCACCAGGGTGAGGACGGACTCGATCCCCTTGATGGCGTCCTCGCTCACCGTGAAGTAGTCCTCGGTGAGGACACAGAGGTCCGCGAAGCAGCCGGGTTCGAGCCGTCCCTTCACCTCCTCCTCGTGGGAGAACCAGGCGCTGCCCTCGGTGTAGAGCCTGAGCGCCTCCATGCGATCCAGGCGGTTGCTTGCCGGGTACAGTTCGGTCCCGCCCAGTGTCTTGCCGGTCACGAGCCAGTGCAGCGAGAGCCATGGGTTGTAGCTGGCGACACGGGTGGCATCCGTGCCCGCCCCCAGGGGGATCCCCATTTCGCGCATGGCCTGGATGGGCGGGGCGTGCGAGGCGGCCTCTTTGCCGTAGCGGGCGATGAAGTCCTCGCCCTGGAAGGCCATCCGGTTCTGGATGGCGATCCCGCCGCCCAGCGCCTTGATGCGCGCCAGGTTGCGCGCCGACACCGTCTCGGCGTGGTCGATGAACCAGCGCAGGCCGTTGAAGGGAATCTCTTTGTTGATGGCCTCGAACACGTCCAGGTCACGCCCGATCGACTCGTCGTAGGTCGCATGGATCCGGAAAGGCCAGCGCTTGGAGACCAGCAGCCGCATCACGCGCGTAAGCTCCGCCTCCATGGTCGGGGGTAGCTCGGGGCGGGGCTGGACGAAGTTCTCGAAGTCCGCGGCCGCCCAGACGAGGTTCTCGCCGCCGCCCTCGGTGACGAAGCCGTTGGGCTTGAACATGTCGTCGTTCTGGCCCGGGTGCGTCATATCCACCCAGCGCGAGAAGTCCTCGAACTCGTGCTGGGCGTTCTGGGCGAAGAGGTAGTAGGCGATCCGCACGGTGAGCAGCCCTTCGCGGGCGAGCTCGCGGCAGACCGCGTAGTCGTCAGGGTAGTTCTGGGCTCCACCGCCCGCGTCGATCGCGCTGGTGATGCCGAAGCGGTTGAGCTCGCGCAGGAACTGCCGGGTGGAGTTGCGCTGCTGCTCAGGCGTCAGCTTGGGGATCTTGGCGAGGGTGGCGTAGAGGATGGTGGCGGCCGGTGTGGCGAGCACGAGGCCGGTCGGATTGCCTTCGGCGTCGCGCTCGAACGTTCCGCCCGGCATGTCGGGGGTCTGTTTGTCGAGCCCGAGGGCGCAGAGGCCCGCCCGGTTGATGAAGGCCCGGTCGTAGAGGTGCAGGATGAAGGCGGGGGTGTCGGGCAGCGCCTCGTTGATCTCGTCGAGGGTCGGCAGGCGCCGCTCCTCGAACTGGTAGGCGGACCAGCCGCCCACCACTCGGACCCACTGGCCGGGCGGTGTCCGCTCTGCCTGGCGCCGGAGCATGTCGAGGGCGATCGCAAGCGAGGGGACGCCGTCCCAGCGAAGCTCCAGGTTGTAGTTCAGGCCTTCGCGGATGATGTGCAGGTGCGAGTCGTTGAGGCCTGGCACCACGGTCCTGCCCCCCAGGTCGATGACGCGCGAGCCGGCCTCTTGGTGCGCCAGCGCGTCCTGGGCCTCGCCTGCCGCGAGCACCCGGCCATCTTTCAGGGCCAGGGCCGAGACGAACGGGGCCCGCTTGCCCATGGTGGCAATCTTGCCGTTGAGCAGAATCGTGGTCGCCATGTGGGTGCTCCTTCTCGACTAGCGCTTCTTGGCGCCTTCTTTTCCACCGAACATGGCCTTGGCGTACTGGATCCCGATGCCGTAGGCACCGGCGTGCTCCTCAGCCACGTTGAGCACGGCGTCGTAGGTTTCGGTGCGGGCCCAGTCGCGCTGCAGCTCGCACATGAACTGCAGCCAGGTCATGGGAACCGCCCCCGCCTGGATGACGCGCTGCATGGCCATGTCGTGGGCCATGGCGGTCGTCGCGCCACAGGCATCGGTGATGACATAGACCTCGTAGCCGGCTTCCAGGGCGCTGATGACCGGGAAAACGAGGCAGACCTCGGTCCAGAGCGCTGCGAACACCAGCTTCTTGCGATTGGTCTTCTCGACGGCCGTGCGGAGGTTCGAGTCCTCCCAGGCGTTCATGCTGGTGCGGTCGATGGGCTTCTGGTTGGGGAAGACGGCCTGCAACTCGGGCATGAGGGCCCCACTGAAGGATTCGGCGGCCACGGTGGTCAGGATGGTCGGGACCTTGAAGACCTTGGCGGCCTTGGCGAGGCCGATCGTGTTGTTCAGAAGGGTCTGGCGATCGATGGATTGGATCCCGAAGAACATCTGGGGTTGGTGGTCGATGAAGACCAGGGCGCAACTCTCGGGAGTCAGCAACCCATGGATCCACCGGACCGCGTAACGCTCGGTACTCACGGCATCCCTCCTGCTGAGTGACGGTATCGCTACTCAGCACCTTAGCGCCTCGCGCTCCGGACGCGCTTGGTCGCTTCCGATGAAAAAACGCGTGAGGCCTGGGGTGGGATGCCGCAAGGGAGGAGCGCCGCTTTAGGTGAGGAGTTTGTTCTTCTGCTGTTCCAGGCTTGCGATCAAGTATCGCTTGATCTCCTGCTCGGTTTCGAGGGTTCGAAGCTCCGTGAGGATCAGCTCCACGAGCTTGTCGCCGAGCTGCCGGGAGAGGTCCCGCTGGGTGGGATCCTCGAGGGCGGCCCCCATGCCGCGCTGGATGCCGTTGACGATCTCGGCGACCAGATCGGGCAGGTAGCGCTCGGCCATCCCGCCGACGACGGGCAGGGCGCGCAATTGCTGGTAGGTCGGCGACTCGTTGAGGGCTTGCTGGGCGGAGTAGGTGATCATGGTCTGGAGGTCGGGGATCACCTGGGGCAGGATGCGGGTGACGGCGGCCTGCAAGTGGAGTTCGACGAAGCGGTTGAACCGCTCGCGGTCCTCGGCGGAGAGCTCGCGGATGGTCTCGTCCAGGTCGAAGCGCCGGATCGACTCCTGGTAGTTGCTCAGGAGCCTGACGCTGACCAGGTCGGTGGCGAGGTTGATCCCTCGCTCGGCGGCGCGCTGAGGGATGGTGATCGGGTTGATCAGGCCGAGCCGCCGCATGCGGTGCCCCACCGAGATCCCGCGCACCAGGTGGAGCCAGCCGGACTGGCCGAGCGGGACGACGTACTGCCCGAGCGGGACGAAGTAGACCAGGTCGTACCAGCGGGCGTAGCAGAATGCCTTCCAGCTCGGGTACTTGCCGCGCCTCAGTTCGAGCGCGCCTCGCACCAGGAAGTCGAACGCGAAGAAGGGGATGAACAGCAGATCGATCATCCAGAAGGCGTCGAAGGGCCGCCCGTTCTCGCCCAGCGCTCGGTAGTAGTTCCGTGCCAAGAGCGGGCGAAGCCTCTGGTCGAAGAAGGCCTGCTCTTGGTCAAGGCGCGCGGGCGTCAGGTTCTTGGGCGACCAGAAGACCATGAAGGCCTCTTTCCCCGAGTCGACCTTGGCGTGCCGCCGCAGGCGGTTCTTGATCTGCTCGAAGACCCCGCTCAAGCCGGCGCCCGAAAACGGGTCCTCCTGGTAAAGCTGCTGGCTGCGCTGCCGCATGTCCGCCAGGAGGGCGGCCGTGTCGCCTTCGCCCGCGCGCAGCTTCTCGAAGGTGGTGGTGGCCGCCTCCACGTAGCCCTGGGTGAGGCGGTGCGGGCTCACGCCTTTGACCGGGTCGTAGCGCTCGACCAAGTGCGGGGTGTAGGTCAGGTAGTGGTGACGCAGGTCCAGGTAGGTGTAGTCGAAGAGCACCAGGCCCAGGTTCACCAGGGCGAGGAAGAGGATGCTCCAGTGGCTCGCCAGGTCGAGGCACCACAGCAGGCGCCCTCTGAGGGACTGCGGCATGGGCCGGAAGTCGTCGTCTCGCCCCGGGAACAGGGTGCGCGCGAGCTTCTTGCTGAGCGAGACGGGCACGGGGCCGGTGGTGGACGACATCGTCATCTCCGAAGGGACAGGCCTGGGTGAGGGCCGGCGGTGGGCGTCACGGGCGGCGATGGGCATTTGGGCGGTTTCAGTATCCGACAGAACGGGCCTCTCGACAAGCGATGGGAGTTGTTCGGCGGCAGGACGGCGTATGCTACGATGATGTGCGAACGAGCAGGCCGCCAGAGGGCGGCCTTGGGGTTTCGACGAGGATCGTCCCGTTTGCGCAAGGTTCTCTTCATCCTCGGCGAGCTGACCGAGCAGGATCTGGATTGGCTGGTGACCCGCGGCTCGCCGCAGACCGCCGTCCGGGGTCGCGCCATCATCGTTCAGGGACAACCGATCGACTCGATGTTCATCATCCTGGATGGCTCGTTTGCCGTCGTGGCGGGTGCGCACGAGGACAAGCCGCTCGCGGTCGTGGGCTCGGGCGAGATCGTGGGCGAGATGTCGCTGGTGGACCAGGGCCCGCCCTCGGCCACGGTGCGTGCGCGAGAGGATAGCCGGGTGCTTGCGATCGCCCGGGCCGACCTCGAAGAGAAGCTGCGGACCGACATCGGCTTCAACGCGCGCTTTCACCGAGCGCTCGCGCTCTTTCTCGCCGACCGCCTGCGCAACACCTTCCGAACCATGGGGCAGGGGAGCGCTTTCTCGCTTCGCGAGGATGTCCTCGAGGACCACGAGGTGGACCCCGCCGTGCTCGACAAGGTGGCGATCGCGGGCCTGCGCTTCGAAACCATGCTCCGCCGCCTGATTCCGGACTAGCCGATGCCGACTTCGCCGCTCAAACCGCCCGCACCGCGCGCCACCCTCGCCACCGACGACCAGCTCGACGAGCTGTTGCAGGTGGTGAGCCCCAAGGGCTGGATCGCCGTGCTGTGCTTGACGGTCGTCACCGCCCTGATCGTCTTGTGGGCCATCTTCGGGACCATCCCCGTCACCGTCATGGGCTCGGGGATCCTGACCCGGCCCCACAAGGTGATGGGCATCCAGTCCGTGGGATCCGGCAAGCTGCGTGAGCTTCGGCTCTCGCCGGGCAGCACGGTCCAGGTCTCCGACGTGGTCGCGGTGCTCGACCTGCCCGAGCTTGGCCGCCAGCTGGCCGAGCAAGAGGCGAAGCTCGCCCTCCTGGACGCGCAGAGCGCGCAGAACCTCGCGCTCCAGGCTCGGCACAACGAGCAGGAAGAGCGGGCGATCGCCGAGCAGGAGCGCAATTACCGGCGCCTGATAACCCAGGCCAAGGCCCTGGACGCCACCCTCAAGGCCCGTTACGAGGACCGCAAGCACCTCTACCACCTCAAGGCCCTGACCGTCGATGCGATGCTCGAGGCCGAGCAGAGCTACCGCACCAACCACGACCGGATTCCGGACTGGGAGGCCCAGCTGCGGCAGCTCGCACTGCGCCGCGACACCATGGCGCAGCAGTACGCCGACTTGCGCACCGCCAAAAGCCTCCAGCGCCGCGATCTGACGGCTACGATCGCCGTGCTCAAGGAGCAGATGGCGAACCAGGGCCTGGTCCGCAGCCGCTGCACCGGTCGCGTGCTCGAAGTCTCGACCATGGTGGGCCAGGTGATCACCGCCGGCACCCGCCTGGCCACGGTGGCGGTCGAGGACAAGGACCAGCCCATGGTCGCCTTGCTCTATTTCCCGATCCGCGACGGCAAGAAGGTCCTGCCGGGCCAGCACGTCCAGACCACCCCCGACACCGTCAAGCGCGATCGCTTCGGCGGCATCACGGGCACGGTGCTCACCGTCTCGCCCTTCCCGGTGACCAAGCAGGCCATGGCGAGCACCCTGGGCAGCGAAGACTGGGCGGTGGCCCTCTCCAACGGCACCCCCCAGATCGAGGTCACCGCCCAGCTCGACGTGGACCCTCACACGCGCAGCGGCTACCACTGGTCGGCTTCCGAGGGGCCGCAGATTCCCCAGACGCCGGGTACCACCATCACGAGCCGCGTGACGGTCGAAACCCTCAGCCCGATTCAGCTCGCCATCTCGCTGATGAGGCAGGCCAGTGCGATTTACTAGCCTCCCGGGCCGCCGGGCGCGGGTCGTTCGGACGCCCCTGCGCTTCCAGCTAGAGGCGGTCGAGTGCGGGGCCGTTGCCCTCGGCATCGTGCTCGCCTATTTCGGCCGCAAGGTGCCGCCGGCTGAGCTTCGGGCCGCGTGCGGCGTTTCGCGCAACGGCAACAGCGCTTCGAGCATGCTCAAGGCCGCCCGTCGTTATGGCCTGATGGCCAAGGCCTTCCATATGGAGCCCGAGCGGCTCAGCGAGCTGCCCGTGCCGCAGATCGTCTTCTGGAACTTCACCCACTTCCTGGTGGTGGAGGGCTTCAAGGGCGACACGGTCTACGTCAACGACCCGGCCCACGGTCGCCGCAGGCTCGCCATGGCCGAGTTCGTGAAGGGCTACACGGGCCTTGTGATCCTGCTCCAGCCGGGGCCAGAGTTTCAGCGGGGGGGAACCGGCCTCGGGGTCGTCGGTCCGCTCGTTTCGCGGCTGAAGAGCTCGCGGCGCGCCCTGCTCTTCCTCATTCTGCTGGGTGCGCTGTTGGTGGTGCCGGGGCTCGCCGTGCCCCTGACCACCCGGATCTTCGTGGACCACGTGCTGGTCCTGCAGCGCTCGGAGTGGCTCAATCCCCTGCTCTTGGGGATGCTTGCGATTGCCGTGCTCAGGGGCGTGCTGACGCAGCTGCGCCTCTACCACTTGAACCGCCTCAAGACCTCGCTTGCGGCCCGCATGTCCCAGGGTTTCCTGCGGCACCTTCTGAGCCTGCCGCCTTCTTTCTACGCTCAGCGCTTCCCCGGCGCGATCGCCATCCGCTTCCAGCTCAACAGCCGCCTGGCGACCCTGCTCTCGGGGCGCCTGGCCACCACCGCCATCGACCTGCTGATGATCGTGTTCTACGGCGGCATGATGCTGCTGTACGACCCGCTGCTTTCGAGCATCGTCTTTGCCGCAGGGGCCCTGAACCTGCTCGTCCTCGCCTGGATCGGGCGCCTGCGCGTGACCGCCAACATGCGGGTGGCCCAGGAGCAAGGGGAGCTGGCGGGCATCGGGCTTGCAGGCTTCCAGGCCATCGAGAGCCTGAAGGCGTCGGCGAGCGAGGGGATCTTCTTCGGCCAGTGGGCGGGTCATCAGGCCAAGGTCCTCAAGGCCAACCAGCGCCTCGCCGCGCTCGAGATCGCGGTCGGGAGCATCCCCAGCCTGCTCTCCTCGCTGGCCACGGCGACGGTCGTGGTGGTCGGGGGCGCGCGGGTCATGGAGGGGCACCTCACCATGGGCATCCTGGTCGCCTTCCAGACCATGGTCGGCTCCTTCCTCGGCCCCATCAACGGCTTGGCGACCCTCGGCGCCTCTTTGCAGGCCGTGCTCTCCGACCTGGCTCAGCTGGAGGACGTCCTGGCCGAGCCCGCGGACGAGGCCATCCAGGGGCCCTTGGACGCCCAGTCCGAGACCAAGCGTCTGCAAGGGGCCCTTTCCGTCTCGGACCTCTCGTTCGGCTTCAGCCCCACGGATCCGCCTCTGGTCGAAGGCTTCAGCCTCTCGCTCGCTCCGGGCCAGCGCGTCGCCCTGGTGGGGGCCTCGGGGTCGGGCAAGTCCACCGTGGCGAAGCTGGTGGCGGGGCTCTACCGGCCCTGGGCCGGTTCGATCCGGTTCGACGGCCGAGAGCGCCACGCGATCCCCGAGGCGGTCCTCGCCCAGTCCCTCGCCCTGGTGGAGCAGGACGTGGTGCTCTTTGCGGGGAGCGTCCGCGACAACCTGACCATGTGGGATCGCTCGGTGCCGGAGGCCGACCTGCTCCGGGCTCTCGCGGACGTCGAACTGCTCGAAGACGTGCTCGCCATGCCCAAGGGCCTGGATGCCGCCCTGTTCGAGGGGGGCAAGAACCTCTCGGGAGGCCAGCGACAGCGCCTCGAGATCGCCCGCGCCCTGGTGCGGGACCCTGCGATCCTGATCCTGGACGAGGCCTTCAGCTCCCTCGACTCGCGGACCGAGCGGCGCATCGACCGCAACCTCCGCGCGCGTGGCTGCACGTGCCTGGTCGTTGCCCACCGGCTCAGCACCCTCAGGGACTGCGACGAGATCCTGGTCCTCTCGCAGGGGACGGTCGTCGAACGCGGCACCCACGAGGCCCTTTACGCACGAGGCGGCCTCTATGCAGACCTGATCGCCATGGAACTCGGCGAGGCCCAAGAGGTGTCGCATGCGTGAGGACCGAGAGGCGGTGATGCCCCTTGCCGGTGATGCGCCGCTGCGCCTCGACGACCCGAGCGCCCTTTTCCGGGTCGCGCATGGGGAGGTTGCGGTCTTCGCGCTGGTCGGCGAGAGCGATTCTCTCCCCGGCGCCCGGCGCCCCCTCTTCACCGTCGCCGAGGGCGGGGTGCTCGGCGGGGTCGCACCCGACATTGGCGCTTTCGAGGTGGTGGCGGTGGCGCTCGGCGCCGCGCGCCTGCTCCGGATAGAGGCGACTGATCTGGAGCGTGCCGAGGCCTTGCTGCGCTGGGGGGCGAGCATCGCAACGCTTGCGCCCGAGGCCCCCGAAGCCGCCTCGCCGGCGCCTGAGGCCGGTCGTATCGCGCTCGAACCGGGCGAGAGCATTCGCTTCGAGGCAGGCTGCTGGGTCATGGCGGTGAGCGGACAGGCCGCCTGCTTTGGCCTGAACGAGGCGGCGCTCACGCCCGAGCTGGGGCCGGTGCCCATGGGAGAAGGCGCCTGGCTGCGCGCACAGGGGGCGATCGAGCTACTCGCGCTCGGTCCGAGTGAACTCGCCGAGCCGGCGCAGCTGGAAGCGGGACGCCGGGCGCTTGCAGGCTTTGCGCATCGAGCGATTGTTCGCCGCCTTGCAACGCTCGAAACGGCCGACGCCGCCCGGATCGCAGGTCGCATGGACGCTGAGGCGCGAGCCATGGGACGAGCCCACCGCGACCTCGCGGGCATTCTCGAACCGATCGGGGATCCCGCGCCGCAGGGCGACCCGCTGTTTGCGGCCCTCTCGGCCATCGGCGCCGCTTCGCAGATCTCCTTCCAGCGGCCGGCGGCCGGCGCGAGCAGCCCCGCCCGGGATCCGTTCAAGGCGATCATGCGCGCCTCCCACGTGCGCTACCGCCGGGTACGGCTGAGCGGCGACTGGTGGCGCCGGGACAGCGGGCCGATGCTCGCCTATCGCCTGGAGGACAGGCAGCCCATCGCCTTGCTGCCGCTCTCGCCCGGCCGATACGCCTACCTGGATCCCGCGACCGGCGCGCGCCTGCCGGTCGACGCCGAGGTCGCGCGCGGGCTTCGCACCCATGGGATCGTCTTCTACCGCCCGTTCGCGGATCAGCCCCTCACCCAGAAGGATCTGCTCGCCTTCGCCTGGGACGTGATCCGCTCGGAGGCCCACGTGGTCCTCGCGGTCGCTGCCCTCTCGGCGGCGCTCGGCGTCGTGGTGCCCCATGCCACTTACTGGTTGCTGACGGCCGTCATCCCGAGCGGCGATCGCCAGCTCCTGTTCGAACTCGGCATCGCGCTCTTCGTGATCTCGGCGGCCCTGCCCGCCCTGCGCCTGGTCCAGGACTACGCGGTTCTGAGGGCCGAAACGCGGGCCGAGGCGGCCCTCAACGCCGCGCTGTGGGACCGGGTGCTTGGCATGCAGCCGCAGTTCTTCCGCGAGACGCCCGCCGGGGATCTGGCCCAGCGCATGAACACCATCAGCCAGCTCAGGCGCGCGCTCGCGGGTACGACCGTTCAGAGCGTGATCAGCGGGGTCTTCTCCGTGACCTTCCTCGCTCAGCTCTTCTTCTACAGCACCCCGATGGCCTTGGCAGGCCTGCTGGTCGGGGTCCTGATCGTGGCCTACATGGGGATGTCGGCCAAGCTCACCCTGCGCGAGCGCCAGCGCGTCGGCCGGCCAGCGGCCAACACGCAGGCCCTGGTCGTCAACTACATCGACGGCCTCTCCAAGATCCGGGTCGCCAGGGCCGAGGCGCAGGCCTTCGCCAACGTCGTCGCCTCGTACGCCGTCAACGAGCGTGAGGACTTCCTGGTGCAGCGCTACCAGGATCGCCTGACCCTGTTCATCGAGGTGGCGCCCCTGCTCGCCATGGCCCTGTTCTACGCGGGCTTCGCCGCCCAGACGAGCGTCCCGGGGGGAACCTCCCAGATGGGGGCCTTCATCGCCTTCAGCGCGGCCTTCGGGAGCTTCCTCACAGGGACCCTGGGGATGGGGAATGCCCTCGGCAACCTGATCGACACCGAGCGGAAGTGGCGCAAGCTGATGCGCTTCGTGAACGCGCCGCTCGAAACCAAACGCGGCGGCCTGGATCCGGGTCCCCTGGCGGGGGGCATCGCTTTCAAGCGCCTCGCCTTCCGCTACGGCCCAAAGGCTCCCTACGTCTTGCGCGACCTCTCGCTCGACATCGCCCCGGGGGAGTTCGTCGCCATCGTCGGTGCCTCGGGGTCGGGCAAGTCCACCCTGCTGCGCCTCCTGCTCGGGTTCGAGAGCGCCGAGTCGGGCAAGATCTACCTAGACGGCAACGACTTCGCGGGGCTCGACCTCCAGGCGGTGCGCCGGCAGATCGGAACCGTGCTGCAGCACGACCGGATCAGCCGAGGCACCCTCTACGACAACGTCGCGGTGGGCCAGGGGCTCACCTATGCGCAGGTGCGCGCGGCCTGCGAGGCTGCGGGCCTCGACGAGGACTTGTTGGCCATGCCCATGGGCCTCTACACCACGATCAACGAGGGGGGCAGCAACCTCTCGGCGGGCCAGCGTCAGCGGCTTCTCATCGCGCGCGCCCTCGCGCGCAAGCCCTCCATCCTGCTCTTCGACGAGGCCACCAGCGCCCTGGACGGCAAGACGCAGGCGACGATCAGCCAGAGCCTTCGCCGGCTTGCGTGCACGCGGATCACCGTGGCCCACCGCCTCAGCACCATCCGCCAGGCGGACCGCATCCTCGTCCTGGAAGGGGGCGCCATCGCCCAGGAGGGGGACTTCGCGACCCTCTCCCAGGCGGACGGCCCCTTCCGGCAGCTCATGGAGAACCAGCTCCTATGAGGCGCTCCTTCCTCGTCTGCTGTCTGCTCGTAGTCCTCGGTTCGGCTGGGGGCCCTGCGATCGCGCTTGAGGGCGAGCTCTCGCTGCGTGAGGCGATCGCCCACGCCCGGAGCTTCAGCCCGACCTTGAAGGCGGGCAAGTTGCTGATCGCCCAGACCGAGGCGAGTCAGCGCGGCGCCGAGGCTGAGCGCTGGCCGCGCCTGCTGCTCAGCAGCGCTCTCTCGCAAACGGGCAAGGACACGGGGGTGGCCTTCGCCCAGGGGGCCTGGGACACCAAGCTTTCCCTGAATCAGCGTTTGTTCGACGCGTTCTTGGCGCAGGACGCGCAACAACAGACTGCCCTCGCAAGGCGAAGGGCGGAGGCCGAATTCGAGGCCGCGGACCTCGCCCTCCAGTACGAGGTGGCCCGCACCTACTTCGACGTCCTGCGCGCGCAAGCCCTGGAGGCCGCGAGCCGCGTGGACATCCAGCAGGCCAAGGCTCAGCTCGAAGTCGCGAAGATGCGCCTCAAGGGCGGCGTCAGCACCGAGCTCGACGTCCTGCAGGTCCAGGCCCTGGTCGCGAGTGCTGAGGACCGCAGGCTCCAGGCGCAAGCGACCCTCGATGCCGCGCAGCTGGCCTTCGCGACCCTGCTGGGCCAGTCGGGCACCTCGATCCACCCCGACGCGAAGGCGGTCCTCTTGCCGCTCGAGATGCCGCCCGCGAGCGCGTCGAGCGCTCTGACGCAGCGTCCGGAGCTTCGCGCGCTGGATGTCGGTCGGCAGTTGCAGGAGCTCGTCGTCCGCCAGCGATCGCGCGCCAAGCTGCCGACCCTCGAAGCCGCAGGAAATCTCGGCGCGAGCCCCTACGGTGGGGCGAGCTACGGGGTGACGGGGACCCTGAGCTGGACTTTGCTCGACTCCGGGCGCATCGGCGCCCAGGTCCAGCAGGCCGAGCAAGACGCGGCCCGCGCCGCCGCGATCCTGGATGCAGGGAGACTCTCAGCCACGCTCGATATCCAGCGGGCCCAGGCCGCCCTGCATGCGTTCCAGGGGCGCACCCAGCTGACGCAGCAACAACTGGCGGCCGCGAACCGGGCGCTGCAACTGGCGCGCATGCGCTTCGAGCGTGGGGTCGGGACCAATCTCGAGATGATCCAGGCCCTCACCGCCCTCAACCAGGCTCAGAGTGCTGCGATCGCAGCCAAGTTCGACGGCTTCGCCGCCCAGCTCAAGCTAGCCCAGGCCCTCGCCCTGCCCGTGGAGGCCCTGTCCCCCTGAGGCTGGCCGCGGTACCGAGGATTTTCGTCGTCAGGGCCTTGAGAGGGAGCGAAGGTCACCGGTCATCATGAATGAGCGAAGGAGGGTGGTATGAGTCGACATCTTGTTCTCGCGATGGCCACGCTGGGGGTGCTCATGAGCCCTGCGCCAGCCGACGCGAAAATCGTCAAGGAAACGGTGTCCTACCGCCAGGACGGCCAGACCTTCGAGGGCCTGCTCGTGTTCGACGACGCCCACAAGGGCAAGCGTCCTGCCGTGATGGTGGTCCACGAGTGGTGGGGCTTGAACGACTATCCCAAGCGCCGTGCCGAGGAGCTGGCCAAGCTTGGCTACGTGGCCTTCGCCGCCGACATGTACGGCAAGGGCGTGGTGGCGCGCACCCCCGATGAGGCAGGCAAGCTGGCCGGCGCCTTGCGGCGCGATCGCGCCCTGATGCGCGCCCGGGCCCGGGCGGCCTGGGACGTGCTCGCGGCGCGCCCCGAGGTGGATCCCGCCCGGATGGCCGCCATGGGCTACTGCTTCGGGGGTGGCGTGGCCCTTGAGCTTGCGCGCAGCGGCGTCGACATGGCCGGCACCGTGAGCTTCCACGGCAGCCTCGATACGCCCAACCCGACGGCGAGCCACTTCAAGGGCAAGGTCCTCGTGCTGCACGGCGCCGAGGACAAGGCCGTGACCATGCAGGACGTGCTCGCCTTCCAGGACGAGATGCGTCGAGGTCACGTGAACTACCAGATCAACCTCTATGGGGGGGCGGTTCACGCCTTCACGAACCCGGCGGCTGGGAACGACCCTTCCAAGGGCGTCGCCTACGACGCCCAGGCCGATAAGCGATCGTGGGAGGCGCTGCTGCTGTTCCTCCGCGAGATCTTCGGGGGGGCTTGAGCATGACGATCGCCTTGAAGCGTGCCTATGAGGCACCTGCCCCTGAGGACGGGGATCGCTTCCTGGTCGATCGCCTCTGGCCAAGAGGGGTCACGAAAGAGCACCTGAAACTGAGCGCCTGGCTCAAGGACCTGGGGCCGAGCACGGAGCTGCGACGCTGGTTCGGTCACAAGCCCGAGCGGTGGCGCGAGTTCGAGGCGCGCTATCGTGATGAGCTGTCATCCAAGGCAGAGGCCCTGAGCCCGCTCCTTGCGGCTGCGCGCCATGGGCACATCACGCTGGTCTACGGCGCGAAGGACACGGAGCACAACCAGGCGGTGGTCCTGAAGCGCGTCATCGAGGAGCACTTGAAGGCGAGGCGCTGACGCCCGGGCCTTCAAGTTCCTTGACAACCCCCCATGATGTCGGCCATAAAGGAGTCATGAGTTACGCGCACCTGCAAGCCGACGTGATCATTACCGCCATTCATTGAATGGTGGGTTTTCGCTTGCTTTAGTGCCGTCGACGAAACCCGCCCCAGCGAGGCGGGTTTTTTGCTACCTCCTGGGGACGATTCGACCAAGCAGGAGGTCTCCATGGAAGCTCAAGATCCAACCCGACAGAAGGCCCAAGCTCCGACGCTGCACCTGGTGTGCGGAAAGATCGCGGCGGGAAAGTCGACGTTGACCCGTAAACTGGCGGCTGCCCCGAAGACCGTCCTGATCAGCGAGGACGAATGGCTCAATCGCCTCTATCCGGGTGAGATAAGCGCCCTCGCGGACTATGTTCGCTGCACGACGCGGCTACGCGATGCCATGAGCGGTCATATCGAGCAATTGCTGCGTGCCGGCCTCTCGGTGGTCCTCGACTTTCCCGCGAACACGCGCGGGAGTCGCCAATGGATGCGAGAGCTCGTCGAGAAAGTCCAGGCCACTCATTGTCTGCACTACCTCGACGTCTCGGACGAGGAGTGCAAGGCACGTCTGCGACTGCGCAACGAAACGGGCGCTCACGAATTCAAGACCAGTGACGCCGAGTTCGATGCAATAACGAAGTACTTCGTCCCCCCATTTCCGGATGAGGGCTTCACCGTCGTGACCTACCGCTAGCGGATGAAGGGGGCGGCCTGAATGAGCTTAAGGGTGTCGCAAAATTTTGAGTGAGCGCTTGCCTTGGGATCGAAAAAGAGGCAGGGGTGATCCCCCTGCCTCTGGCATACCGATTCCGAAACTCCTCGGGGGTTAGAACCCGATGGAACGAACGACCCGGTTATCGGTATCGGCGATGTAGAGGGTGCCCGATGCACCCATCGCCAGGCCCTGCGGTTCGTCCAGTTGGGCCTTGGCGGGCGCGCCGCCGTCGCCCGAGTACCCGTCCATGCCGTTCCCGACCACGGTCGAGATCAGGCCGGTTTTCAGGTCGACCTTGCGGATGACACTGTTTTCCCTGTCGGCGATGTAGAGGTTGCCCGAGGCGTCCACCGCCAGGCCGTTCGATTTGCCAATTCGAGCGTAGGTGGCCAGCCCGCCGTCCCCCGAGTACCCGTAGCCGCCGGTTCCGGCCACGACCGTGACGGTGCCGTCGAGGCTGACCTTGAGGACCTGGGGCTCGTTCGCGATGGCGAGATAGAGGTTGCCCGTGGCATCCACCGCCACGCCGCGAGGGCGCTTGTTGTCGTCGGTGTATACGGTCGTGATGGTCTCGCCTTCGACCTTGATGACCTTCTTACTGTCCCCGCTGGAGACGTAGAGCGCGTCGTCCTTGTCCACCGCCACGGCGTTGGGCTGGTACATGCCGTCAATCTCAACGACCGAGGTGGTGCCGTCGCTTGTGACCTTGAGGACTCGATTGTTGCCCGAATCGGCGATGTAGAGGTCGCCATTCTTGGCCTCCGCCACGCCCAGGGGATAGCTCAGCTCCTCGGTGCCGGTATCCACGACCGAGAGGTTGCCCTGGCTGAGTTTCCAGACCACGTCGTTGTTCGAATCGGCGATGTAGAGGTCGCCATTCTTGGCTTCCGCCACCGCCGAGGGGGCGCCGAGCGCAATGCTCAGGGCGTTTCCGCCCGCGAGGGCTCCGCTAGAAGCGGGGCGGCCGGCCACGGTCGCGATCGTCCCGTTGCTGACCTTTCGGATGCGGCCATTGTTCGTATCGGCGATGTAGAGGTTGTCCGATGCGTCCACGGCCACGCCACGAGGATAGGCCAGCCTGGCGCTGGTGGCTGCCTTGTCGTCTCCGTCGTATCCGTAGCTGCCGTTTCCGGCCACGGTCGAGATCGTGCCGTTGGTGACCTTGCGGATGCGTTGATTGTTCGTATCGGCGATGTAGAGGTTGCCCGTTGCGTCCACGGCCACGCCTTGAGGATAGTACAGCTTGGCGCTGGTGGCAGGCCCGCCGTTCCCCGAGAATCCCGACGCGCCGTTTCCGGCCACGGTCGTGATCACACCGTTTGTGACCTTACGGATGCAGTGGTTGTCCGTATCGGCGATGTAGAGGTTGCCCTGGGCATCCACGGCCACGCCCTGAGGATTGTTCAGCTTGGCGGCAGTGGCGGGCCCGCCGTCCCCGTCAAATCCCGTGATGCCGTTTCCTGCCACGGTCGTGAGAATCCCCGACGTGGAAATCTTGAACACCAGGTTGAGAGCCGATGCGGCGGTGTAGAGATTGCCGTCGGCGTCGAAGGCCATGGTTTGATAGGGCGCCTGCCAGTCGGCGGCCAACGTCGACTTGGGCGCCCAGGTGCCGGCAACCGTCCGGATGACGGAGACGGCCAAATAGGTGTCGGTGGTCGTGACCGGCTGGCCGTTGACCGTCACGGTGATACGGCCGTTGCCAGCCCCCGCGGGGACCAGGACCTTGAGGCTGGTCGCCTTGGCCTCGGTGATTGTGCCGGCAACCCCGTCGAACTCGACCAGGTTGTTCGTCCGGACCTTGCCGTCGAAGCCCGTTCCCGTGAGGGTGACGAGCGTTCCGGGCTCACCCTGCTTGGGGGCGAAGTCGCTGATCGTCGGCAGGACCGAGAAGTTGGGCCCGAGGACGCTCAAGTTACCGACCTGGAGAGAGGTCGGCCCTGAGGTCGCACCAGCCGGGACATTCGTCGTCAGGCCGGTCGTGCTCGCGCTCGTGGGCACGGCTGCCTCGCCGTTGAACTTGAGGATGTTGCTGGCGGCGATCGGGCTGAAGCCCGAGCCGCTCACGGTCACGCTCGCAGCGACCATGGCTTGAGCCGGGGTGAAGGCGGTGATGACCGGAGCCACGTTGAGCCGGGTCCAGTGGGTTTGCCCATCGTCCCGGGTCATCCCGACGTTGGCGACCGGGTCCTGCCCATCGGCCAGGATGGTCTCGACCAGGCCCAGGATGGCGGTGTGCTCATCGGCCGAAAGTCCGCTGACCGCCTGGTACGCCCCGGTGGCGCCCCCGGTCAAGGAGCCTACCAAGGACGAGAAATTGAAGGGATTCGGGTTGCCGTTGACGAGCCCCGCGCCGATGGAGAGGGCGGTGGTCGAAGGGCTGATCACCGTGCCGCTGCCGGGGGTGGCGCTGGTGATGCTGGTCCAGCCGGTGCTGTACTTGGCGATCGTCCGCACGCGCACCGCGTGGTTTCCAGCCTGGTTGGCGTTCATGCCCTTGACCGCTTCGAGGAAGTAGGTCGCGGTGGGGTCGGCCACGTAGCCGTTGGAGAAGTTGAGGACGAACTCGCCGTTGGCGTTTGTCAGGGCCGTCGAGACGGTCTGGTTGGTGCCGGTGTTGATCAACGAGACGGTCGCGCCGCTGGCGACATCCGTCATGCTCGTCAGCGCGGAGCGCTGGGCGAAGGTCACGCGGCCAGCGAAGGGCGGGGCCGGCTGGCGGACGGCAGTGCCTTCGATCGTTCCCAGGCCCGGCTGGTTGAGGGTGGGAAGGCCGCCCGGAAAGCGGCAACCAACCATCGAGATGGTGGTGAGGAGAGTCAATGTGAGACTCAGCTTGCGCATCAAGGTGCTCCTATGGTTGCGAGATGGATCCCGCGAAGGGAATTTCGAGGATCGAGAGCTTCAGGCTCTGGCTGGCAGGGGGCGTGTCGCTCCCCACGACGATGTCGGTGGAGTTCGTCGCCGCCGCTTGGTTGGTGGCGTCGTAGGCCTGGGCCTTGAGACGGTAGGTCGTGCTGCCGTGCAGGTCGGTCAAGGAAACGGTCCGGGGCAAGTCGTCCCGGCGGATCGTGACGCCCGTTCCTGGCACCACCACCTCCGTGCCGCCTTCGATCCTGAAGAGCGCCGTCTCGACGTGATCAACCCGGAGGATGGCCCCCGAGAGACTCAGCGTGACGCTCGCCTGAGTTTTGAAGGCCGGGGTCTCGCTGTCCGGCTGATCGGAGGTCCCGGGCTCCACGGTGTCGCCGCCAGGAGAGGGGCAGCCCGTGAGCAGCACCGCTCCCGCCAGCGCGGTGAGAATGAATCGCGACATGAGGTCTCCTATGCGATGAACGCTTGTCTTCAAGCAAGCATAGGAAACTGGGAGTGTGGATTGCTATGGATGATCTTTCGATCGGGTAGGACGATCTATCGCTCATGTCGCGGGCAGCAGGGCGATTCAGCGTCGGGCACGCACAAGCGTGCGCAAGGCCATGAATCAGGCGCGATCCGATGATGTGCCCGCAAGACGCCAACTTTGCGGCGAGCTTCCGAGCGCCTGGCGGAACTGGCGGTGGAAGTAATTCGCGTCCGAGTAGCCCAGCGCCGCAGCGATGCGTTGGATGGGCCAGTCGGTGGTGGAGAGGAGGTGTTGCGCCTCGGTCATCTTGTAGTGCAGGATCCATTGCTGGATGGTTTTCCCGGTCTTGAGGCGCATGAGGTTGGTGAGGTAGGCCGGGGAGTACTCCGTGGCGGCTGCGACCTCGCGCAGGCCGATGGGCTCGCGAAAGTGGGCTTCGAGGAAGTTGAAGGCCATGACCAGGACCGGCTCCTCGCTCACGCCGGGCGGCAGCGCCTGGGCCGGAAGGGACGCCTCCTCGGAGGCGGGCGGCAGGTCCGCTTGCTGGGCGCGATGCGCGAGCGCGCGCTCGATCACCTGCTCGAGCAGGCGAAGGTCGTTCAAGGGCTTCTGGAGGAAGTCGAAGCTGCGCCCATGGCGCAGGGCCTCGATCGCGTCGTTCATCGAGGCTTGGCCGGTCAGGAAGATGACCTGGACGAGCGGATCCCGGGCTTTGAGAGCGCTCAAAAGGTGCAAGCCGTCGCACCGCGGCATCTTGAGGTCTGTCACCACGACGTCGAAGGCCTGCCGAGAGGCGATTTCCAGGGCTTCGAGGCCGTCCTGGGCTCCCTGGACCGCATAGCCCTTCATCGCGAGCCAGTCGCAGATGGTCAGGCGCAGGTCTTCTTCGTCCTCTGCGACCAGAACCCGGGCACGATGCTGCTTACGACTGGTATCGGACGGTTGCTCCATACGTTATGCTTACCCTACTTGCCAGGCTGCGTCACAACGCGAAGGAACGCGAGGGGAAACGAGGCTCATGAGCGCTCAGCAGATGGACGGACGCCTTCGCACCGCGATTCGCGGCATGGGCTTCTGGCCCGCCGTACTTTCCGTCGTCCTGGCCCTCTACGCCGGCCTCATGCTGGGGGTCGCCATCCCCTGGATCGATCGGCCTTTCCCCGGCTTCATGGTGCTCAGGGGGCAGAAGATCGACCTCCAGCTCCCCGATGCCTGGAGCGGGGCCAAGGCCGGCCTGCGCCCCATGGACCGGATCATCGGCGTCGACCAGCGACCGCTCGCTTCCAGCCAGGCGCTCTATGATCACGTCGCCTCCGTGCCCGTCGGGACCCTGCTGCAATACGAGATCGCCCGCACCTCCTGGGACGGCCGCGAGCAGCGCTTTACCAGGACCATCGCCACCGAGCGCTTCACCCTGCTGAACTGGTGCTCCATCTTCCTGGGCAACTGGCTGGCGGCGATCGCCTACCTGGTGATGGGGATCGTCGTCTCCATTCTGAAGCCGGGCGATCCCCTGGCCCGTGCCCACCTGGCCCTCTGCCTCGGCGGCAGCGCTCACTTTCTGACCCTGTTCGACTCGAGCGCCACCTACGTCTGGCCCGGCTACGTTCCGAGCCTCCTGGCCCTCGGCGCGTTCGGCGCCTCCGGCTTGAACCTGGCCCTGCTGTTCCCGCGCCAGCTCGGCGTGCCCTTGGGCCGCGCCAAGGCGCTCATCGTGTTGGCCGGCATCCTGCTGGCCGCCTACAGCATCTTGTTCTACCCCCAGGCCTCCCACGCGCAGTGGAGCTACATCGTGCCGTGCGCCTTCGCGGGACTGGGGGGGATGGCCTTGTTCGTCAACACGGCTTGGACCCTGACGAGTCGGACCAGCTCGATCACGGAGAAGGCGCAGGCCAGGATCCTCCTGTGGGGGGCGGGGCTCGCCGTGCTGCCGGCCGTGGGGCTCGTCATCGCCCTGCTCGCGGGCAGCAACGGGGTGCTGTTGAACCTTGGCGCCGCCTCCTGCGCCATGCTGCCGATCGCGATCGGGGTGGCGATCGTTCGTCACGGCCTGTTCGACATCGACCTCCTCTTCAGGCCCGCCCTCACCTACGCGCTCATCAGCCTTCTGCTGTTCACGCTCTACTCCTCGATCCTGGCCCTGATCGGAGCCCTGATCGGCGGCCAGTCGCCGTTCGCCAACATGGTGGCCACGGCGATCGTGGCGCTGGCCTTCGCCCCGCTACGCGATCGGACCAAGGCCTGGCTCGACAGGACCTTCTTCCGCTCGGCTTACGATGCCGACGCCATCCGCGCCGAGTTCGCCCGCTGCGCCCAGGAGACCCCGACCATCACGGAGCTTTCGCAGACGTTCTTCGGCCTGCTGGACGGGGCCCTCCACCTCACCTACGGCGCCGCCTTCCGGAAGGTGCCCGAGCCCCCTTACTGGCACCTGGCAGGGGTCCTCGGGACCTTGCCCGGAGGCGCGCCGGAGCCTTTGCCTTTGCCCTCCGACTTCCCTGATGCCGAGACCTTCAAGATCTCGCTTCACGGCGAAGTGCTGGGCCTCTTCCAGCTCGGGACCAAGCGATCTGGCGAGCCCTTCTCGACGCGCGATCGCCAGCTCATCACGGATCTGGCCCACACCCTGGCCCTGCGGATGAGCCTGCACGACGCTGTGCGCAAGGAGCAGCAGCAGGCCCACCACATCGCGGTGCTCGAGGCGTCCAAGGAGATGCAGGAGCAGTTCCTGAACCTGGTGAGCCACGAGCTGAAGACGCCGGTCAGCGTCATCATGGGAGCGCTCAGCTTCTTGAGGTTGGATGGGCAGGCCGTGAGCGCTCAGACCCTCGAAACCTACCTCGGCCGGATCTACCGCAATGCCGAGCAACTCTCCCTGCTGATCAGCGACCTCCTGAACGCAGGGCAACTACAGGCCGGCCACTTCACCCTCCACCGGCGCCCCTGCGCTTTCCGGGAGCTGGTCGAGGGGGCGATCGAGGATCTCGCCCCCTTGGGCGCGCAGAAGCGCCAGCACCTCGAGAACCTGGTGCCCGACGATTGGCCCGACATGGAGGGTGACCCCCAGCGCCTCGGCCAGGTCCTGCGCAACCTCCTCGTCAACGCCATCAACCACACGGGCGCGGGGAGCACCATCCGGGTCAAGGCGGAGCGCACCGCGGATCACCTGCGGTGCGAGGTGGTGGACACGGGACAGGGGATTCTCAAGGAAGAACAACCGAACCTCTTCCAGCGCTTCAAGCGGCTGGAGCAGGCGGGGGGACGCGGCGTCGGTCTGGGGCTCTTCATCGCCAAGGCCATTGTCGAGGCCCACGGCGGCGAGATCGGCGTCGAAAGCGAGCCTGGGCACGGTAGCGCCTTTTGGTTCACGATCCCGCTCAACGCCCAGCCGGCGATGACGCCTGAAAAAGAGGCCCGCCTGCTGCGCTAGCAACAGGCGGGCCGTCGATCTGCTCTTAGCGGGGCAGTTCCTCGACCGAGGTGATGGTGTACTTGCTGCCCCAGACCGAACCCGGGTTGCTGCCCGTCAGGGTGGCGCGCACGACGCACATCACGCCCTTGTTATCAGGGGTGCGGACATCGGCCTGAAGCACGTACGTTGCGCCGGGGGCGGGCTTGGTCAGGCAGTAGACGAAACCCGTCCGGCTCTTGGGATAGGTCTTGTTCAGGTAGGCCTGGAAGACGTCGATGGCGCGATCGCGATCGGTTTCGCCGTTGAGGTCGGTGCCGCCGGGGAGGGGGAGGCCGGCCGCCTTCACGTTCGGGGAAGCTTTCGAAGCGCCGGGCGAGACGAGGCCGGGCTGGCCACAAGCGCTCAACAGGAGAGCGGAACCGATGGCGACGATCCAGGCGTACTTCATAACTTCCTCCTAATCTCAACTTAACCTTGTGGCTATTATTAGCGCACCGGGCGGCTTGATTGAAGCAAGTGTTCGTTGAGGGCTATCAAGCGACACTTGATGCTGCCGGTGCTTGCTCAGGGTACGAAGCAGAGAAGGAAGATTTAGCGGCTAGAGCAGGAGCGCGCGCGAGATGAATCTCGACTGGCTACGGTACTTCATCGTGATGAGCGAGGCCTCGAGCCTCGCCCAGGCGGCAGAGCGATTGCATGTGACGCCGCAGGCGCTGAGCAACGCCCTGGCGGGCCTCGAGCGCCATTACCAGGTCAAGCTCCTCGAGCGTGGTCCGCGCGCCAAGACCTTGACGCCGGCCGGGCGTACGCTGCGAGCGGCGATTCCCGGTATCCTGCAGGCGGTCGATGCAGTCGAGCAGCAGCTCTCGGACCTGCAATCCGAGGAGCCGGCCGGGGCGATCTCGATCGGGAGCACGGCCTTCGGGAACAAGTACCTTCTCGCCGATGCGCTCGCCACTCTGCGAGCACGCCACCGCCACCTGAAACCGCGCCTGTACGGCATGGTGCCCGCGGAGCAGGAGCGCTGGCTTGCGGCCGGCGAACTCGACCTGATCGTCCTGCCCTACCAGCCCTCGCGCGAGACCTTCGCCGCGCGTCTGCTGAGCCGCGTGCCCTACGTCATCGTCGGCAGGCCCCAGGAGCCCGTGCCCTGGCACGCGCTGGAATACGTAATGCCCGGCCACTTCTGGCCGAAGGATGGGGGATGCGCCTCCGAGCGCCACATGGGGGATCACTGGCCTGCCGACTGTCCTCGGAACGTCGTGGCCGAGGCCGACCAGCTCGAGTCGGCGATCGCCCTCGTCGAGGCGGGCGTGGGGGCCGTGTTCGTGCCGGAGCCTGCGGTGCGAGCGCACGTGCGTGAAGGTCGTCTAGCCGTCGTGGCGGATCCGCCGCAGCCCTATTTCGAGGAGTACTACCTCGCCTGGCAGCCCAATGCCGCCCGATCGGCCGCGCTTCGCGCCACGATCGAGGTGCTCACCGAGCACCAGACCACCCTCATGGGTCGCGCTTAGCCGCCATTCCCGAAACGGCGTCTTGGGCCTCAGGGCGCGGCGTACATGACGGCCGCCTGTGCTGCCTGCTCCGCAAGGCGCGTCCGTAGCGACGGGGGTTCGAGGAGCTCGAAGCGCGGCGCCAGCCCTAGCGCGTAGGTGATCGCCTCTTCTTCCGTCTGGACGCGTACCTGTACCCGGCACCAGCCATCGGCCTCGGGCGCCTCCACCCGCTCTACCTTGGAGTAGCGGCCGATATGCGGTAGCTGTGGCAGCAACTCGGGCGAAACGCGGCCGACCAGCCGGAACTCCGGCAGCTTCGAGACGAACGTGGCGGCGCTTTCGGCCCAGAAACCCGCCAGGTCGAAGTCACGAGGCCGCTCGAAGGCCTCGTCGAGCAGCGCGGCCTCCACCACGCGGGCGGCACGGTAGCTCCGGATTTCCCCGTCGCAACCGGCCGCCAGGTACCACGTGGCCCCCTTGGCGATCAGCCCCAGCGGCTCGAGGACGCGCGAGACCGTCTCGCCGTCGGCGCGCCGGTACGTGACGGCGAGCCGTCGCGATCGCCACACCGCTTCTTGAAGCACCCCGAACGCCGCCACGGTCTCGCTCGGCTCACGCCAGGCGGTGGTATCGATGTGGACCCGCTCTTGAAAGAAGGCGGCGCTCTCGCGGTGCCGCGCGGGCAGGGCCGCGAGGAGCTTGGTGGCGGCGGCCTGCGCGTCCTTGTCGAGGCCCAGGTCGGTCATCACCCGTTCCGGCCGGGGCGGAAAGAGGGCCAGGACCTCGGCGCCCGAGAGGCCCGTGAGGTCGGTCCGGTAATCATCTAGCAGCCGCCATCCGCCCTTGGGGCCGCGGTCGGCCACCACGGGCACCCCGGCGCCGGAAAGGGCCTCCAGGTCGCGGTGGATGGTGCGTTCGGAGACTTCGAGGCGTTCGGCCAGGGCGCGGGTCGTCAGACGGCCGTGGCCTTGCAAGAGCAGCAGGATCGAGAGCAGGCGATCGGCACGCATGGGCGCTTCCTCCAGGGCTTCGAGCATACGACGGCTAATATGACAGCCTATGTCAAGAATAAGCGGACCGCCCCGAGAGAAGAAAGCCCCGCCGAGCGTTCCTTCCCGATGAGGGGCCTGCCGAAAGGCGCATGGAACTGTAACGATATATTAAAATAAGCTTGACCCAGCGCTCTCAAGGGAGGCGAGAGGGAGTACCGTCTCGCATGTTGTTGACAGATGATAAATTTAGAATTATTCTAAGGCCATGCAATACCGACGCGACTGCTTGACCAGCGAGCAAATCGAGAAACTGCTGCGCAATGCCGGGATCAACCCGACGGCTCAGCGGCTTGCGATCTGCCGTCACGTGCTCTGCGAGGCGGATCACCCGACCGCGGAGGACATCAAGCATTGGGCGGATCAAAACTTCCCCAAGTTGAGTCTGGCGACTGTCTACAACACGTTGCGCATCCTCGTGGAGGCCGGCCTGCTCAAGGAGCTGAAGCTCCCGCATTCCGAGAGCCTGCACTACGACCCCAACGTTGGGGATCACTTCCATTTCCTGGACGTCGCGAGCGGCGAGATCGTCGATCTGCCTATCGAACGTGTCCGGATCGACGCCGATCTCGGGCCTGATTACCAGGTACAGGGGATGGAGGTGTTGATTCGCGGCAGGCGCCAACCCTCATGACGCCGCCCCTCGGTCCCACTCACCCGTTTCCCCCCAGCCCCCCATCATAGGAGAGAAAAACCGCATGAACCTGAGCATGATCAACACGGAAGTCCTGCCCTTCAAGACGACCGCTTATCACAACGGCAAGTTCGTCGAGGTCAGCAACGCCGACCTCCTGGGCAAGTGGTCCGTGATCTTCTTCTATCCGGCCGACTTCACCTTCGTCTGCCCGACCGAGCTGGGCGATCTGGCCGACCAGTACGCCGAGTTCAAGAAGATGGGCGTCGAGATCTACTCCGTCTCGACCGACACCCACTTCACCCACAAGGCCTGGCATGACGCCTCCGAGACCATCAAGAAGATCCAGTTCCCCATGCTGGGCGATCCGACCGGCGCCATCACCCGCAGCTTCGGCGTCATGATCGAAGAGGCCGGCCTCGCCGAGCGCGGCACCTTCGTGATCGACCCCTCGGGCAAGATCCAGCTCATCGAGATCAACGCCGGTGGCATCGGCCGCGACGCCAACGAGCTGCTGCGCAAGATCAAGGCCGCTCAGTACGTGGCTTCGCACCCGGGCGAGGTCTGCCCCGCCAAGTGGCAGGAAGGCCAGGCCACCCTGGCGCCGTCCCTGGACCTGGTCGGCAAGATCTAACGACCATCCCGTCCTCTCCCGGGGCCATCCCCGGGAGAGGACTCCCCCTCATCAAAACGGCATCCCCTTTCATCCCCAGGCAGGAGATTCCCTATGCTCGACGATGCGATCAAGGCTCAGCTGGCCGCCTATCTCGAAAAGCTCCAGCACCCCATCGAACTGGTCGCTTCGCTCGACGATAGCGACGCCTCGCGGCAGATCAGCACCCTGCTCTCCGACATCGCCGCCCTCTCACCCAAGGTGAGCGCGCGCGAGGATGGCACCGCTTCGCGTCGTCCCTCCTTCTCGGTGGCGCCCGTCGGCGAGCCGGGGCGCATTCACTTCGCCGGCCTGCCCATGGGCCACGAGTTCACCTCTTTGGTCCTGGCGCTCCTGCAAGCCGGCGGCCATCCGCCCAAGGTGGAGCCCGAGACCATCGAGGCGATCAAGGGCCTGCGGGGCAAGTTCCAGTTCGAGACCTTCATCTCGCTGTCGTGCCACAATTGCCCGGACGTGGTGCAGGCGCTCAACCTGATGGCCGTGCTCAACCCGGACGTCGAGAGCGTGATGGTCGATGGCGCCCTGTACCAAGACGAAGTGAAGGACCGTCAGATCATGGCGGTGCCCGCCGTCTTCCTGAACGGCGAGCCCTTCGGCCAGGGGCGCATGAGCCTCGAAGAGATCGTTGCCAAGCTCGACACGGCGTCGGCGGCGCGCGAGGTCGAGAAGCTCGACGCCAAGGAGGCCTTCGACGTGCTGGTGCTGGGCGGCGGCCCCGCAGGGGCGGCGGCGGCCATCTACGCCGCGCGCAAGGGGATTCGCACCGGCGTGGTGGCCGAGCGCTTCGGCGGGCAGGTGCTGGACACCCTGGCCATCGAGAACTTCATCTCGGTGAAGCATACCGAAGGCCCGCAACTCGCCGTCGCGATGGAGCAGCACGTACGGGAGTACGGCGTCGACATCATGCCCGTCCAGCGCGCCGAGGAGCTTATCCCGGGCGATGGGATCCACCACGTGCGACTCGCGAGCGGCGCCACCCTCAAGGCCCGAACGGTCGTGATCGCGACCGGTGCCCGCTGGCGCGAGATGGGTGTCCCCGGCGAGGCCGAGTACCGTACCAAGGGTGTCACCTTCTGCCCCCACTGCGACGGGCCCTTGTTCCAGGGCAAGCGCGTGGCGGTCATCGGCGGCGGCAACTCGGGCGTGGAGGCGGCCATCGACCTGGCCGGCATCGTGGCCCACGTCACCCTGCTGGAGTTCGGTGACGCGCTTCGCGCCGATGCGGTGCTCCAGCGCAAGCTGTACAGCCTGCCGAATGTCACGGTGCACCTGAACGCCCAGACCACCGAGGTCCTGGGCGACGGCCAGAAGGTGACAGGTCTTACCTACCTGAATCGCGAGAGCGACGAAACGCACCGCATCGAGTTGGAAGGCGTCTTCGTCCAGATCGGCCTGCTGCCGAACACCCAGTGGCTCAAGGGCACGCTGAACCTCTCGCGGCACGGCGAGGTCGAGATCGACGCGCGCGCCCAGACGTCGCTGCCTGGCGTCTATGCGGCGGGGGACTGCACGACGGTTCCCTACAAGCAGATCATCATCGCCATGGGCGAGGGAACGAAGGCGAGCCTCTCGGCGTTCGACCACCTGATCCGCACGTCGGCGCCGCTGGAGCCGTCGCAAGCGTAAGGCCTGCGCAAGGCAAGTGAGACCAACAGCCCCCGAGTCATTCGACCCGGGGGCTGTTGAACGATGGGCTTGGCTGGGCGAGTTTAGACCTCAGGTTATTCAACAACCTCTAGCGCCGGAAGGTCCTGCCTTGGCGCGATCGCTGAGAAATCGTCCGAGTTGAAGTCGGGGCGCTTGAATTGACGGGCAGCTTGAGCCCCGCCAATCGTAGACAACAGAGACACCCCAGGATGATGCTGAGCATTCCGAGTAGACGGGCCGCACCTGCAATGACGGGGGTCGCCCCCAAGAGGTTTAGCTCGCCGAGCATCCAGTTCCAGTCGTGAATGCGATCGCCCGCCCCAAATAATGGCAGCTCCATGGCCACGGCGTCGCCCGCATAGATTGAAACGTTGATGAGGCTCTGGCCGAGCCAGAAGAGCATCAATGAGCTGGAGAAGGGTTGCCCCTGGCGATAGAACGACACCAGGAAGGCGATAGGCACCAGCAGTTGCATCAGGGTTCCGCCGGCAAAGCCCATGAACTCCCCGAAGAATCCGAACAGGGGGTGCCCCGCCTCATGGACGAGCAGGTTGAAACTATCCAGTAGACGCCACTTGGTCGGGTGGAGGATGACATCTCCAAAGTAGAGGCTGCTGAGCAGCGTCACGACCAGCTTCGGGCGATCGAGCGATGTCATCTGGTCGCTGTCTGACGAACGCGTAGCGGCATGACATGCCTCCATTCGGGTGGTTGCTCCATGATTCTACCCGGCTTGGCGCAAGCGGCTATCAAGACGGGGCATGGGACGCAATCCCCCGCCCGATCCTGGGGCGTCAACTTTCGAACCACGAGAGGGGCTAAGTGGACTGCCGATGCGTGATGGCTCCAGGCCAGGTCCAGAAGAAGGTCGCGCCCTTTCCTGGCTGACTTTCTGCCCAGATGCGACCCTCATGGCGTTCAATGATGCGTCGAACCGTCACCAGTCCGATCCCCGTCCCCTGGAACTCCTGGTCCGAGCTGAGACGAGCGAAGGAGCGGAAGAGGCGATCGGCTTGTGCCCTGTCGAAGCCAACGCCGTTGTCCCGGACGTAAAGGACGGCCTCGAGCGCACGATTTCCATCATGCGCTCGAGGCTACGCGCCATCGAGAGTTCCTGGATCATCTCGACGAGGCGTTCCATTCCACGGAGGTAGGCAGGATCGGTCGTGTCTTCTGCGATCGTCACCGCCACTCACTCCCCAAAACCAATCAAAGCCTCCGGTGAGCCTATCTTCAATAGAAAAGCCGCCAATTCCAGAAGACTGGAGTTGGCGGCTCAGTGGGGCTGGCTGGGCGAATTTAGAACCGTTTCCGCCTTTACGGAAGGGCCTAGGGAACCGAGACTTGCAGGCTCTTCGTGGTGACATCGGTGTCGTTGACGACGGCCACGTCCAGCTGGGCATCGGCACCGGCGATCGCTTGGCCATTCAGGTCCTTGGCTTGAGCCTTCAGGCGGTAGGTCGTCATGGCCTGAAGATTCCCGAATGAGACCGTGGAGGGGACATCCTCCGCACGGAGGCTCCGCGTCGCGACGAGGGTCTCCGTGTTACCGGCAAGGGAGTAGAAGCCGAGATCGAGCGACGTGAACAGCACCGAGCCGGTCGCGCTGAGTGACACCCTCGCGCTCGCCGCGAACGGCGTCGCCGTTAGTTTGACCGTCAGCGGGCTCAGCGCGGGCCGGTCGTCGTCGCCCACCGCCACATCCACGTACGACTCCGCCGTGACGCTGATGAGGTCGCTGGGGTCCGTCCCGGCGCCCCGGTACGCGTAAGCGCGGATCCGGTACGTGGTGTTACGCGTGAGGTGCTCGAATGTGATGGGATTGCTCAGTTCCGCGCGACTGAGATCGGCCGTGACGGGGACGCCACCCGTGCTAAGGACCGGCGTTTCTCCCCCCGGCGTGACGCGGTTCAGCGCGAGCACGAGGTGATTCACGCTGGTGACGTCGACCTGGGGCACGACCGCCTGGGCACGATAACCGCCCGATTGATAGCGGGGGGTGAGCGTCAGCGTGGCGCCGCCGGCCTCAGGTCTCGCAAGCGGACTGACGTGAGCGCAGCCGCAGAGGCCTAGAAACAAAAGCACCATGGATCGAATGGGTTTCATGGGGTTACCTCAAGCAGGCAAGCGGGGGCGATCAGTTCGGAACCTGGATCGGGAAGCGCTGCACGTGGCCACTGGTGAAGACGTACAGCGAGTTGCCCGCGATCACGCTCTCGTGCCCCCACTCGCCGGGGGTCAGCGAGGCCCCGCCGAGGACGGAGAAGGCTCCCAGGCTGCCGTCAGCATTGACCGTGGCCGCCTCGATGGAGGACAGCGGAGTTCCGCCGGGGTTGGGGCTGAACCCACCGATGGCGTAAAGCTTGCCGCCGATGAAGGCCCCGCTCAAGGCGTCGCGACCAATCGTGAGGGTCACGCCCGTGTCCTGGAAGTTGCCGAGCGAGCCATCCGGGTTGATCGGCGCCTTCAGGACGCTGTTACGCAGCCCAAAGCCATTGCCGAGGAGGTAAAGCGCCTGGTTGGCACGAACCGTCGCGAAACCGGACATGGCAGTGGGAAGGTTGATGGCCGGGTAGGCCACGAAGCTCCCAAGTGTCCCATCCGGGCCGATGGACGCCACCTGGGTGGTCGACGTCCCGTTGTCATGGTTGTAGCCGCCAAAGACGTAGACTTTGCCACCGCCCACGTGCAACCCGAAGCTGCCCATCGGCTGTACCAAGTGGCTGTTCACCACTTGGAAGGCACCGAGCGTACCGTCTGGTTGGATGGTTGCTGCCTCGATGGTGTTCATGAAGGTATCGGTCAGGGCGTTATACCCGCCGAAGACGTAAAGGCGATTCCCGATGATCGCCCGACGATAGGCCGTGCGAGGCACCGTGAGGTTCACTCCCGCTTCCACGAAGGTCGAGAGGCTCCCATCAGGCCGAACATCGGCGACCATCACCTTGGTGTTGTCGTCGTTGTTGTTACCCATTTGGTAGACGCGGTTTCCGATGCGCACGGGCTCGGAGTAGCCGCCGCCGGTGTTCGTAATGGGGACGTCCGAGGATTTGGGCTGCAGGGTGCCGAGCCTTCCGATGGTGATGCTCTCAGGGGCGACCGGGCTGTAACCGCCATCGAGCACCGTCACCCCGTTCGAGGTCGCCGTTCCCGAGAAGGGGACATCGGTGAGGGTGACTTTGAGCTGCGCCATCGCCGGC
This sequence comes from bacterium, assembly GCA_017744355.1. NCBI lineage: Bacteria > bacterium. The sequence goes on along the minus strand of JAGIBK010000009.1, from coordinate 8,092 downwards.
CGATCGTCGGTCGTGACGGTCACGTCGACGTACGACCCCTCTGGATCGCTGATGAGGTCGGCCACGTTCGTTCCGGCGGCACGATAGGCGTAGGCCCGGACGCGGTAGGTCTTGTTGGCATGCAACTCCGAAATGGTGATGGGGTTGCTCAGCTCATCGCGCCCGAGGTCCACCTGGACAGGCGTCCCGCCGGCACCCAAGACGGGGGTTTCGGCGTCCTGGCCGACGGTGAAGAGCTTGATCACCAGGTGATCGATGCTCTGGGAGGTGTGCCGCGCCACGACGGACGAGGCCGCGTAGCCGCCATCGACGAGGCGCGGCACAAGGACCAGCTTGCGGGTTGCGGCCACGGTGGCAGTGGGCGCCATGGACGCCGGCGGCTTGAGGTCGGCACAGCCGACCATCAGCAGGCTCGCGGCCAGCAGAGTGGCTTGCGAGAGTTGTTTCATGTGGACATCCTTGTCTCGATTCAGCGGGGCGCCGAATGTTCCAGTCGATCTCTTAGGGGTAGAAGATCGAGTAGTTAAGAGCCGAATCGTCACCGACGACCAGCTTCAGACTGCCCGTGGCGTTCGGCAGCAACCCGAGGGAGTGTCCGGTCCAGCTCCCATCCGCATTGAAGCCGTGGCCATCCTGGATCTGAATGACGTTCGAGGTGGAGTTGATGAAGTTCGTCGGAACGACGTACTTGGTCACGCCTCTGAAGACGGCGGTTCCGAGCTTCGACGTGTCGAAGACGGGCCGGAAGGTGTGGACAGTGGCGTACGTCGTTTGCCCGCCATCAACGCTCCACCACGTGGCCTTGCTTCCCGTGATGGTAATGGTCCGGGGCCCCACGGTGATTCGTTCGTTCTGGAAGGTGTACGCGCCATCCGTCACCGCGAGGTTGGTGGTACCGGTCGCCGCGAAGAGCCGATCGACCAGCTTGACCGGCACCGGTTGGAGCGCGGGAGTCACGTCTTTCCCAATCGCGATATCCAGCGACGAGCTGACATCCTGGGTCGAGATCAGGTCGGCAATCGCCGTCCCTGCGGCCTTGTAGGCTGAAGCCTTCACGCGGTACGTGGTGTCGTTGCGCAGATTCTCGAAGGTGAAGGGCAGATCCAGTGAACCGGATGCCACGTCGAGCTCGACCGGCGATCCGTCGCGGATCACGGCGGTTTCCTGGTCCCCTGAAACCGTATAAAGCTTGAACGTCACGTGAGCGATGCTGGACCTGGTGTAAGGGTCGAGGACGGCTTGCGTCCGGAAAGAACCATCTTGGACGGCGGCCACCAGGGACAGCTTCGCGTTGGCGTTCCTGGCACCAGCGAGCCCCGCAGGATCGGACGTGCAAGCGACCGTCAAGGTCGTTGCGAGCAAGATGAAGGGTAGCGCGGCCTTTCTCATATGCAATCAGTCTCCTGTCCATCTGGACGTTCATGGCGAGCCCGTCGACTCCGGCACCTGAGCTTTTCACGTGAGTGCCGCGGTAAGGGCGGCAAGAAGTCAATCTTTCCAGGATAGGTCGTCAAAAATTCAAGGTATAGAGCATTATCTTTCGATCGAGTAGCAAATTTTTTAGATAGTGATTCAAAAAGAAGTCTCACACGTCAAAAGAATAGAACCCCGGAAAGCGAGGTGAATCGCTGATCCGGGGTTCAAGAGTGGGCCTGGCTGGACGACTTTAGAACTAGCTTGTGACCAAGAGTTGACCAAAGCTCTCAGTGCACAGAAACGGCGACAAGTCATTGATCGCCAGGATCGACTTGCCGCCTAGTTTTTAGGTAGTGGGCATAACTGGATAGGTTGGACGAGCTTAGAACCAGCCTTGATGAATCAATTATGCAATCGCCTTGAGAAATCCAGCGTTCATGCGCTCGTGCTCTTGGGACAGACGGGTCGCCTTGTGGGTGGCCGTCCAGGAAAGGTTCGCAGCCTGTTGCGTTTGCACCACACGCTGGGCAATGCGGTTAATCTCCGTTAAGTCCACCCCTGGCAGTCCCGTAAGGGTTTGCTTGAGCTTGTCTAGGAACTGCTTGCTTTGGCCATATTGGGCGAGCCGGAAGGCATCTGCGGCGCCTGCGAGTTGAATGAGAGCCTCGCCCATGGCATTGACCACCTCGGGCTGGTTGGCGTACTGGCCCATGAGGGACGTGAGCTGAGTCCGTAGGCTCGATTCAAATGAGGCGACTGTCGATAAGGTTTCGGTGCGCACGGCCTGGTAGCTATCGCGCAAGGCTACTGCCTGGGCCTGTGCCTTGTCGGCCTCGGCTGCCTTCAACTGGACCCGTTTCGCCTGGGCCGCCGCGTCCTTGATGGTATCGAGCGTCGATTGCGCTTCGATGACGTTACCCCGCAAGGCAAAGAGGCTAACCGGGTTGGTGGCAGCGTCTCCCTTATAGCCAGTCTGCTTGATCAGGGATTTTAGCTGGGTCATGATTTTGCTCGACTCGGGGCCGGGCACCGCCGGACCGTAATAGCGCTTCTGAATCTCGGTCGTCGGGTTGAAGACCGTCAGCGCATGACTTAGATGCGACCGAAAGGCCTCCGCGTCCGGTGGGACCGTCCCGAGCGCTGCCTGGGCCCGGCTGAGATAGTTATCGAAGGTTTTCTTGCGCTGCTCGGGGGCTAGCGCATCGAGCTCCCCGCCTTGGGCGAACTGGACTCGGCTGGCCAAAGCCTGGAGAGTTAAGAGTTCGGCCTTGGCCTTCTGGACGGCGTTGTCGAGTGCTTGCTTAGCACCCGTCAGAGCCACCTCAGCTTCGTACTGCTTGGGACTGGTGCTCTGCGAGACGTTGGCATCTGCAGCGATTGACGAACTGCCTCCTGCAGGGACACCACCCGCCGCAGCTACCAGGACGCCGAGCCCAGACATGGCCAAGTTCAGATCCGAACTGACCGTATGCCTGACTGAAACCTGAACGAACGCCTCGGCAGGCTGTACGGCTGCGGCTAGGCGGGTCTCAACACTAGCAGCGGCAAAGAACGTCATCGGATTAGGACCCTTGTTTACCTCAAAATTCGACAACTCTCTTCTCCTCTACCTGTGCTGCCGTTCCACGGATATCAGTATCTATCAGGTAAGAGAAGCGAGCCCATTCCTGAAGTAATCGACTCTTGATGAGATTTTAATAGCGGCCAAATCGAATTGAACTGACACCCTCGGTTGACCCAGTCGAAGCCTGCCTCAAGCACCCGCCACCTGCTGGATGATCGCGTCGGCAAACTACTCGGCATCGACGGGCCACCGCGTGGTAATAAGGTTTCGAGCCCGGACGATGCTTGGAATCCAAGGTGTCCGCCCCTGCTTGAACTGCGAGGCATCGGCGAGGTTTGCCCTGATCTCATCCTCGACGTAGGCCGCATACGTGCGGTAGTAGCGGCCCAACTTCCAGAAGGTCAGGAAGTAGCCCGTCAGCTCGAGGCTCTTGACCAGCCCCATGACCTGTCGGTCGTAGATGACACTCTGGCCGGTCTCGGGGAGGCGCGTGCGGGCCAAGACGATGACCCCATGACAGATGGCGCCGACGGTTCTGTCTTGCGCAAAGAAGTCGCGGACCGTAGCCTGCAGCCCCCCTGGATCGTCGAAAAGCCGACCTCAAAGCCGGACTCCTTGAAGCGATGCCAGGGAGTCGCGACCTCGGTCACGTCGAAGTCCCGATCCGGGAGAGGAACGAGAATGCGGGCCCCCCCGCTCCCTGCGTCGTGTCACCTGCAAACAAAAAAGCCCTGGCATTTCTACCAGGGCTTCTATGAGTGGGCGTAACTGGATTCGAACCAGTGACTCCTACCGTGTGAAGGTAGTACTCTACCGCTGAGTTATACGCCCAGGGCCTCTTTCGAGGTTTCCCCATTATAACCCAGGCATAACGTAAGTCAAGCCTGCTTGAAGTCTTACTTCGAGACGTCGAAGACGACGCCTTCGTAGTTCTGGCCGCCCACGACGGGGATCCCGGTCATGGTCTTGTTCTGCCAGCGCTGCTCGAACGTGCTCACCTTCATGGTGCTGTGCGGGCCGCTGATGCTGTCGTGGATGATCAGGCGGTCGGTCGCGTCGTTGTAGCCGACGACGACGACCCAGTGGACGGCGCCTTCGTAGTCGAGGATCACCATGGCCGGGCGGCCCGCGTCGACGAGCGACTTGATGAAGTCCACGGTGCCCTTGCGGTAGGGCTGGACGTTCAGGCCCTTGCTCTTGAGGTAGCTCTGGGCGGTGGCGGGGGTGGTGCCCAGGTTGAAGCGGTTGGACTCGTTGACGGCCTGCTGATACGAAACGTCGACGCCCCAGTAGTTGAACAGCACTGCCGAGGCGGCCTGGGCGCAGGTGTTGTCCCGCGAGTTCTGCGCGAAGAAGGGCACGTTGTTGATGACGCGGGCGCCGTTCTGGTAGACGGTGACCTTGTCGGTGCTCTGGGCCGATTGGGCCGGCGCTGCCTTGTACTGGACGATCGCGCCGTGCTGGTTGTTGCCGTATTGGCTGGTCGCGTCGATGCCAGGCGCGGTCACGCCGCAGCCGGTCATGGTGCCCGCGGCGAGGATCGCGACGAGGGCGGCCGAGAAGAGCTTGGACTGGATCTTGAGGGCCTGGGCGATCTGGTTGGGCTTGACCATGCCCGTGTCGACCAGGATTTCACCGATCTGCTTCTTGGTGAGGCGCTGGGACTCGAGGGCGCGCTTGAGGTCGTCGCGGCTAATGACGTCGGTGGCGACCAGGATCTCGCCGAGCATCAGCTTGACGGCGGTCGTCCCGTTCGAGTGGGCGCCCTGCTGCCAGGTCAGGACCGCGTCGAGCTCGGCGGCGGTGATGACGCCAAAGCGCAGGAGGACTTCGCCCAGCTTCTCGTTGGTGCGCTTCTGCTCTTCGAGGGCGCGGTCGAGCTGGCGGGGCTGGACGCGCTTGGCCTTGAGAAGGATGTCGCCCAGGCGATGACGGACGCCCTCGGCCGACTCCATCGCGTCGGGGCTGTCGAGATCCGCCTGGTTGGCGAGGACCGCCTTGAGCTCCATCTCCGAGAGCACGCCGAGGCGCAACAGGGTTTCGCCGAGACGCTCGTTGGTCTCACGCTGCTTCTCGAGGGCCTGGTTGAGGTCCGAGTGGGAGATGAAGTCGCCGTCGACGAGGACTTCGCCCAAGAGGCGCTTGTTCGGCATCGTCGGTTGAAGCATCGTGGCCATTGGCTCGCTCCTGTCCTTTCCCTTGCTCTGTTGTTATACCCTCGGGAAGCCCCGTCCTTGCGCGTTTTTTGCCGATTTATTGCGATCGTGCGAAGTAAAGCCCGCTTGCTCGTCCGGCCTTGCTCGAACTCCAGGCCACTGCGCGCTTTCCGTCCGGCAAGAAGAGGGCCGACGGAGTCTGGTCGTCGGTTTCGCCGAGGGTGAATGCGGTTGCCTCGCTCCAGCGGCCGTTCGCGTAGCTGCGCTCGGCCAGGTTCAAGAAGTCGCCCGTCTCTTGAGCGTGCACCAGCCAGAGGCCGCCCTTGCCGTCGGCGGCAAGCGCCGGGCTCTCGGCAGGCGCGCCCGTCAGGGCCGAGGCGGAGGTCCAGGTGCCCTGGGCGGTGCGGGTGCGGACGTAGAGCTTCTGGTAGGACGCGTAGGCGAGGGTGATCTTGCCGTCGGGGCCGGCCGTCAGGGCGGGCTCACCCGCGGTGGTGGCGACGGTCTCGCCGTTGCTCCACTTGCCCTGCGCGCTGCGGGTGCGGAAGCGGATGCCGGCGTAAGTCTCGTAGGCGATCGCAAGCCCGCCCGAGGGCAAAGGAGCGATCGCGGGGAAGTTGCCGTCCTGGTCGTCCTTGAGATCGCTGGGCAGGGCCTCGGGGGCGCTCCAGCCTTGGCCGTCGGTCGAGGTGGTCTCGTACACGGCGTAGCGCTCGGTGCGGTTGGATCCGAAGAAGAGGTGGAGGGTGCCCGACGCGTCCTCGCAGAGGGCGGGGGCCTCGTCGCTCAGGGGACCCTTGGCGACCACGACCGGCGGGGTCCAGCGTTCGCCGTCCGACGAAGAGGTGAAGTAGACGTGGCGATCCCCCAGCTTGTCGGTGGCGTAGGCGAGGGCGTAGCCGCCGGCCTTGCGCGAAACGAGGCAGGGCGCGGTGCCCTCCGGGGCGACCTTGACCGATTGCCAGCCCTGGGCGACCTGAGGTGCCGCATCGCCGATGGGCGCGCCTTGCATGCCGTTCGCACCGCACCCGGTGAGGGCGGCAGCGGCGATCAAGGTTGCGAGGCTTCGGACCATGCGACGTCTCCGTTCGGCGGTGATTCTCTGAGGTTATCGCGCAGGCGAGGGAAAAACTGACCCAAGTATAGGTTAATCTTGGGTGAAGCTACAGGGCGATGGCGCCCGGATTGGAGGAGCAGGGATGGCCGAAGCACAAACCGTCGGATCCATGGGGGAGGACGCCGCGATCGCGGCGATCGCCCGGGCCATCGGCGTCCAGGCCATGCCCGAGGGCTGGGTCGGCATCGGCGATGACGCGGCCGTGACCGAGGTCTCGGCGGGCCTCAAGGCCGTCACCACCACCGATCTGCTGGTCGAAGGGGTGCACTTCCGTCGCTCGACCATCTCCCCATGGGATCTGGGCTGGAAGGCCATGGCGGTCAACGTCTCGGACGTCGCCGGTATGGGGGCCGTGCCCCGCTGGGCGACGGTGTCGCTGGCGCTGGCAGCCGACGTTCCCCTTGCGTGGCTCGAAGCCTTCTACCAGGGCGCCCAGGCGCTGGCGAGCCGCTACGGCCTCTTCATCGTCGGGGGCGACACCGTGCGCTCGGGTGACGGCGTCACGATCGCCGTCACGGTGGTCGGCGAAGCGCGAGCGCCCCTCATGCGGACCGACGCTCAGGCTGGTGACGCCGTGATCGTGACCGGGCCGGTAGGGGCGTCGGCGGCCGGGCTATGGGTGCTGGAGCACCCCGCCGAGGCCGAGCCCCTCGCACCTCAGGTGCGCGAGGCACTGGCAGCAGCGCACCGCCGCCCGATCCCCCAGGTGGAGGCCGGCTGCGCCCTCTCGGCGCTGGGGAAACGCCTTGCCTTGATGGATAACAGCGACGGGCTCGCGCGCTCGGTCCTATGGCTGGCCGGCGCGAACGGCCTGCACCTGGAGCTCGACGCCGAGACCCTCCCCATCACCGCCGAGACCCGCGAGGCCGCGCGCCTGGCGGGTGTCGATCCGCTGGAGTGGGCCCTGTACGGGGGCGAGGATTACAACTTGGTCCTCACCTGCCCCGATGCGCACGTCCCCGCGGCGCTTGCGGCGATCGCCGCAAGCCAGGCCACGGGCACGGTGGTGGGCCGCTGTCGCGCAGGCGAGACGGGCGCGAGCCTGAAGGACGCGATCGGGCGCGTCGTGCGCCTCGAGACCTCGCGCACCTTCCAGCACTTCGGCTGATCGGAACGGGGAAAGGCTTCGAGTTGGTCGGCTTTTCCCCACACGCCGAGGAAGGCGGGCGGGAGAAAGCCTATTGCTTGGAGAGGTTGCTGAAGCGCACCCTCAGGAGGCACTCGGCGCAGTTGTTGAGCTGCTCGGCGACGATGTACATCTCGAGCTGCTTGAGGACCATTTCGAGACTGAGCGACGGCTCGTAGTAGGTCCGCTGCATGAGGATCTCATCGTTGCGTTGCACTTCTGCTTCGATCATCGCCGCGCTCCTTTATCGTGAGGGGGGGATGGGCTGGAAAGAGGACTGGGTTTGTAACGATTTGTAATGAGTTGATGGTAAGCCCCACCTCGCTCGGACCCTATGGGCGGGACGCCCAAGGATCGGCCGAGCTTTATGGTGAATTTGAACAACCCTTGCTTGGATGGCTCAATGGCGCCCGTTCGGGCTTTCGAACGCTGCGTGCTACAATGGTGTGCTGACCTTGGCGTGGCTTTGCGGTCGCGCCTGCACGCCGTACCCCTTCTCCCGACTGTTAAGGAGTCTCCATGTCAGATAAGTCGAAAGCCCTCGAGTTGGCGCTCGCCGGAATCGAGAAGCAGTTTGGCAAAGGCGCGATCATGAAGCTGGGGGACAGCGCGCGGATGAAGGTCGAGTGCGTCCCGACCGGCATCCTGCCTCTGGACGTCGCGCTCGGGGTGGGCGGCCTGCCCAAGGGCCGCGTCGTCGAGATCTACGGCCC
>JAGIBK010000008.1 GCA_017744355.1 bacterium | reverse complement strand
GACCGATCGGATCTGGGTCTACAACAACGTCTCCTACGACCACACGAACGGTAACGGCATCTTCATCTGGGATCCCGACAACGGCCCCACCAACGTCCTCTTCGCCCACAACACCCTCATCAACAACAAGAATTCCTTCTACTTCGAGGGCGCGGCCATCACTGCCGAGCTCATGAACAACCTGGGCTACTCCACCGGCACCTCCGTCGCCAACAGCAGCACCAAGTCGACCATCAACAACCACGACAACCTCTGGCTGACCGGGGTGACCGGCTTCGTCGCGCCCTCTTCCAAGGACTTCCGCCTGACGTCGTCCTCGACGGCGATCAACAAGGCCAAGACGCCCCCCACCTTCTCGGACGACCTGGGGAACACCTACCGCATCACCACCGACTTCGCGAACCTCAATCGCACGTCCGGCTCCGCCCCCGACATGGGCGCCTACGAATACCAATAGCGCACACCGCCGCCAAGCGGCATGAGGGTGGGGACCTGCGGGTCCCCACCCTCATTGTCATAAAGCACCAAAAAATCCGACTAAAAGGACCGTTTTATCGCGGAAAACTTTTAACTTCGCAAAGAAAGGCGAGAGACGGAATCTCTCGGACATCTTGCACGTATTTTGCTCGCTTGCCCGGAACTATCATCGCCCCGACGCAGCCCCCACTCGTTGGACAAGGAGCAAGATATGCCGACCCCTCCTCCGCCCGCGCCCGCGCGCGTTTGGTTCTACCTGGACAGGCTCGAAGTCGGCGGTGCCGAACGCATCGTCCTGAATCTCCTCACGGGGCTGACCACCTCCGCGTGGGCGCCGACCCTCGTGCTCAACCAGGCAAAGGGGGCCCTTCTCGCGGATGTGCCGCCCTCGGTCCCCATCTGCGATCTCAAGGTGGAGAGCTTCGTCGGCGCCATCCTCACGCTCGCCCGCAAGATTCGACGCGAGCGCCCCGCCCTCATCCTCTCCCAGCGCGGCTATCTCAACGTGATCGTCGTCCTGGCCCGCCTCCTCAGCGGCCGTAAGCCTCGCCTGGTGCTCACGGAGCACAGCCTGCTCGTGCAGAGCCAGCAGAACGACCGCGCCCCGAAAAGGCCCATCGATCGCGTCCTTCAAGGGATGATGCCCGCGCTCTACCAGGTCGCCGATGCCCTGGTCGGGGTCTCCAAAGGGGTTGCCGCCGAGCTCGAGCAAATCCTCGGACTCCCTGCGGGCAAGGTCCGGGTCCTCTATAACCCCATCGTCCCCGCAGGCGTGGAAGCCCTCTCCCAGGAGCCTTTGACGCTCCCCTGGCGAGCCGATGGGACGCCATTGATCGTGGCGGCCGGGCGCTTGAGCCCCGAGAAGGGCTTCGACATGCTCTTGCAAGCCTTCGTGCGCGTGCTCGAACGAAGGCCCGCACGCCTGGCCATCGTGGGCAGCGGGCCCGAGCAACCGCGCCTCATCGCCCTTGCCGCCGAGCTCGGAATCGCCCAGCACGTCCACTTCCCCGGCTTTCAAGGCAACATCTACCCCTGGCTGCGCAATAGCGACCTCTTCGTGCTCTCCTCGGTCGTCGAGAGCTTCCCCACCGTGCTCATCGAGGCGATGGCCGTCGGTACGCCCGTGGTTTCCTTCGATTGCCCTAGAGGGCCGCGCGAGATTATCACCCCGGGTCAGGACGGCCAGCTGGTGCCGCCCGAGGACCCGACAGCGCTGGCCGAGGGAATTCTTCAAGTCCTCGGCGACCCCGAGCTCGCCTCCCGGCTCGTCGCGGGCGGGCATCGTCGAGCGGCCAACTTCACGTTCCCGCGCACCGTCGCCGCCTACGAACGACTCTTCGCCTCCCTGCTGCACCGTCCCGCCTAATCGCCAAGAAAAGAGGCCCATGCCGATGCGCATCCTGATCATCACGAATCAGCTGGAGATGGGCGGCGCCGAGCAGTTCGTCGTCCGTCTCGCCAACGAGCTTTCCGAGCGCCGTCACCGGATCACGGTGGTCTCGGAAGGCGGCATGCTCACCAAGCTCCTCGATCCGTCCGTCCGGCCCGTCATGGCCCCCGCACGCGCCAAGTCGCCCTGGGGGCTTTGGGCCCTGGCCCGTCGCCTGCGCGTCGTCATCGACGCGCAAGAGATCGAGGTGATCCACGCCAACTCACCCACCACCGCCATCGCCGCGCGCCTCGCCCGCGGCAACCGCGCGATCCCCATCGTCACCTCGGCCCATGGCTCTTGGCGAGAATGGACCAAGCCCACCGTCGCCCGTCTCTTTTCGGCCGGCTCGGACCGGGTGGTCGGGGTCTCCGCCGCCCTGACCCGCGATCTGGTCAAGCATGGCCTCCCTTCCGGCAAGGCCGAGACCATCCTTAACGGCATTCCTCGACCGGCGGCGAGCCCCCCTGCTCGGGCGCAGGTGCGGGCCGAACTCGGACTGCCGGCCGAGCAAGCGATCATCCTCAACGTGGCGCGCCTCTCCCCGGAGAAGGGGCAGCGCTACTTGATCGAGGCGATGCCACGCCTGCTAGCGGCTCAGCCAGACGCCCAGCTGCTACTCGCCGGGGACGGGCCCTGCCGCGCCGAGCTCGAAGCGCAGGTGCAAAAGCTCGGCCTTACCCGGAGCGTGCAGTTTCTCGGCTACCGGGATGACGTCAGCCGGTTGCTGCTCGCCGCGGACGTCTTCTGCCTCCCCTCTTTGCTGGAAGGCCTGCCGCTCTCGGCCGCCGAGGCCATGGCGGCCCGCCTCCCGATCGTGGCGACCCGCGTGGGCGGCGTGCCCGAGATCATCCAGGACGGCGTCACCGGGTACCTGGTCCCGCCGAGAGACCCCGCAGCCCTGGCTGAGCGCCTGGCGGCCCTGTTGGCGGATCCGGCCGGCCGCCAGCGGTTCGGGACCGCAGGCCAAGCCCACTTCGCCGCGCACCTGACCCTGGCACAGATGGCATCGAAGTTCGAGGCCCTCTACGAGCGCCTGCATACGCACCGTTTACGACTCAGCGCACAGCCACAGCCCTACTAAGCCTCACCTTTCAACACCCACCGCACTCATCTCAGCTTCCAACGCCCACCGCAAAGGAGACCGATATGAAGCCCAGAATCTTGCTGGTCTGCTCGAGAAAGCTGCCCTTCCCCACGGTGGCCGGCTACGGGATCCGGATCCTGAACTCGGCCAGGTACCTGGCATCCCAGTACGACGTCGATCTGTTGTTCCTCGACAAAGGGGGCTTCCAGCAGCTGGATCTCAGGGCCTTCGAGGGCATCTTCAAGCGCATCATGTGCTTCTCCTACTCCCCCTCGTCCTACGCGCTCAACGCCCTTCGAGGGTTGGCCTCAAGGGGGCCGATCCAGGTCCGCTACTTCACCTTCCGGGAGGTGCGCGCCTGGATTCAGGCGCACCAGCACGAATACCAGGCCATCCTGGGCCAGCACGTGCGGGTGGCCGAGATGCTCCGCGACCTGGAGACCCCCGTCGCCATCGACCTGGTCGACGCCATCTCCCTGAACTACGCCCGTGCCGCCGAGCAGGCGAAAGGCCCCTGGCGCCTGATCTACGCCATCGAGAAAGAGCGGCTCATCCGATACGAGGTCGAGACGGTCAATCGGTTCCCGCGATCCTTCGTCGTCTCGGAGCTCGACCGGCAGCACCTCGTCCAGCATGGCGCCGATCCCGAACGGCTCGTGACCCTGCCGGTCGCGATCCAGGACCACGTGATCCAGCGGTCCCCCTTCACGGGCCCCGAAGAGGACGCGATCGCCCTGCTCGGCAACATGGCCTACCACCCCAACAAGGATGCGGCCCTGTACTTCGCCCACGACGTCTTCCCCCAGATCCGCGCGCGCATGCCGCACTGCAAGCTCTACGTGGTGGGAGCCGAGCCCCCCAAAGAGGTCCAGGCGCTCGCGAACCTTCCCGGCGTCGAGGTCACGGGCTTCGTCGAGGACCCCAGCCTTTACCTCGAACGCGCCAAGGTGGTCGTCGCCCCCATCCGCTTCGGGGCGGGGCTCAAGAACAAGGTGCTCGAAGGCATGGCGCTGCGCAAGGCGGTGGTGACCTCCACCATCGGCCAGGAGGGGATCGGGGGCACGGACGGGCGAGAGTACCTGGTCGCAGACACCTCCGAGACCCTCGCCTCGTCGGTGCTGCGCTGCCTGGGGGACAGCAGCCTGCGCGCGCAGCTCGGAGCCAACGCCCGCAGCTGGATCGAGCGGCACTTCGACTCCCGTTCGATCAGCGAGCAGACGCTCCGCAGCCTCGCGACCCTGCACCCGAGCCTGGTTCCCATCCATGCCTAAGGGCGAAGGGGGGAAAGCACTTTTGCATTCCCCCTTCCGCCTCGCAAAAGGGCTCACAACGCGACGCCCGCCTCGGATTCGAGGCGGGCGTCGCGCGTGGCGCGCTCAGGCGCCCTGGAAGCCCGACACCTGGATCAAGAAGCGCCGGAAGGACTCGCCGCCGCAGACGCCGATCCGCTCCAGGGCGAAGCGCGACGAGCGTAGCGAGGCGTAGCCCGTGACGGTGGAGCAGGCCGACTGGTACCCCACCCCCTCGATGAGCGCCATCAAGGTTGGCGAGAAATCCACCATGCGACCATTGGGGTAGGCGAAGTGCCGCACCGGCCGATCCAGCTCGCGCTCCAGGGTTTCCTTGGAGTGCTGGATCTCCCAGGCGGCCTCCTCGGGGTCCTGGTTCGCGAGGATCGGGTGCGTCACCGTGTGGCTGCCGATCTCCATGCCCTCGGCGGCCATCTCCCGAAGCTCCTCCCAGGTCATGGTCTGACGGACGTCGGGGACGACCGGATCGCACAGGCGCTCGAGACGCTCGCGCGCCGTGGCGGTATCGAGGGTCTTGAGCGCCGCGCACACGAGCCTGACCTGCTCGTCATGCGATCGCCCCTGCAGGCGATGGCCGAGCTCCGGCCACACGGCCGTCACCTCGGCCACCGGCTTGAGCCCTCGCCGGACCCGATCCCACCAGAAGTGCCGCCGCTCGCCGATCATGCCGGTCGTCACGAAGAAGGTCGCCGGGATGTCGTAGGCCTTCAGGATGGGAAAGGCATGGGTGTAGTTGTCGCGATAGCCGTCGTCGAAGGTGACGACGACGGCATCGGGCGGCAAAGGACGCCCCCAGTGCAGGTGCGCGACGAGCTCCGAGAGGGAGATTGGGGAAAAGCACTCCCGCAAGAGGCGCATCTGGGCCGCGAAGCGCTCGGGCGAAATGTTGAGGACATCGGGCTCCTCGTGGATCCGGTGGTACATCAGCACGGGCACGCGTCCCGAGCGATGGCTCAGCGCCCGGGCGCAGCGAAAGCCCAGGCGCTTGGCCCGCGCCTGGAATTTCTTGGTCGAGGGCTCCGAAGTAATCAAGACGGGTCCTGCGGGCATCGACACCTCCTCCTCTCGAACCTTGCGATGCGCCTCTCGGCTTAGAAGTTCGCCTCCACCACCGAGGCGGGGCGATGCGCGCCGTCTGCGAGCAAGGCCTGGATCTCGCTCGCCTCGGCGTAGATCTCGTTGACGTAGCGCATGGCGATGCCGGGCCGGCAGCGCAGCTCGGGGACCGGTTCCCCCAGATAAAACGAGCGAAGGGTCGCTTCGGCCTCGTTGAAGCCGAAGTGGGCCCGGATGGCCACGGAGCTCGAGAAGCGGGCATTCACCTCGAAGGTGGTCGGGCGGCCCGAGCGATTACGGCGCATCTGGATGTTGCCGGACGCGCGCAGGCCGAGGGCCTGGACGACGCGCCGCACCTCGGCCTCCACGTCGGGGAAGGAGCCTGCGATCGCCGTCCCGGTGATGCCGTTGGCCATCATGCGCTGCATGGTGGCGACCCCCTTGAGGGTGCCCTCGGCATCCACGAAGACCCCGCAGGTGTACTCCTCGGAATCCAGGTACTCCTGGATCACGGGGCCCGGCACCTGCTCCAGGCAGGCCCGCAGCTCCGCCTCGTCGTGGACCAGGTGGACGTGGCGAGAGGTCGCCCCGCGCCGCGGCTTGACGATCAAGGGGAAGCCCACCCGGGCGATGAAGGCCGCAAGCGACGCCGGGTCGGTCTCGATCGTGCTCTCGGGCGCCGAACAGCCGTTGGCGCGCAAGAAGCGTGCCGTCAGGTACTTGTCCTGGGTGATATCGAGCAAGGAGCGGGAGTTCACGATGATCCGGCAGCCGGTTTCAGCCTCCCAGCGCGCGCGCCGCTCGGCGAGCAGCTGCAGCTCGCCCTCGACCCCGGGCAGGAGCACGTCGACCCGCTGGGTCTTGAGCAGCTCGAGCATCTGAGCCTCGTAGCCGGGATCGGTGTAGGGCTTCACGAGGAAGGCCTGGTGGCCCCGGTACAAGCCCGCGCTGTAGGGGTTGATGTCGCACGCGGCGATCGCCACGTCCAGCGGGGAGGCCTTGAGCGCCTTGATGATCGACTGGGCGACGGTGGAGTTCGCGCCCGTGACGAGGACTCTAATGGACATAGCCTTCAACCTCCGTGACGAGGGCGGCAATCCGCCCGACTTCGCTGGCGTGATGGGCGTTCGAGCCGAGGGTGACCCAGGCGTCCGCCTCGCGGCACCAGGTGATCAGGCGCCCCAGCTGCTCAGGGCTGTTGTACTCGCCGTTCAGTTCGATGGCACGGCCCCGGGCCGCCGCCTTCTCCACGAGCTCGCGCAGGTAGGGCTCGGGGAACTCCCCGAAGAACTTGCGGGTGAGGGCGCCCGGATGCGCGAGGACATCGACCTCCGGGTGGTCGAGCAAAGCCCAAGAGGCCTCGAACTCGAGCTCGGCGGCCTCTTCGGCGCTCAGGGCGGTGGCGGGCACGAAGCCCCCCCGGCGATCCGGGTAGTTGTGGAAGGCCCCGAGGACCAGATCCGCCTGCGCGATGAGCGCGGGATCCGCATCCAGGCCCCCATGGCAATCGAAGGCTTTGGCCTCGATGCCGACCAGGACCTCCAAATCGGGGAAGCCGAGCCGGTCGCGTTGGACCTGCTCGCGAAAGCCCTCAAACCAGGTGATCCCGCGCCGCACGTGCTCGGTGAACGCCACGGTCTGCAAGCCCTGGCGCGCGGCGGCCTGGAGCATCTCCAAGACCGTCGAGCGGCCATCAGTGAAGGTGGTGTGAAGGTGGAGATCGGATCGAAGAATGCTGTGATCGAGGCGACGAGCGGGCATGACCAAGCGACCCGCGAAGCTGGACAGTCTCGCAGTTTCAAGCATCGACTTCTCCTTGTAAGAAACTGGCAAAAACCCTCGCCAGTTTTAACAGGTCCGATGAAAGCAGCCTTTGGACAAAATGACCAAAGTTCTTCGATCCTCTCCGCCCTTGGCGTCACCGGGGCCCGGAACTAAGCTAGCAAGCGATTTCACCGAACCACCCGACGTATCCCTGACGCACCACCGATCGGAGATTTTTCATGAAGATCATCGCAATCGGCGCTCACCTGGATGACATCGAGCTCGCCTGCGGCGGGACCCTGGCCAAGGCGATCGCCAAGGGCCATGACGTCCGCATGGTCGTCCTCAGCTCCTCCGAGTACACCAACTACAAAGGCGACGTCCTGCGCACGCGGGAGACGGCCCTCAAAGAGGGGCACAACGCCGCCCAGATCCTGGGAGTCGACGATCTGGTCGTCATGAACAACCCCACCAAGGACATCCCCTACCACTCGAGCGTCGTCGAGCAGATCGAGGGGCAGATCGACGACTTCCAGCCGGATCTCGTCTTCACCCACTGGGCGTTCGACACCCATCAGGCTCACCAGGGGGTGGCCCTCTCCAGCATCTCCGCCGCCCGGCGCCACCCCTCCATCCTGATGTACGAGCCCATCTCGCCGTCGGGGCGCTCCTACGTCGGCTTCAGGCCCCAGCTCTACATCGACATCTCCTGCAGCATCGACAAGAAGCTCTCCTCGCTCATGGCCCACGTGGGCGAGTACCGCAAGTACGGCCACTCCTGGATCGAGGCCGTCGAGGCCCGGGCCCGTCACCGGGGCTTCGAGGGCGGCTACCGCTACGCCGAGTCGTTCGAGATCCTGCGCATGGGGCTTTCGCTCTGAAGTCCTTGAAAGGAGGAGGCCCCCGATGATCGTCACCGCCCACCAGCCCGAGCACCTGCCCTGGCTCGGCTACTTCCACAAGATGGCGCTCGCCGACTGCTACGTCTTCATGGACACCAGCCAGTACCGGCACCGCTACTTCCAGAACCGCAACCAGATCCTGGGAATCCGGGAGGCCCAGTGGCTCACGGTCCCGGTCCGCAAGCAGTGCTCGCGCTACGGCCCCCTCTTGGAGGTCGCCATCGACGACGAGACGCCCTGGCAGCACAAGTACTGGAAATCGATCGCCTACCACTACGCCCGCCACCCCTACTTCGCGCACTACGCGGAGGCCCTCGAGCGCATCCTCATGGCCCCGCACACCAAGCTGGTCGAGCTCAACTACGCGCTCATCGACTTCTTCCGCACGGCCCTGGGGATCACGACCCCCCTGCTGCGCGCATCGGCGCTCGGCGCCACGGGCTTCAAGACCGACCTGATCCACGACATCTGCCTCAAGGCCAAGGCGAGCGTCTACCTCTCGGGGCCGTCTGGGCGCGACTACCTGCAAGAAGCTCCCCTGCGGCAATCCGGGATCGGGGTGTGCTACCACGACTTCAAGCACCCGAGCTATCCGCAACACGGCAAGAAGCAGTTCACCCCCCAGCTCTCCACCCTCGATCTCCTGATGAACTGCGGGCCGCAGAGCCGAGAGGTCCTCGGGCTCGACGCCCTTCAAGACATCCGTCGAAGCCTGGTGGAGGCTGCCGCCTCGCCCCTCGCCACCCTGCGATAGCCTTCACGCGAGAGCACACGCGTGCCTTGGGCTTCGCAACGCCTTGCTCGCGCGCATGTTCCTGGTTTCCCGCCTCACGCCCTCCATGCGGGTGACGTCGGCGTATTGAAATAAATAATATTTATCGTTATTATTTCAATATCGATCATCCGCATGAACGCGTCAGAGGAGGCACCGCATGAACCGCCTAGCCATCGTAGGCCGCGCCATCGCCGACCCTGAGATCAGGACCGTCGGCGAACGCCTGGTCGCCACGATCCCCATCTCGGTCAACCGCCCCTACAAGCGCAAGGAAGCGACCTACCCCGAATCCGACGTCTTTCGGATCGAGGTGTGGGGGCCGCGCGGCGAGAGCCTGGTCAACCATGTCTCCAAAGGCACCCACCTCTGGGCCACGGGGCGCGTCGAGCTCCGCAAGGCCGAGACCGGCGGCTACTACGTGGACGTCCGGGACGCCGACTGGGGCTTTGCCGGCGCCAAGGCCGTCAGCAGCGTCCCGGAGGCGGATAAGGAGGCCGAGGCCCTCCCCTTCTGAAGCCACCAAACGCAAAGGGGCCCGACGCGATGCGTCGGGCCCCTTTGGCTTCTCGAAGCGGCGCTGGGAGAAAGCACCGGGCGATGCGTCCCCCCCGAACGACCTAGGCGAAGCGAATGCCGGCCTTCTCAAGACGGTCGATGGCCGCCTGAAGCTCCGCTTCGGGCTTGACCAAGGAGACGCGGAAGTAGCCCTCGCCCAGGGCGCCGAAGCCGGTGCCGGGGGTGAAGACGACGCCCGCGGTGTCGATCACCCGCGCCACGAAGTCGTAAGCGGCCTCGCCCTTGGGAACCGGGGCCCAGACGTACATGGTCGCCTGGGGCTTCTCGAGCTTCCAGCCGAGCTTGTTCAGGCCCTCGACCACCACGTCGCGGCGGCGGCGGTAGACCTCGACCAGCTCCGCAACGTGGCTATCGGGCAGGTTGAGGGCCGCGATCGCCGCGTCCTGGATGAAGTTGGGCACGCCGTAGTCCATGTTGGTCTTGACCCGGTAGAGGCCGTTGATCATCTCGGCGTTGCCCACCACGAAGCCGCAGCGCCAGCCGGCCATGTTGTAGGTCTTGCTCATGGTGTGGAACTCGAGGGCGCCGTGCTCCTTGGCGCCGGGGATCTCGAGCAGGCTGGTCGGCTTGAAGCCGTCGAAGGCCAGATCCGCGTAGGCCAGGTCATGCACCAGCATGATCTTGTGGCGCTTGGCGAACTCCAGGGTGTCCTCGTAGAACGAGCGGGGCGCGACCGCCGCGGTCGGGTTGCTGGGGAAGTTGAAGATGAGCAGCTTGGCGGCGTCCGCGTCCTCGGCGCTCACGGTGTTCCACTCGGGCAGGAAGCCCGCGTGCGGCAGGCAGGGAACCTCGACGATCTCGCCGCCCGCGAGGACGGTGCCGCGGGTGTGGACCGGGTAGGCGGGCTGGGGCACGATGGTCTTGTCGCCGGGGTTGATGAAGGCCAAGGGCAGCTTGGCGAGGCCTTCCTTGGAGCCGATGAGGGGCAGCACCTCGGTCTCGGGGTTGAGCTCGACCCCGTAGCGGCGCTGGTACCAGGCGGCGATCGCCTCGCGGAAGGCCTTCTTGCCGCGGAAGGTCGGGTAGCCGTGGTTCGCGGGATTCTTGACGGCGGCGATGGCCGCGTCGACGACCGGCTGCGGGGTGGGCAGGTCGGGCGAGCCGATCCCCAGATCGATGACCGACATCCCCTTCTTCTCCGCCGCGGCGCGCAGCACTTCGAGCTGGGCGGTCGCGTAGGGGGGAATCTTCTTGAGACGGTCGGATTCCTGGAACATCGTCTGGTTGGACGTGGTGATCATCGTCATCTCCTGATCGAAGCGTGGGACGCATGAAAAGCCCGGGGCTTTCCCGAGCCATTCTAGCGCCTTTTCGCCGGGGGCAAAAGCGATTCGAAGCGAGGCCTCAGGCCCCCATGGCCCGCTGGGCCTTGCCGAGCGCATCGGCCTGGGAGATGGCCGCTGCGACCCGCGCGGCATCGACCCCTCCGGGCAGGAGATGGGCGCTCGATCCCTCTCGGACGGTGCCCTGGGCGATCGCCTCGATCGCCTGCGGATCGTCGGCGACCCCCAGCTCCTTCAGGGTGACGGGCACCTGGATGGCGGCAAAGTAGGCGATGAGCCGGGTGATCTCGTCGATGGGGAAGGCCTGGAGGATGCGCTGGACGACGATCCCGAAGGCGACCTTCTCGCCGTGCCAGGAGACGCCGTGGCCCGGCATGGCCGTCAGGGCGTTGCAGACCGCATGGGCCGCCACCGAGCGGCAGCGCGCCCCGCCCAGGCCGCCCACCGTGCCTGCGAGCTGGATGTTGGCGTCGATGGCCGCGCGCAGCTCGGGGCCGGGCGCGTGGCGCTGGGCCTGGTCGAAGGCGGCCTCGCCCACCGTCATGAGGCGTTCGTAGAGGAAGCGCGCCATCTCGACCGCCGAGAGGGTCATGGCATCCGCCTGGGACACGTCCACCGAGGCCGAGCTCTCGACCCACTTGGCGAGGGTGTCGGCGATGCCCGAGGCCAGAAGGCGCGCAGGCGCCGTCGCGACCACCGCGTGGTCCACCACGACCGCGTAGGGATTGGTCGGCAGCGCCACCCCGTACAGCCAGGTCCCCTCGCTCGAATACACGTTGGAAAGCGCGGTCCACGCCGCGCAGGTCGCAGCGCTCGTCGGCACGTTGATCACGGGCAGGCCCGCCCGGTAGGCCGCAAGCTTGGCCGCGTCCATGGCCTTGCCGCCGCCCGCCCCGACGATCACCTCGGCCCCGCAGACCCGGATGAGCTCGGCCAACAGCTCCTGGTCGATCTCGCAGCAATCCCGGCCGTAGGTCGTGACCTCGAAAGAGACCCCCACCGCCTTCAGGCTCGCCTCGAGCCCCTCCTTCACCGCGGGGTAGCTGACGGGCCCGCCGATCACGAGGGCCTTGGCGCCGATTTGACGGGCCACTTCCCCCACCTTCGAAAGGGCTCCCTCGCCGTTGATCACCACCGTGGGGGAAACGACGAGCTGCCGGACGGGGTCGCCCGCGGCCATGAAATCCTCTTTGAGCGTCTGTTCTTGCATACGCCCATTCTAGCACGGTAGAAAGGGGCGCAAATTGGCGCCATACCGGGACCGTGGTATAATCAGGGGTGCCTCTTCATCTAAAGAAGGGCTTGTCATCTTGGAGGATCGAATGCCCACCAACACCGATGAAATCCTGACCGGAACCGACGCCCAGAGCGCGACGGTCGTGACGCAGGACTACGGCGCCGCCCAGATCCAGGTTCTCGAAGGCCTGGAGCCCGTCCGCAAGCGCCCCGGCATGTACATCGGCAGCACCGGCGAGCGCGGCCTGCACCACCTGGTCTACGAAGTCATCGACAACGCGATCGACGAAGCGCTCGCCGGCCACTGCACCGACATCACCGTCGTGCTCGGCGCCGACAGCGTCGTGTCGGTCGACGACAACGGCCGCGGCATCCCCGTCGAGATCCACCCCAAGACCGGCAAGAGCACCCTCGAGACGGTCATGACCGTCCTGCACGCCGGCGGCAAGTTCGGCACGGGCGGCTACAAGGTCTCGGGCGGTCTGCACGGCGTCGGCGTCTCGGTCGTCAACGCCCTCTCCGACTGGTGCGAGGTCGAGGTCAAGCGCGACGGCAAGCTCAACCTCCAGCGCTTCGAGCGCGGCGTGCCCATCGGCGGCCTCCAGGTCCTCGGCGAGGCCGAGGGCACCGGCACCAAGGTCAGCTTCAAGCCCGACGCCACCATCTTCGAGACCATCATCTTCTCGTACGAGACCCTCGCGGGCCGCTTCCGCGAGCTCGCCTACCTCAACCGCGGGGTCAAGATCCGCTTCATCGGCAAGGGCCTGGGCGCGGACGGCGGCGATCGCGACGAGCTGTACCACTACGAGGGCGGCATCATCCAGATGGTCGAGTACCTCAACGAGAACAAGGACACGCTGCACCCCAGCGTGATCTACGTCTCGGGCGTCAAGGACGAGGTCAGCGTCGAGATCGCCATGCAGTACACGACGGGCTACTCCGAGTCGGTGCTCGCCTTCGCCAACAACATCAACACCCACGAGGGCGGCACCCACGTCACGGGCTTCCGCAACGTGCTGACGCGCCTGCTCAACGAGTACGGCCGCAAAGCCGGCACCATCAAGGAGAACGACCAGAACCTCTCGGGCGAGGACGTCCGCGAGGGCATCACGGCCGTCATCTCGGTCAAGATCCCCGAGCCCCAGTTCGAGGGCCAGACCAAGACCAAGCTCGGCAACCCCGAGGTCACGGGCATCGTCACCTCGGTCTTCACCGAGACCCTCAACCACTTCCTCGAGTCCAGCCCCGGGGTGGGCAAGGCCATCATCTCCAAGGCGATCGACGCCCTGCGCGCCCGCGAAGCGGCCCGCAAGGCCCGCGAACTGACCCGCCGCAAGAGCGCCCTCGAAGGCTCGACCCTGCCCGGCAAGCTCGCCGACTGCTCCGAGCGCGACCCCGAGAAGTGCGAGCTGTACATCGTCGAGGGCGACTCGGCCGGCGGCTCGGCCAAGCAGGGCCGCGACCGCAACTTCCAGGCCATCCTGCCCCTGCGCGGCAAGATCCTCAACACCGAGCGCGCGCGCCTCGACAAGATCTACGGCAACGAAGAGATCCGCAACCTCACCATCGCCATCGGCACCGGGGTCGCCGACGACTTCGACGTCGCCAAGCTCCGCTACCACAAGATCGTCATCATGACCGACGCGGACGTGGACGGCGCCCACATCCGCACCCTCCTGTTGACCTTCTTCTACCGGTTCGCCAAGCCCATGGTCGAGGGCGGCTACGTCTACATCGCCCAGCCGCCCCTCTACAAGGTCGAGAAGGGCAAGCAGGTCCACTACTGCTACACCGACCGCGACCTGGAGGCCCTCAAGGGCCGCATCGGCTCGGACGGCCTCACCATCAGCCGATTCAAGGGTCTGGGCGAGATGATGCCCCAGCAGCTCTGGGACACCACCATGAACCCGGAGAACCGCACCCTGTTGCAGGTGGACATCGAGGACGCCGCTCAGGCGGACCACCTCTTCACCATCCTGATGGGCGACAAGGTCGAGCCGCGCCGCGAGTTCATCCAGACGCACGCACGCGAGGTCAAGAACCTCGACGTCTAAGCCCCAAAACAAACGCCCCCGCCGGTCTCGGCGGGGGCGTTTGTTTTTGAAGGCTACATCGCCGCTTTCCAGTCGGCACTCGAGAAGGTCACGAGCCGGTTCACGATGGCCCGCTCCCGCACGATCACCCCGAGCTCTCGGTTGTTGTTCAAGGAGTTGGTCGTCAGATTGATCGAACCCACGTAGGCGGCCTCGCCGTCCACCACGATCAGCTTGGCATGCAGCATCGGCTTGACCTGGAAGCGAACCTGGCTCACCCCCACGTCGTTGAGCTGCTTGAGGAGCTTGGCGTTGGTGTCCCCCAGGGCATTGGGCTCGAACTTGGCCGCCTGCACCTTGACGTCCACCCCAGCGCGGACGCGCTCACCCAGGGCATCCGCCACCTCCTGATCGCCCATCACCTCGTCCTGGACCATCACCGAGCGCTTGGCGCTGCGGATGAAGGAAACCAGACGCGAACGGGAGTTGTCGGGGCTGACCACCAGGTCGGGATCCATCGGCGTGAAGGCCTTGTGCTCCCAGTCCGCCTCGAACATGGCCTGGATCTCGGCCACGTCCGACTCGGAGCGATTGATGAGCCCGTACTCGCGGTTCTTCTCGAAGGCCGCGCGCGACAGGTTCGCCGTCAGGATGTAGGCGGCCTTCTGATCCACGATCATGGTCTTCTGGTGGGTGTAGACGAAACGCCGATCGGCGTAGCGAACCGGCACCCCCGCGGCCTCCAGGGTCTCGAAAGTCTTCTTGTTGATCGGCAGCGGGACGTTGGGGTTGGAAGGATTGAAGGGCCGCTGCTCCAGGAGCACCCGGACCTTGACCCCACGGCCGTGGGCCTCGCAGAGAGCCTGGATGATCTCCGGCGACGAGAGCATGTAGACCACCACGTCCACCGAAGCCTTGGCCTTCTGGATGGCGGTGAGGACCGGGGCCTGGCCCTCGTCGGGCTCGACGAAGAGCTGGTAGGTCGCGCGCGACGACTGGGCCGCAAGGCGCGACTCGACACCCTCGCCCGCTGCGAAAGGGCCGAGGCTGCAACCTGCGATCGCAAGGCCGAGCACGAGACCCGAGAGCAGGCGCATAGGGCGTTTGAACATGCCGGCCGTCCTCTCGACGCAAGGGGGGAAGCGAGTATTTCCCCACCGTAACACCAAGCAAGAGGCCCTTCAAGGCGAAATACCGTAACTTACCGCCGAATTAACCGACCCTTAACAGCATCTCGAACGTGCTCCCGCGCACCGAGCAAAAAGGCCCGCGCATGATATAATCGAGCGGTTGCAGACCCTTCATCTATGCGGCTTCCGGAGGTCCCGATCCCCCTTGGCTAAACCGCTCAACAAACCCACCGCCACCCCTCCCAAGCGCAAGCGCGGCCCCAAAGCCGGGACGTACTGGCTGGTCTTCGTCGTCTGCACCCTC
Organism: bacterium; assembly: GCA_017744355.1. Taxonomy (NCBI): domain Bacteria; species bacterium. The sequence continues at coordinate 155,369 of JAGIBK010000008.1, read as the reverse complement.
GCCTCCTTCGGCGGCGGCTTCTGGATCACCTACCGGGGCACCCAGGTCTCGATCAAGGAGCCGGCCATCGGCCCCTCCATGCAGCCCCTGCCGGTCGAGAGCGCGGATCCGTCCAGCATGCCCGGCTCGGCCCCCACGCCGCTCGTCACCCCGGCCCCGGTCGATCCGTTCGCGACGGCCCCCGAGGCCACCCCGGCCCCCTTGGCGAGCGTCATGCCCTCCGGGACCGTCGACACCGCCCTGCCGCCGACCGAGCCCCCCGCCGCCGATCCCTTCGCCCAGGCCACCCCGGCCCCGCGCCTCGACGAGGGCGCCAAGACCTTCCGGGTCCAGGTGGGCAACTACGACAGCCGCGACTCGGCCCAGTCCATGGTCGACGAGCTCTCGGCCGCAGGCATCACCGCCAAGGTCGTCCAGGACTCCAACGGCCAGTACCACGCCCAGATCGGCGCCTACTCCAAGCGCGATCGCGCCCTGGCCGTCGCCGACGAAGTCAACGCCAAGGGCTACTCGGTCACCATCCGCCAGTAAACGAGGTTTCCATGTCCGCGCTCCTCGATCTGCCACCCGTCGTGAAGCTCGCCATCGCCGGCATCGCGCTGATGGCCTTGGCTTGCCTGGTGCTGGGCCTTGCGACCGTCGGTCTCATCTGGTTCCTCCGCCTCGTCACCACCTGGATCCAAGGCCTCGTCGCGCGTGCCGCCCAAACGAGAGCCGACGCCGCCGGAGCGTGTTATCATGAGGCTTCCGGGCAGCATGCCTCCGGCATGAACCAGGATTCCATCCAAGCAGCCTAAAGGGGTAGAAATGGCACAAGCGACTCAAACCGACGTCATGGACAAGATCGTCTCCCTGAGCAAGCGTCGGGGCTTCATCTTCCAGAGTTCCGAGATCTACGGCGGCCTCGCCAGCACCTGGGACTACGGCCCCCTGGGCGTGCTGCTCAAGAACAACGTCAAGGGCGCCTGGTGGCGCGCCGTCGTGCAAGAGCGCGACGACGTGGTCGGCCTGGACGCCGCCATCCTCATGGCCCCCGAGGCATGGAAGGCGAGCGGCCACCTCGAGACCTTCCATGACCCCCTCGTCGACTGCAAGAGCTGCAAGCAGCGCTTCCGCGCCGACCACCTGATCGAGGCCGTCGCCAAGACCGCGAAGTCGGGCGAGAAGGTCTCCAAGCTGGTCAAGAAGGGCGCCGACACCTTCGCCGGCGAGCTCGCCACCTACCTCGAGGCTCACCCCATCGAGGAAATGCTCAAGGACAAGGACAAGGTCCAGTGGGCCCTCTCCAACATGGTCTGCCCCAACTGCGGCAGCAACGAGCTGACCGAGCCGCGCAACTTCAACCTGATGTTCAAGACCTTCATGGGCCCGGTCGAGGACTCGGCCGCGGTGGTTTACCTGCGCCCCGAGACCGCGCAGGGCATCTTCGTGAACTTCAAGAACGTCCAGACCGCGACCCGTCGCAAGCCGCCCTTCGGCATCGCCCAGATTGGCAAGAGCTTCCGCAACGAGATCACCCCCGGCAACTTCACCTTCCGGACCCGCGAGTTCGAGCAGATGGAGATCGAGTACTTCTGCCCGCCCGACGAGGCCGACAAGTGGTTCGAGCACTGGGTCGAGGCCCGCTGGAGCTGGTACACCCAGTTCGGCATGAAGGCCGAGAACCTCCGCAAGCGCAGCCAAGGCCCCGACGAGCTCGCCCACTACTCCAAGGGCTGCTTCGACTTCGAGTACCGCTTCCCCTTCGGCTGGTCGGAGCTCGAGGGCATCGCCAACCGCACCGACTACGACCTCAAGCGCCACGAAGAGTTCAGCGGCAAGGACCTCAAGCACTTCGACGAGGAGAGCCGCGAGAGCTTCGTCCCCTACGTGATCGAGCCCTCGGCGGGTGCCGACCGCGCCACCCTGGCCTTCCTGGTCGACGCCTACGACGAGGAGACCGACGAGAAGGGCGAGACCCGCGTGGTCCTGCGCTTCCACCCGGCGCTCGCGCCCATCAAGGTCGCGGTGCTGCCCCTCTCCAAGAAGCCCGAGCTCAAGGGTCCCTCCAAGAAGATCCACGAGGCCCTCGCCAAGCGCTGGTCGGTCGAGTACGACGAGACCGGCTCGATCGGCAAGCGCTACCGTCGCCAGGACGAGATCGGCACCCCCTTCTGCGTGACCATCGACTTCGACAGCCTCGAAGACAAGTCGGTCACCGTCCGTGAGCGCGACAGCATGAGCCAGGTCCGCCTCAAGATCGAGGAGCTGATCCCCTACCTGGAGACCCGCCTCAACCCGGCCCCCGAAGGCCTGAGCGCGAGCGTCTTCTAAGGACCGAACAAACGGCGGGGGCTCCCACGTTGGGAGCCCCCGCCGTTTAATGCTTCGTCAACCTAAGAGGTCCGATGAGCTTGCCATTCTGTGTCACCGAATAATCCAGGGACTTGTCATCGATCTTGGCGAAGGTCAGGACCGACTGCACGCTGGCGCCATTGGTCCTGACGACGTAAGCCGTCGATGAGGCTTCTTGGGTCGAGACCCTGGCCATCGTCTTCTGATAGTCGATCGTATCGCGAGTGCTGCCCGCCCTCACCTCGAGCACGAGATTGTCGCTGGTGATGGTGAAGGTATTCACCCCCACGCTGTCGCTCCACGTGCCGTGCAACCAAGACGGTGGCGCAAAGGTCACGCCGTCGGCTTGCGCAAAGTTGGTGAACAAAGCGCATCCCGACAAGCAAACTGCGACAAGAAGGAGTGCAAAAAACGCGAATTTTCCCCTAACCATCTTCATTCCTCAAGCAATCGCCCTGATGAGTCCACTTTTCGAAAGCACATGGAAATTGATAAAGAGACGTGCAATTTCCTGGTAAGGCTTGAAGGATTCATGGAGGTTGCAAAGCAGAAAAACCTTCCCCTGTAGCCTATTCAGCGAGAATGCCTCGAACTCTTGAACAGCGTCATCTTGAAAAGCAAGCGTAAGGCGCTCGACATGCCCGGCCGCATCCTGAAGTGAAGCCTTCGTATCGCCAAAGCGTTGAAGCGCGATACGGATTTCCCTTTCGAGCGCAGGAGTTTCCTGGATGCATGCCCGTAGAGTCGCCACGTTTCTTGCTGCCTCCGACGCGCCAGCCGGTTCAAGCGCAGCTTGAAGCAGCGAAATTGGTGCTGTAACGGCCGCCACAACCTGCTCGGCGCTGCGAATCTTCTCTGCGGCAATCCCAAGATAGGAATGCATGCGCGCACGAGGAATCATGGGCGCACGCCCGTCAGAGGAAAGGCTCAGCAAGCTCTCCGAGCGCAGGAACACATCGGTATAATGCTCTCTTTCCTTGCGACCTGCTTCCTGGTCCAGTTCTTGCTGAACTGGCGGTCGCTTCGAGTGAGAGGGCTTAGCACCAAGTGGCGGTCTCTGATTCTGGAAAGAAAGATTGGCTCGCGTGGTGCTCACCGCCTACCACCTCGCCCTTCTTCAAGGATTGCCAGCTCTTGCAACTGCGCAAGGGGTTTCCGTAATTTTTTCAGCAACTCGTCCGAGCGACCTTGCTGCTTGAGACGCCTCAAGGCAGGCATCAGGACCACAGACCTCCACCTCGCCACCTCTCCAGAATTGGCCTGGAGTCGCTCAGTGAGGTCTCTCTTCGCCTCCCTGCCAAGTAGCAGGTTGGCCACGAAGAATGCGAGGCGTCGACGGAGAACCAAGATTGAAAGCTTTTTCAAGGCCACTGCTTCTCCTCTCAGCGCAAGAAGGTAATCTGTCGAATCGCGTCATTGGCGCTATCGCACACATAGATGTTTTTCTCAGAAGAATCGACCGCCATCGCGAGTGGCACGTAGAACCTGGCAGTCCTCTCGTCGCCATCGACGTAACCGGACTCGTTGAAGCCGTCGAACTCATCGGCCCCGATCCGTGGCTTCCGATACGTCCCGCCGCCGACGATCGTCGTGACCTGCCCCGCGGCGCTCACCCGCCGGATGCAATCGTAATCGCTATCCGCGACGATCAAATCGCCATCCCGCATACGGATCAATCCACCCAGGGAGCCGAACTTCGCCTTCAGCGCAGACCCATCGTTGAATCCCCGGGTACCATCTCCCGCGACCGTCGTGACCATCCCGCCAAAAATCCGTCGTATCCGATAGTTATCGGAATCCGCCACGTAGATGCTGCCATCCAGGCCTAGCGCAAGCCCCTGCGGTCGATTGAATTTCGCCTGGCGAACGGGCCCATCGGCAAAGCCCTGCTCACCCGTCCCCGCGATGGTCGTAACGGTGCCATCGAGGTCGAGGCGTCGTATCCGGTGCCCATGCCACTCGCTCACGAAGATCGAGCCGCTTGCGTCGATGATCAACTGAGAAGGGCGATTGAACTGCGCAGCAAGTCCCACGCCGTCCTGAGCCCCCTGCACGCCTGAACCTGCGAGGGTCGTCACCCGTCCCTCCGGCGTGACCTTCCGAATGCGATGGTTTCCCGCATCTGCGACAATCACATCACCACTCGCATCGACCACCAGCCCGGCTGGATAGTTGAAGCGCGCATCCTTGCCCGTCCCATCGGCAAAACCGCCCTCCCAGGGCCGCCAAGGCAGCCTGAAGGCCATGCCCGCGACTTCCTGAAGGTGGCCAGCAGCATCAATACTCAACACACGTGACGTGCCATCCGAGACATACAAGTTACCCTGCGTGCCGATAGCAATCCCCCCTGGGTAGTACACGTTTCGTTCCACGGGCGGGCCACCATCCGTCTTCAGGATCGTTGTCACCCTCACCCGCGCCTTATCCATGATCTTCTGCGGGGGCTCTGGTGTTGCCACTGTGACGGGTGATGGTATGACGGGGGATTGGCCAAGATTGAAACAACCGGCAATCGCGACGAAAGCCAAGGACAGCATCATTTGAACGATGAAAGAGAATCTCATCTTGAAAAAACCTTGGTAGAAGATTGGCGCCAATCCCGCATCGAAATACCAGATACCACTTAGTAGAGCCGCCTAGCCCTTAGGTGGGACCGGGATATCGACACTCAGGAAAGCGGCGTTCGAATCGGCAAGAGCACCCGGCGAAACAAGACGTTGACCGTTGACCTGCGCACCGGGGACCAAGAAGGCAGCACCGACCGCCACGGCGGCAGCAGCGAGTTGAGCCGTAACAGTGGCAAGCAACGCACCATTAGCCGTGGCAGCAATTCCGTATGCCACGCTGTGTGCAAGCATCTTCTGCGCATGATCAAGATTGTAGGCGGCTACCTGCGCGGGGAACTCGATCGCCGTGTAGTACGCTTTCTGCGCGTTGTAACTCACCTCGTAGGCGGCTCTCGAAGCCCCATAGCCGACATCATAGGCGGCCTTATTAGCAACATCCACCGGGTTAGGATACTGGAACGTATGCCAATGCGTTCTAAATTCGGGCCACCCACCCCACCACTCCCAGTGCCAAATGGTCTCAACACTCGGATAAGACCCGGTCAACATACCGATCTGAGGCGGGTTATAGACAGGTGGATTGTACGAGGGCGGTTTGAATTGAGGGGGATTGTAAGATGGCGGCGTAGGATATTTCATGAAACCATCGATTTTTTCAAGATTGAAGTTGTTCATGATCTTCGGCAAATTTTCCGCACTGAAGGTATTCAACGCTGCCTTAAGCTTGGAGATATCACCGCCGGAAGCACCCTCCACGATCGCGTTCGCCACCTGATTAACGAGATCGACCGCAAACTGGCCGAGCATCTGAATTCCCTTGAGCCCTGGCAGCTGTTTGATTCTCTCGACCAGATCTCGAACCTGCCCTGGTGTCGCGCCAAGGTGCATATCGATCGTCCCAAACTTGATCACCTCATCAACCAAGGCAGGAGTGGCCCCAAGGGCCTTTAAGGTGCTGATGATCGCATTGCTCTTGCTCGGGTGATAAAAACCGGATTCAGTTTTCAAGGTAACGCCGACGGCCTGGTAGGCATCAAAGACCAACTCGCTGCAGTAATACTTCCCATTCTGGGCATCTTCCATCTGGTTGAAACCGAAGTCGTACTTTGCGCCTAGCTTACTCCTGGCAAAATCGACCGCCTTGTCGATGAGCAACTCATCCGTGCTCGGCCGAAGCAGCTTGTAGCTGATCGATTTCCCCGCCTGAAGAGAAGCATATCGAGCCAATACGCTATCGAGAGGCGATTCGACGACGCCACCTAAGGCCGCCTCCGCCTCGACGAACTTCGGAAGAATCCCCTTGGTAATATCGCCAGGATCTATGCACATGGCCACATGGGTCCACTTGCTATCGGTCAACGAGGCGACGGGCGTGTCCGCACCGATGAACAATAAGTCACCCTTCTTCAGGCTACTTGCAAGCTTGAAGAGCCTGTCAAAGGATTCTGCGGGAATCGGAGTTCCAAAAACAGTGGGTAAGGCTGCCGAAAGACTGAGCGAAGCGGCGATCGACTCCAAGCGATCCGCCCCGGCAACAACGGAGTCGGAAAGGGGCGCACCAGCAGAAGGGCTTCCAGACGTGCTCAGCGACGTCGAGCTAGAAGTTGATAGAGGGGTAGTCCCCGTCGTGAGGGTGATTCTAGGCAAGCTGATAGCGCTGGTCGAACTCATGATCGCGACTCCTGTTTCACTCGATTTCTCTTTAAATCTCGGTAAAATGCCAACCTATAGAAAGTTAACCAACCAATCATCATCTGAGAAGGGTGAGAAGAGGGTGATCTTTCTGGAGATGTCCGCCGTCGCAGGCCATACCGTCCCCGAGCGAACAGGACAGAGCCGCCCTCCTCTCAAAAAAGCCCGTAGCATGAGTGGAAAACCCTGATTGGCCCTCTAACAAAAAATGATAACCTTTTAGTTATAATCAAATCCTGCGATTCTTATTCGGGACTCGAACTGAACCAGGGAACAGGTTGAGCAGTTGACGACGACACAGCAAAACACTGGACAACTCGCCATCGCCGGCACATTCCTCCTCGCCCAGGCCATCAACGACCGCATCGGTGAGAAGAAAGACTTGGAAGAAGCCTCGCGCTTCGTTGCCGAACTCTTGTGTCTGATGCTCGGAGCACGCAGCGCCCTGCTGGAGCTGCCGAAGGAAATCGTGCCGCATTCCGTCCGGTTTCCAGAGGCCCTCGCCCCTTGCGAGCCGTCCCAGCTACGATCGATCAGCTACCCGCTCCTCGTCGAGCACACCCCGATCGGCCACCTGCAGCTCTTCTTCGGGCTGCATCAGAAGCCTGTCGCGCTCTCGGACGTAACGACCGCTCAGTTCGCACTGAAAAGCCTCGCCAAGCTCGCAGCGAGCGCCCTCGCCACGAAAAGCAAGCTCGCCACGCTCACCCCAAGCGAAGAACGGGTGCTCAGCCTCCTGCACCTGCCGACCCCCGAGATCCTCTCGCGGCTCTGCATCAGCCATGAGACCTTTCGCTCGCACCGCAAGCACATCTACCAGAAGCTCGGGGTCAAGACTCGCCAAGAGGCCCTCCAGCTCCTGAGCGAGGCGCCACCCCGCCCGCCAAGCTGAATCCTCAACGCAGAAGAGGCGTCCCAATTGGGACGCCTCTTCTGCGTTTTTGAATGATGCGCTTAGCTCGCCTGCTTGAGCCACTTCCGCTCGAGCACGAAGGTGCCGAAGGGCAGCACCGCCGCCAGAAAGACGCCGGGCGCACGCTTCATGGGCCACTTCAGCTCGGTGAACAGCAGATAGGCCGCCACCATGTAGGCGAGGAAGAGGAAGCCGTGGAGCGAGCCTGCGATCTTCACGGCCATGGGCATGCCCGCCATGTACTTGAGGGGCATGGCGACGCCGAGCAGCAAGAGGAAGCTGATGCCTTCGGCGAAGGCGACGGCGCGGAAGCCGCGGATGACGGGAGAGTTATTGTTCATAGGGAAAAACCTAAGCCTTCTGAGCGCTGGGGATACGGCCGACGCGGTTGCGCCCGGCCTGCTTTGCCTGATAGAGGGCCTCGTCGGCCGTATGGATCAACTCGTCCATGGTCATGGCGTGGACGGGGTAGGTCGCCACCCCGAGGCTCGCCGTGATGACCTTGTGAGGGAGCTTCTCCTGGTCGGTGAACGGGAACTCCTCGATCCAGCCCCGGATCCGCTCGGCCACGTGCAGACCCGAGTCGTACCCGGTCTCGGGCAGGATAATCGCGAACTCCTCGCCGCCGTAGCGCGCGACGATGTCCACCTTGCGCACCTTGTCCTTGAGCAAGGTCGCCAGCTGCTTGAGGACCGTATCGCCCCCCAGGTGACCCAGCACGTCGTTGGCCATCTTGAAGAAGTCGATGTCCATGATGATGAGGCTCAGCTGGTGGCCGTAGCGCTGCGATCGCTGCATCTCGCTAAGCAGGCGATCGTTGAAGTAGCGGCGGTTGTACACGCCCGTCAGACCGTCGGTGATGGCCTGGCGCTCGACCTTCTCGACCATGGCGGCGTTGGAGACCGTCAGGGCCGTGTGGCCCACCAGGGTCTCGACCAGCTCCACGGCCGTGGGATCCAGCTGGGGCGAGGTCGCGCAGACGACCACCCCCTGCACCTCCTGCTGAACGATGAGCGGGAAGGCCATCACGCGGCCGAAGGCCTCGTACGGGGTGCCCACGAGGGAGGCAGGCGAGAGGCTCAGGCTCTTGGCGACCCCCTGGGCGCTCATGGCGACCCGCCACTGGAAGGGCAGCTCGTCGAAGAAGCGACGCTGACCCGCCATGAAGGGCCAGCCGTCGCCGCGCCGCAAGAAGAGCGCCGCCTCCTCGATAGGCAAGAAGGTGGGCAGGCGCTCAATCAGGGCCTCGCAGGCGCCGCCGACGCTCAGGTGCGTCGCGATCGCCGCCATGGCCTCGTTCAGGTTCTTGAGGCCCTCGACCATGCGGTCGGCGCGCTCCTTCTCCTCGAGGGTCTGGGCGTAAAGCTTGCTCGTGATGAAAGCGCCTGTCGCCTGCTGGGCCAGATCCGCCAAGAGCTCCTGCTCGTCGCTCGAAAAAGCGTGCGCCTCCTGGGTGCCCACCAGGAACACCCCCAGGATCTCGCGCTGGGTCACGAGCGGGGTGGCCATGACCGAGGCCAGGGCATGCTCGCGGATGGCCTCGGGGCAGCTCTCGGGTGCAGCGAGCAGGTCCTCGATGGCGATCGACTTGCCCGTCGCGACCACCTGCGCGAGGAAGCCCGCCTCCTTCAGGGACATGGCCTGGGAAGCCTCGCGATTACTCGCCTCCTGCAACATCTTGAGCAGGCTCATGCCCTTGGGCTTGACGACGGCCAGGTCCTCGATGACCTTGAGGCCCTCGCCGTCCAGGTGATAGAGGCCCGCGTACTGGGCCCCCAGCGCCTGGGTCGCCAGGGTGCAGATGGAGGAGGACAGCTCCTGCAAATCGTAGGAGTTGTTGATCTGGTAGGAAACCTGCTGGAGCGCGCGCAGCTTGCGCGTCAGCTGCGCGAGCTGGCGCTCGTTCTCTTCATGTTTCTGCCGTAAGTCCAGATCGTCGGACACGAGGGACCTCCTACCGGTTGAACGACTCCATCACCAGCTGACTGACGGCGCGCAGGGTCTCGTTGACCCCGGTGCCGTCGCTGGCCACCGCCTCGAAGCTGGGGACTCCGTCGCGGTTCAACTCGGTCTCGAGCAGGGGCACCGGCAGCGCGTCCGGCAGATCCCGCTTGTTGTACTGCATGACCCACGGCACCGTCTGCAAGGAGAGGCCGTACTCGGCGAGGTTGGCCTGCAAGTCCTGCAGGCTCTCGAGGTTGGCCCCCAGGCGATCGGGGCTCGAGTCGGCCACGAACACCACGCCGTCGACGCCGCTCAAGATCGCCTTGCGCGAGTTGACGTACTGGACCTGCCCCGGGACGGTGTAAAGCGAGAACTTGATCTTGAAGCCCTGAATCTCGCCCAGATCGAGCGGCATCATGTCGAAGAAGATGGTCCGCTCGGTCTCGGTGGCGAGCGTCAGGAGGTCGCCCTTGAGGTCATCGCCGAGGGTGCGGTGCAGCGTGACCAGGTTGGTCGTCTTGCCGCACAGCCCAGGGCCGTAATAAACGAGCTTGCAGAGAATCTCGCGTTTTCCGAAGTTGATCGTCGACATGGCGTTACAGACGGCCCAAGAAGACCGAGATCGCGTCCTTGCTGAAGGAGAAGGGGGTGTTGCGCGTGGACTCGCGCGCGGCGATCAAGAGGGGGGTCAGGTGCTGAACGGCCTCCTCGACGGGGCCCTCGAAGCTCTCCTGGGTCGCGTCGGGGGGCACCATCACGCCGAGCATGTCCTTGCTCTCCATCAAGACCAGGATCAGGGTGCTGCGGTTCCCGCGGTGCTGGAAGGTGCGCACCTCCGGCTCACCCAACAGCGAGGTCAAGGCCGAGATGCTCTTGAAGATGCCCGCGATCAGCGAGGAGATGGACAGGTCGTTGATGGAGCCCTCGCCGCAGCTACCGAGCAAAAGGCCGCTGCGCTCGATGAGCAAGACCGAAGAGGCGCTCACGGCACCCTTGAGCTGCTCGAGGCGCGCGTCGATTTCCTTCTGCTGCGCCTCGGAAATCACGATCTGGGTCAGTACCTGCCTGGAATCGTCCACATGCGCCTCCTTCCGGCCATTCAAAGGAAATCATACCCTAGCCGGCAGGGGAGCAAAAGATCATCCGGGCGCCAATTCCGCAATTTTGGAAAACGCGCCTTCTTTGGGGAGTGCTTAGCTGACAGAATAAATTGTGCTATAAATCTTCATCATACATTGACATCATCTTTCAGGCCACGCTCGATCCGTCCCGCTCACGCGCACCGCAGGAAGGACCGCACCATGCCATCGCTCTCTCGTCTTTTCGCCCTGGCGGCCCTGGCGACGACTCTCACGGGCTGCTCGGCCGGCATCACCCCTCGGACCGAGGCCCTGGCGACACCCCCTGAGACCGAGCAGGACCGCTTCACCTTCCACGCCCAGGGCGTCGCGCAAGCAAGCCTGGTCTCCGCCACCCTCGACAAGGGCGGCACCAAGTACTGGTCGTATGACTTCGAGCAGGACAACCTGGGCTATGTCGTCCCAATAACGGCCCAGCTACCTGTCGGCGCCCAGCAAGTCCAGTACCTCTTAGCCACCGTGGAAAACGGCCTCTACTACAAACGGCTCAGCAATGCGACCGGCGCCACCCACGTCTTCTATACCTTGAGTGCAGACACCATCCTCGGGACCGCCATGGGCCAGATGCAGGCGAAGCTGGGCGCGAGCACCGCCACCCGCATCGCTCGCGCTCCCGATGGCAAGAGCCTTCGCTTCCACTTCCCGCGAAGCGCCACGGGTGACCTGACGATCACAGCCCAGGCCGGGAGCAACCTGAGGTTGAACAACTTCGCCTTCGACACCGAAAGCGGCCCCACCTTCAGCAGCGTCAAGGAGATGACCTATCCCGCGAGCTACCTCACCAAGAAGTTTCGGTGCGACGCCACCGCGTCGATCGTGGTGGAGGTCAAGACCACTGACAATCAAGCGCTCTCTGGCCTGACGGCGGAAAACTTCGCGTTGAACGTGCAACAAATCGACGGTGAGGTTCAGGGGGGGCTCGACCAGCTGCGCGAACTCGGCAAGGGTGAATACTCGCTCGCCTCCTCGATGACCCTCGACGCAGACGCCACGCACTCGTACGCCGTCTCCATCCAGCTCAAGAACAAAGCCCTGGTCTTCGATCACGCTTACTGACGACAGCTGAAAGGGATCCGCCCATGAAACTTCGACTGGCGCTCATCGCCGCGGTCATCACCTTGACCGGCTGTCCCCAGACCCCCGTCAGCGGCGACAAGCCCGATCAAACCGACAAACCACAACAACCACAACAACAGCAGCCCCTCGAGGAAACGCCCCCCGTCCTCAGCGCCCTCGGTGCGGTCCGCACCCAGATCGAGCAGAGTCGCTTCACGATGGGTGACGAAGTCTCCTACGTCTTGCGGAACTGGGCCTTCGATCCTGCCTACCTGCTCGCTCCTGGCGCATCGCCGATCTCGGGCTACTTTTGGCTGCTCAAGCCCCGAGGCGGCGACAACCCCACCCATTACGTCGAGGTCGAGACCGAAGCGGAGGCCACCGCCATCCTCTACGTGGTCACGAACCCGGAGAGCCAGATCATCCCGTACCTCGAAGCCTCGCTGGGCCAAACACCCGCCACGCGCATCTCGCTCAACAGCCGGCGCGAGTACGTATTCACCTTCCCTCGCAGCGCGAGCGGCCAACTCGTCATCCGACCCAAGGCGGACCACGAGACGCTCATCGCCAACATGAGAGACCGGTGGGACGCCGCCTCCCAGACTCACTACTATCAGGCCGAAGCGACCTTCGCGCTCGCGCCCGAGGAAGCCGAGGAGTACGCCACCCATGCCACGAACGCCGAGCTGACGGTGGTCGTGCAAGAGCTGGACGGCAAAGCGGTGACGGGCCTGAAGAAAGAAAACTTCGCCCTCATCCTTCACCCCTCCCTCTACTTGGACCCCACCGTCCCTTACAACCGAGAGCCGGCCCGGATCCTCTCGGTGCAAGAGACTTCGGCTGGCCGTTATACGGTGCTCGGCACCTTCGACGATCTGCCCGGAACGAACCCTCGCTCCCGCAAGCTCAGCATCCAGATCCACAACGCCCCGATCGAGCTGGAGGTCGAACCATGATGCGCGCCCATCGATACTCCCCCACCCTGCTCGGATTGCTCGCTGTAGCCGCCCTCGCAGGCTGCCAGTCGCCGCCGCCGAGCGGAACGGGGCCCGCCCAGGCCCCCGAAGCCTCCTCGCGCGCGGTCCAGGGCGCCCTCAACGCCACGCTCGGCGATCTCACGCTCACGCCGGCCGCCTACCTCGCCGTGCAGCAGGCCTTCGAGGAAGGCGACCCCTCCTTGGTGCTGGAGCCCTTCAAGCTCCTCGCCGCCGCCGCATCGGCAAGCCTCCCCGCCTCGAGCGAGCGGCACGGCAGCGTCAAGGCCGCCGAGAACGGAGCGGCGAACGCGTACGTCCTGACCCCCTGGGCCGAAGCCACCCACGTCCTGTACAACGACACCGAGAGCTTGCTCCCTTTGCTGAACGCAAGCCTCGGCTCGACCCCGGCGACCCGGATCACCATGGCCCAAGGATGGCTCGAGTTCCACTTTCCGATCGGCGCGACCGGCAGCCTCAAAGTGACAAGCCGGGACCCGAACGTCTTTCCCGGCTGCATGGTCAAGCAGCGGAGCGAATCTCAGCCGCATACCTTGACGCTGCTGCCCCAGGTGGAGACCGATAAGCTCACGTTCGACACCCCGACAATCGCCACCCTCCGGTTCAAGGTCACCACGCCCGACGGCAAGGGGGTGGCCGGCCTTCAAAAGGACAACTTCGAACTCACCCTCTACGCCAAGACCTCGGCCAACTACGATCGCCCCTTCGGCGAGACCCCCATCGACACCTTCCAGGACCTGCGCGAGGGGAACTACCTGATCACCGCTCCTTTCAGCCCTTTCCAGGCGACCGGTTCCCTGCGCGTCAAGCTCAACATCGTCAATGCCCCGGCCACCATCAAGGCCTCCCTCTTCCGGCAATAAGGGAAGGGCGGGCTCAGCAAAGGCCGCTTCCCCCATCGCGCAAGCGCGGTGTTATAATTCCCCTGACGGCGACAACGACGCGCCGTGCGCCGGTCAACCAAGAGGAGGGCCTCCCCATCAGCGACTCGACGACGCTCACGGTCTACACGGTTTCGGACGCCAGCGGCGAGACGGCCGAGCACGTCGCCCGCGCGGCCGCGCTCCAGTTCAAGGGCCAGAACCTCAAGCTGACCCGCCTGCCCCGGGTGCGCGACCTGGCGCAGCTCGAGGACGTCTTCAAGCTGGCCGTCCAGAGCCCCAGCATCATCGCCTACACCCTGGTCGAGCCGGCCCTGCGCGAGGCCCTCGAGGCCGAGGCCCTGCGCCACGCCATCCCCACCGTCGATCTGCTCGGCAGCCTCATCGGGACCCTCTCCGAGGTCCTCAAGGTGGCGCCGCGCTTCGAGACGGGCCTGCTGCAGCTGCGCGACGAAAAGTACTTCAACCGGATGGAGGCCATCGACTTCGCCATCAAGTACGACGACGGCAAGGACCCCAAGGGCCTGATGCTGGCGGATCTCGTCCTGGTCGGCGTCTCGCGCACCTCCAAGACCCCCACCTGCATGTACCTGGCCCAGAACCGGGGGATCAAGGCCTCCAACGTCCCCCTCGTCTTCAACGTCGCCCCGCCCAAGGAGCTGTTCGAACTGCCGCCGGGCAAGGTCATCGGGCTCAACCTCAACGCCGAGGTCCTGCACGAGATCCGCACCGCCCGTCTGACGAGCCTCGGGCTCACGTCGAGCGCCTCGTACGCCAGCGAAGAGCGCATCTCGCAAGAGATCGACTACGCCCACCAGATCTTCCGCCGCCTGCGCTGCCCGGTGGTAGACGTCACCAACAAGGCCATCGAGGAGACCGCCAGCGAGATCCTCGAGCTCACCCAGCGCAAGGAAACCTACGTCTAGAGCACCACCGCGTCGCGGCCGTCAATGGAGACGGCCGCGACGTTTGACAAAGGAGACAACCCACGCCATGACGACCAAGGACCTGGCCGCCCACCCCGCGACCAAAAGCATCTACCTCTTCGAAGAGGGCGACGCGACCATGCGCGACCTCTTGGGCGGCAAGGGCGCGAACCTCGCCGAGATGACCCGCGCCGGCCTCCCCGTCCCGCCCGGCTTCACCATCACCACCCGCGTCTGCAACCAGTACGTCGAAGCCGGTGAAAAGCTGCCCGACGGCCTCGTCGAAGGGGTGAAGAAGGCGCTTGCGACCGTCGAGGAGAAGGTCGGCAAGCGCTTCGGCGATCCCGAGAACCCGCTCTTGGTCTCGGTTCGCTCGGGTGCCAAGTTCTCCATGCCGGGGATGATGGACACCATCCTCAACCTGGGCCTCAACGACCAGACCGTGCAGGGCGTCATTTCCCAGACCGGCAACGAGCGCTTCGCCTTCGACGCCTACCGCCGCTTCATCGCCATGTTCTCCAACGTGGTGCTCGACCTCAAGCTCCACCACTTCGAGAGCAAACTCGAGCAGTTCAAGCACCGCGAAGGGGTCACCGAGGACACGGCGCTGACCGCCGACATCCTCAAAGAGGTGGTCGCCTCCTACAAGGCCATGGTCCTCAAGGAGCTGGGCCGCCCCTTCCCCGAGGATCCTCACACCCAGCTCATCATGGCGATCGAGGCGGTCTTCCGCTCGTGGGGCAACCCCCGCGCCATCACCTACCGCAACCACCACCAGATCCCGCACGACCTGGGCACCGCGGTGAACGTCCAGTCCATGGTCTTCGGCAACATGGGCGAGGACTCGGGAACGGGCGTCGCCTTCACCCGCAACCCCAGCACCGGCGAGAAGGTCCTCTACGGCGAGTACCTCCTCAACGCCCAGGGCGAGGACGTGGTGGCGGGCCTGCGCACCCCGCAGCCCATCAAGACCCTCGCCGCCAGCCTGCCCGAGGTCTACGCCCAGTTCGTCGCGATCGCCAGCCGCCTGGAGCGCCACTACCGCGACATGCAGGACCTGGAATTCACCATCGAGCGCGGCAAGCTCTACATGCTCCAGACCCGCAACGGCAAGCGCACCGCCCAGGCCTCGGTCAAGATCGCGGTGGACCTGGCCGAAGAGGGCCTCATCTCGCGCGAGGAGGCCGTCACCCGGGTGGAGGCCTGCAAGCTCAACGAGCTCCTGCACCGCCGGATCGACCCCTCGGTCTCGCTCGACGTGCTCGCCAAGGGCCTGCCCGCAAGCCCCGGCGCCGCCACCGGCCATGTGGTCTTCGACGCCGACGACGCCGATCGCCTCGGGAAAGAGGGCGAAAAGGTCATCCTGGTGCGGGTCGAGACCTGCCCCGACGACATCCACGGCATGATCCAGGCCCAGGGCGTGCTCACCAGCCGAGGCGGCATGACCAGCCACGCCGCGGTGGTCGCCCGCGGCATGGGCAAGCCCTGCGTCGCTGGCTGCGAGAGCCTCAAGGTGGACCTCGAGGCCAAGGTCTTCGAGGCCTCGGGCCGCCGCTTCGTCGAGGGCGACATCGTCTCGATCAACGGCTCGACCGGCGAGGTGATCGCGGGCGAGGTGCCCATGATCGAGCCCGAGTTGACCGCCGAGTTCCGCCAGCTGATGGAGTGGGCCGACGCCGTGCGCCGCCTCAAGGTCCGCACCAACGCCGACACCCCCGAGGACGCCGCCAAGGCCCGCGAGTTCGGCGCCCAGGGCATCGGCCTGTGCCGCACCGAGCACATGTTCATGCAGAGCGAGCGGCTGCCGGTCATGCAGCGGATGATCCTCGCCGAGACCGAGACCGAGCGCCGTGCGGCCCTCGCCGAGCTGCTGCCCTTCCAACGCGACGACTTCCACGGCATCTTCAAGGCCATGGCCGGCTGCCCGGTCACCATCCGCCTGCTGGATCCCCCCCTGCACGAGTTCCTGCCCAACCAGGTCGCGCTCGCCTGCGAGGTCGCGGTCCTGAAGGCCACCCAGCCCCAGAGCCCCGAGCTTCCGGGCAAGGAGGCCCTGCTCAAGAAGGTGAACAACCTCCACGAGGCCAATCCCATGATGGGCCTCAGAGGCTGCCGGTTGGGGCTGACCTTCCCCGAGATCTACGAGATGCAGGTCCAGGCCATCGTGGAAGCCGCCTGCCTGCTCGCCAAGGAGGGAATCGAGGTCTACCCCGAGATCATGATCCCCTTGGTCGGGCACGTGAACGAGCTCAAGACCGCCAAGGCCGACCTGGAGGGCATCGCCCAGGCCACCATGACCCGAATGGGCGTCCACGTGGCGTACATGTTCGGGACCATGATCGAGATCCCCCGCGCGGCGCTGACGGCCGACCAGATCGCCGAGCACGCCGAGTTCTTCTCGTTCGGGACCAACGACCTGACGCAGATGACCTTCGGCTACTCGCGCGACGACGCCGAGGGCAAGTTCCTCACCACCTACCTGGAGCGCAAGATCCTCGCGGACAACCCCTTCGAGACCCTCGACCGGGAGGGGGTCGGCGAGCTGATGAAGGTCGCCGTGACCAAGGGGCGCCGGGTCCGGCCCGGCCTCAAGCTCGGCATCTGCGGCGAGCACGGCGGCGACCCCAGCTCGGTCGAGTTCGCCGACCGGATCGGCCTCGACTACGTGAGCTGCTCGCCCTACCGCGTGCCCATCGCGCGCCTGGCGGCCGCTCATGCGGTCCTCGCCTCGACGACCGAGCGCGACAAGTAGAAACAAGACGAGGGCCCCGGCGGTAAACCGCCGGGGCCCTCGGGCTTGAAAGGATGGCGTTACTGGTTTCCGGCCTCGCGCTCCTGGGCGTCGGCCTTGAGCTTGGCGTCCTGAGCCGCGAACTGGGCCTTGGCGAACTGCGGGTCGAACTTGAGCGCCTCCTGGAAGGAGTCGTAGGCCGCCGCGTACTTCTGCTCCTTGAGGAAGGCGAGGCCCTTCTGGTAGCTGTCCTCGGCGCCCTTCTGCTTGGCGACTCCCATCAGGCGCTTGGTCTCGGGGTGATCGGCCTTGAGGGCGAGCGCCTGGCCCAAGGCCTCGATGGCGCCGCTGAAGTTGCCCTCGTCGAGCAGGTCCTTGCCGAGCTTGAAGGTCAAGTCGAAGCTGCGGCGATCGGCCTTCTCGGACTGGTCGAAGACCACCGTGGTGGTCTGCTTCTGGAACTGGTCGCGCTCCTGGCGATCGATCTCGGCGAGCTTGACCGCGGGCAGGGGGTGGTTGATGTTGAGGCGCCAGGCCTCCTTGAAGGCGGCCCGGGCCTGCTCGTAGTTGCCCTGCATCTGGTACAGGGCCCCCCACATGGCCTGATACACGTCCTCGAGGCCCGCGGGCACCGACTCACGGGGCAGGGCCTGCAACTCGGCCATGGCCATCATCCCGACGTTGTTCTGCAAGAGGGAGACGATGAGCAGCATGCGCGCCGAGACGTCGGAAGGGTCGTCCTGGAGCATGGCGCGGTAGACCGGCACCGAATCGGCCCCCTCGAGGGTCAAGAGGATGCGGGTGCGCTTCTCGTTGAGGACCCGGTAGGTGCGCAGGGACTCGTCGACCTTGGTGATCTGGAACCAGCTCTCGTAGCACTTGGCCAGGTAGTAGTAGGGGCGCGGATCGTTGGGGAAACGCTTGGTGTAGCTTTCGAGCAGGTCGCGGGCGCGGCCAAAGTCCTTGCGCTCGACCGCCGAGATCCCGTCCTTGAGCTGGCCGGCCCATGCGGGGAGGGCCGCCAGGACGCCGCAGGCGACGCCGATAGCAACAAAGGTGTTACGCAGCTTGTTCACTTCCCCGGGCTCCTCACGTCAAAGCGGTCTGTGCCTCTGGTATACCCGTCTGACGAAGCGGGCAAACGAAAGGTTCCCTCGCGCGACGGAGCTAGACCTCTTCTTCGACGGCCAGCGGCAGGTCGATGGGATGCTCGATCAGCACCTGCTGGATCCGGATTCCCTTCACGGCCTTGACGGTGATCGAGATGCCCGGCAGCCGGATCACGTCGCCCACCTTGGCCACGCGTCCCAGCTTGTTGATGACCAATCCCCCGATGGTCTGATAGCCGTCCATGGGCAAATCGATGCCGAGGGTCTCGTTGACCTCCTCGATGCCGGCCATGGAGTCGACCACCGCGAGGCCGGGGGAGACCGGTCGGACCGGGGCGAGCTCTTCGTCGTACTCGTCGCGGATCTCGCCGACGATCTGCTCGAGGATGTCCTCGACCGTGACGAGGCCGGCGGTGCCGCCGTACTCGTCGTTGACGACGGCCAGCTGGATCTCCTCGTGCTGCATCTCGCGTAAGAGCTCGTTGAGGGGCCGGCTCTCGGGCACGAAGTAGGCCGGGTGCATGCGCTCGGAGATGATGAAGGGCTCCTGGCGCGCCGCGGCCAAGAGGGCGTCGCGGGCGTGGAGCACCCCCACGATGTCGTCGACCGACTCCCGGTAGACGGGCATGCGCGAGTAGCCCTCTTCGGCGATGAGCGCCACGAGCTCGGAAAGGGGCATCTGCTCGTGGACCGCCACCATGTCGACGCGCGGGGTGAGGATGGCGCTGACCCGGGTGTCGTCGAAGGCCAGGGCCGACGAGACCAGATCCGACTCGTCCTCCTCGATGACGCCCTGCTCGTGGCCGATCTCGAGCAGCATCCGCAGCTCGTCCTCGGTGTAGCGGGGCGCCGCCAGGGCCTCGTGGGCACCGAGCAAGCGAATGAGGGGAGTGGTGATGTAGAGCAGGGCCGTGATCACCGGCCGCAACAGCAAAACCGCCAGGCGGATGGGGGCGGCGATCGCGAAGGCCACCTGCTCGGGCTTGGCCGCGGCGATGGACTTGGGGATGATCTCGCCGACCACGACGATGAGCAGGGTCAACGCGACGATGGAGAGCGCCGCCGAGCGGCCCCCGAACTCCTGCACCCACTCGGCGACGAGGATGGTCCCAAAGACCGTCCCCGTGATGATGGCGAGGGTGTTGCCCAAGAGAATGGTGGAGAGCAGGTAACGAGGCTGCTTGATCAGGGCCGAGACGAGCTTGGCACCGGGATCACCCTCGTCCAGGCGAGAGCGGAGCCTGGCGCGGTTCAACGACATCAGGGCCGTCTCGGCGGCCGAGAAGAGCCCGGAGAAGAGCAGCGCCACTGCGAGGACCAACCCCGCTAGAGCAGGCGTTAAAATCAGGATCCTCCTTGCGGGACTCTGTTCTCCCGCGAGATTCCTTTCCCACGGTCAGAAAACGAGACGATCCGACCGTGCGACGTATTATAGCATGGCCCCTGAAAGCCCCTGGGAGTGGAGCCCGCCTTCAACCCAGCACCACCTCGGCCTAAGCAAGATCCCTCTTCTCGATCCGATAAAACGATCAACCACTCTTAGATCCCCTTGCCGAATCGACGAGGATCCCGCGTTGAAGCACCGCCTCCTGCTGAGCCTCATGACCTGCGCCACGCTGGTGGGCTGCGCCCTGCCCGGCGTCGGCATCCCGAACGCCCAGCGCGCCGGGAGCGAGGTGCAGGCCCAGCAGCGCGCGATCCAGCCCTGGAAGGACGAGGTCGTCTACTTCGCCTTTCTCGATCGCTTCAACAACGGCGATCGCACCAACGACTTCAACGTGGACCGCTCGAACCCGACCGCCTACCACGGCGGCGACCTGCAGGGCCTGATCGACAAGCTCGACTACCTGGCGGACCTGGGCGTCACCACCCTCTGGATCTCGCCGGTGCTCGACAACGACGACGACCAGCTCGAGAAGACCGGCCTGTGGGGCTACCACGGCTACTGGACCAAGGACTTCGCCAAGATCGACGAGCACCTCGGCTCCCTCGAGAAGGCCAAGGAGCTGACGACCAAGGCCCACCGGAAGGGGATGAAGGTCCTCCTGGACGTGGTCTGCAACCAAGCGGGCTACGCCTTCCCCAAGCAGGCTCCCGCCTATCGCGGCTTTTTCCATGAGCACGGCGACATCCAGAACTGGGACGATCCCTGGTGGTGCGAGAACGGCTCTTTGTTCGGCCTGCCCGACTTCGCCCAGGAGAAGCCCGAGGTCTCCAAGTTCCTGATCGACACCTACCTGGGCTGGGCCAAGACCCTCGACCTCGACGGCTTTAGGATCGACGCGCTCAAGCACGTCCCCAAGAGCTTCTGGAAGCAGTTCAACACCAGCGCGCACCATGACAGGGGGGCGGGCTTCATGACCCTCGGCGAGATCCTCCACGGGGATCCCAACGTGATGGCAAGCTACCAGCGTGAGGGCAAGTTCGACAGCCTCTTCGACTTCCCGCTCTACTACACCCTGACCGACGTCTTCGCCAAGGGCGCCTCCATGCGCCGGCTCGGCGATCGCTTCGCCCAGGACTCCCTCTACCCGGACGCGAGCATGCTCAGTCCGTTCCTCGACAACCACGACGTGCCCCGCTTCCTATCGCAGGCGGGCGGCGACGTGAGCAAGCTCAAGCTCGCCCTGGCGTGCGTGCTGACGGTGCGCGGGATGCCCACCCTCTACTACGGCACCGAGGTGGCCCTCGGCGGCGGCGCCGAGCCCGACAACCGCCGCGACATGACCTGGGGGGCCAACGAGGCCATGCGCCGCTACACCCAGCAGCTGCTCAGCATCCGCAAGGGCTCGACGGCGCTCAGGCGCGGGCGCCAGCTCGAGATGTGGCAGGACGACCAGGTCTACGCCTACCTGCGCCAGGCGGCCGACGACGAGGCGGTGGTCGCCCTCAACAACGACTCCCACGCGCAGCACCGAAAGATCCCCCTGCGTGCCGAGAGCACGCTCAAGGACGGAACGGTCCTGGTCGATCGGCTCACCGGGGAGCGCGTGACGGTTGCGAACCGCGCGATCCAGGTCTCCCTGGACGGCAAGCAGGCACGCATCTTCTGCCCGGAGCCCGCCCGCCGGAAGTAAGCAGCCCGAGGAAAGCCTCTGGCCTACTCGATTCTCACGACCATCCCGAATCGACGCCCACGCATCCGCGTGGGCGTCTTCAGTTCTTCCTTGTTAACGGATCGGCCTCAGTACGAGGCGGGGGTGAGCGCCGTCCGTGCGGCCTGGCCGCCGCCGGCGGCGATCTGGCGCTCGACCGCCTGGGTCCCGATATCGAGCAGCTTGCGGGCCTCGGGCCAGAGCTTCTGGCTGCCCAACAGCACCACCGTGACCGGGTTCTCGCTCTGGGCCTGGCCCACGTAGCAGTGGCGCGCCGCCAGGGTGTAGCCCGTCTTGCCGAGCACCGGGTAGGCGTACTGGGTCAAGAGGCGATTCTTGTTGTGGACCGTCACCGATGGGTGATGGCCGGGCCACTCCAGCTCGATGGAGGTCGTCGTCGCGATCCGGACGAAGACCGGGTTCTGAAGGGCCGCCTGCAAGATCATGGCCAGGTCCCGGGCGGTGGAGTAGTGCTTCTTGTGGGGCAGGCCGTTGGAGTTGGCGAAGTGGGAGTCGCGCGCGCCGAGCAAGCGTGCCTTACGATTCATGAGAACGGCGAACTGGGCCTCGGACCCCGCGATGTGCTCGGCCAGCGCCACGCAGGCGTCGTTGGCGGACTTCATGAGGGCGGCGTAGCACAGCTCGCGAACGGTGTAGGTCTCGCCGGGCTTGAGGCCGAGCTTGGAGGGCTCGGCGGCGGCGGCCTTGCGCGAGATCGAGACCGGGTCGTCCAGGTGGGCGCTCTCGAGGGCGACCAGCACCGTGAGGACCTTGGTGGTGCTCGCGGGAGGCAGCTTGGCCGTGGGGTTGCGCTCGTAGAGGACGTTGCCCATGGCATCGAGCACCAGGGCCGATTTGGCCGACAGCACGGTCTCGGCCCGCGCCGGAAGGGCCGAGAGTCCGAGGGCCAATATCCCGATCAAGACAGAGAGACGATACGGCTTGGCCATCCCCGAATACCCCCAAAGTCGCTCGCTGGGCGTAATCGCCACCCGGGTACTATACCCACCGAGCAAGCCGATCATTAGGCCGATCCAGCTGAAAAATCCCGGCTAAATCGGCCTCGTCCATGGCGCTGCGGGCGATCCTTGACAAGCCCCCGCAAACCCCTTACGTTGGCAGCCTTGCGCCCCGCTCACCTCGCTGAAAGAGTTTGCATGGCCTCCCCCGCTCTCTCCTCCGATGCCGCCACGTCCGCCGGCGCAGCCCCCGGCGCTGCGCGCCGACGCATGGCGCCGGCCACCATCCTGAGCCTGGGAGTCCTCGCTGCCTTCGCCTTGCTTGCGATCGCAGCCCCCTGGGTCTGGCACGGGGACCCGCTCTCGCAGCTCTTAGACGGCCTGGATGCGGTCGGCATGCCCCTGCCGCCGAGCTGGGCGCACCCCATGGGCACCGACGACCTGGGCCGCGACGTGCTCGCGCGCTGGCTGGTCGGCGCCCGGGCCTCCTTGTGGGTGGGCCTCTCGGCCACGGCGCTCGCGGGAATCATCGGCGGGGCGGTCGGCATCCTCTCGGGCTACTTCAAAGGCTGGGTGGATCTTCTACTCATGCGCCTGACCGAGATCGTCATGGCCTTCCCGACCCTGCTCTTGGCCATCGGCCTCGCGGCGGTGCTGCCCTCCTCGCCCTGGATGGTGGTCTTGACCCTGGGGCTGGTGGGCTGGACCGCGATCGCCCGGGTGGTACGCGCGAGCGCCCTCTCGGTACGCGAGCAGGAGTTCATCGGTGCGGCCGAGGCGACCGGCGCCTCGCACGCTTGGATCCTCGCCAAGCACGTGCTCCCCAACGTCATGCCGATCCTCGCCTCGCTCTTGACCCTCAAGCTCGCCGACATGCTCTTGCTGGAGGCGGCCCTGAGCTTCCTCGGCCTGGGGGTACGGCTGCCCGAGCCCAGCTGGGGCAACATGATGCAGGGCGGGCAAGCCTACTTCTACTCCGCCCCGTGGCTCATCGCCATGCCGGGGTTCGGGATCCTCGCGGTGGTGCTCGCCGCCAACGTGCTCGGCGATCGCTGGGGCCAGAAGGGGAAGGCCTGAGCCCATGGAGGTCACCCTCGACGCCTACACCGAGCGCACCGTGACCCTTGAAGGGACGCCTGAGGAAGTCGCGCGCTACTTCTCGGCCAACGAGGCGCTGCTCGGCAAGCTGATCGGCCATGAGCGGGTCTCCTGCCAGGGCCCCGGCCTCTACCGGGTCGCCACCCGCGGCTTCTCCGCCCTGGGGCTCTCGGTGACGCCCTGCTTCGACGTAGCCTTCACCGACCGCCCCGGCGTCACCCACATGCAGAGCCAGGGCTGCCACCTGCTCTCGGGCAGCGAGCTGGACCTCTCGGCCTCCTTCGAGGGCGAGGCCCAGTTCCTCGAAGAGGGGGGCGGGACGAACCTGTTCTGCTGGACCCAGGCCGAGGCCGCGCTCCGGCTGCCGCGCGCCATGGGCCTCTTGCCCCATGGGGTGGTCAAGGGTGCTCTCCAGTCCCTGATGCAGCACACCCTCGATGCCTTGAGCGCCCGCTTCGTGCCCCTCATCCGCGAAGACTTCGCCGCATGGCAGGCCGCAGAGCGCAAGCAACTGAGCGAGGAGCCGAAATGCCCCTGAAGCCTTCCTCTTCTTTCCGCACAAGCCGGATCCTCGCCCTTGCGCTCGTGCTCTCGACCGTGGCTTCCCCCGGCGCCTGGGCCAAGCCCGGCACCCTGCGCCTCGGCCTCCAGGACCGGCCGAGCACCCTGGACCCGGCCCTTGCCTCCAACGTGCCGGCCATCGCCGTGAGCCACTGGCTCTACAACGGCCTGGTCACCTTCGACGACAAGGCCCGCATCGTCCCGGAGCTCGCCGAGCGCTACCAGGTCTCCAAGGACGGCAAGGTCCTCGAGTTCACCTTGCGCAAGGGAGTGCGCTTCCACGACGGCAAGCCCCTCACCTCCGCGGACGTCGCCTACTCGCTCACCCGCCTCTTCTGGCCCGAGACCAAGTCCCCGGGCTCGAGCTTCTACCGTGCGATCGCTGGCAGCGAAGAAGTGCTCGCGGGATCGACCCGCACCCTCTCGGGAATCTCCACCCCGGACGCCGAGACGGTCGTCATCCGGCTCTCGGCGCCCCAGCCCACCTTCTTGCAGGTGCTGGGCCTCAACTACGCGGCGATCGTCCCCCAGGGAGCGGGCGAGCGCCCGGGCTTTTCCCAAGCCCCCGTCGGCACGGGCCCCTTCCGGTTCGGCACGGCCGTCACCGGCGAGCGCATCGAGTTTTCGCGCAACCCCCACTACTTCAAGCCGGGGCTGCCCAAGCTCGACGGCATCACCCTGCAACTGGGGCTCAACGAGCAGGTCGAGACCCTGCGCTTCGAGCGCGGCGAGCTGGACGCCATCGGCCTCCTGCGTGGCATCGGCGCGGCCGAGTACGCCCGCCTCGCGCGCGATCCCAGGCACCGGGAGCACTTCATCACCGGCCCGGACATGGCGACCTACTACGTCGGGATGAACACCCGCATGACCCCTTTCAACGACCCGCGGGTGCGCGAGGCCGTCGCCATGGCCATCGACAAGGCCAAGATCGTCCGGCTCGTCAACGGCCGGGGACTGGTTTCCCAGGGCTTCCTGCCCCCGGGGCTGCCGGGCGCCACCCCCGATCGCAAGACCTACCCCTACGACCCCGCGCGCGCCAAGCAACTGCTCGCCGAGGCCGGGTACCCCAACGGCTTCGAGAGCACCTACTGGTGCTCCAGCTCCCAGACCTCGCTCAAGACCGCCCAGGCCATCCACCACGACCTAGCCAAGGTCGGGATCCGCCTTAAGCTCAAGCCCCTCGCCTTCCCGACCTTCCTCGCGGGCGTCGGCCGCGAGAAGATGGCCCCGATCTTCTCGGGCAACTGGTCCCAGGACTTCCCCGACGCCTCCAACTTCCTGGGGACGATCTTCTCGAAGCACGCCATCCGTCCGGTGCGCTCGCTCAACACCACCTTCTTCGAGGACGACCTGACCAACCGGCTCCTGGACCAGGCCGCCATCACCCCGGACGATACCGCGCGCTTCGGGCTGTACCAGCAGGCCGAGCGCCGGGTGATGAAGCTCGCGCCCGTCGTCCCCCTCTACCACCCCATGCGCTCCGTCCTGGCGCGGCCCGAAGTCTCGGGCCTCGTGCTGCACCCGGTCTGGCCGGTGGACGCCGAGCGCATCAGCGTGAGGTGATCCCATGGCCGTCCTTCGCCGCCTGCTGTTGGCCCTCGCCGTCTGGCTCGGGGTCGCCACCCTGACCTTCGGGCTCATGTACCTGATCCCCGCCGACCCCGCTCAGACCCTGGCCGGGGCCCAGGCCGATCCCGAGACGGTCGCGGCCATCCGCACCCAGCTGGGCCTCGACGATCCCCTGGGGGCCCAGTACCTGCGCTACCTCGGCAACGCCCTGCGCGGGGACTTCGGCCACTCCTACGTCACGGGCGAACCGGTGCTGCCGACGCTGCTCGCGCGCTTCCCCGCCACCCTCCAGCTCGCCGTGGGAGCACTCGTCGTCTACCTGCTCTTGGGGGTCGGCTTCGGGGTCGTCGGCGGCGTGAAGCCACGGTCGCTCGGAGATCGCATGGGCCGCCTCGTCGCCGTGGGCGGGGTGTCGGTGCCCACCTTCTGGCTGGGGCTCGTGCTCCTGTACCTCTTCGCCTACAAGGCCCCCATCCTGCCGCTCGGCGGCTACGGCAGCCCCCTGCACCTGATCCTGCCCGCGCTCACCCTGGGCGTGGGCGGAGCCGCCTACTACGCACGCCTGTTGCGCACCACCCTTTTGGAAGCCATGGGCAGCGACTACGTCCGCACCGCCCGGGCCAAGGGCCTCCCCGAAGGGCGAATCGTCGCCCGTCACGCCATGCCCAACGCCGCCCTGCCGGCCTTGACCCTCTTCGGGCTCGACTTCGCTCATCTCTTGGGCGGGGCGGTGCTCACCGAGAGCATCTTCGCCTGGCCCGGCATCGGCAGCAACGCCATGCAGGCGATCGCCAACCTCGACGTGCCCACCATCATGGGCACGGTCCTCTTCTCGGCCACGGTGATCGTCCTGTTCAACCTGGTGATCGATCTGGCCTACGGCTTCGCAGATCCGCGCCTTAAGGGTGTTTAAGCTTCCTCAACCAAACTTAAAGCAAGTTCCCTCTCGATCCATCTACAACCTCTGAGGGCCTCACGCGCCATCTTGGCGCACGCTTGCTTTTATGCTACCTTGTCCAGCAAGGATCAAAGGGCTCGGGCCACCGTTGGTACTCTCTTCGGCGAAGCGGAGGATGCGCGATGGAAAAGGCTTTCAAGGGAGCCACCCCCCAGCAGAAACAAAAGATCGTCGAAGACTACCTGCCGCTGGTCAAGAAGATCGCGCGGGGTCTCGCCCGCCGCAGCACGGATCCGGTCGAAGACCTGATCCAGGTCGGCTCCATCGGCCTGTTGGAGGCCATCGAGCGCTACGAGACCGGTCACAACACCGAGTTCAAGACCTACGCCGTCCACTTCATCACCGGCCACATCCGCCACTACCTGCGCGATCGCCAGAACCTCATGCGCGGTCCCCGCGTCCTGCAGGAGCTCTCCTACCGCCTCTCGCAGGTCACCGCCAAGCTGACGCAGGAGTTCGGCCGCGAGCCGACCAACCATGAGCTCTCCAGCGCCCTCTCCGTCACCCCCGAGCAGGTCGACGAGGTCAAGCAGTACGACCGCCGCGTCACCGTCCTGTGGCTCGACCAGGAGGGCCACGACGGCGACGACGACGAGCAGCGCTCGCTGCTCGAGAGCCTCTCGGACCCTCGCTCCAGCAACGATAGCCGCGACGAGCTCGACGAGAAGCTGATCCTCACCGAAGCCATGAGCCGCTTGCCCGGCGCCCAGCGCGAGCTGCTCGAGATGCGCTACTTCCAGGACCTCACCCAGGCCGAACTCTCGCGCCGGCTCGGGATCTCCCAGATGGAGGTCTGCCGCCGGCTCAAGAAGGCCGAGAAGCAGCTGCGCACCGTCCTGACGCCCAAGAACGCCTAAGGCATGATCCAGGAAGCCACGCGCGCCCTGCTCTCCGGCCGCTCGCTCGAGCGCTCCGAGGCGCGCGGCGCCATGGAGGCGATCTTCGCCCCGGCGGCCCCCGTCCAGGTCGCAAGCTTCCTCACCGCCCTGACCATGAAAGGCGAGACCCCCGACGAGATCGCGGGCCTCGCCGAAGCCATGCGCGCGCACGCCGTGCCGGTGCCGGGCTCCTGGCCCGAGCTGCTCGACACCTGCGGCACGGGGGGCGATCGCTCGGGCACCTTCAACATCTCGACCACCGTCGCCTTCATCGCGGCAAGCTGCGGCCTCAAGGTCGCCAAGCACGGCAACCGCTCGGCTTCGAGCCTCTGCGGCAGCGCCGACGTGCTGGAGGCCCTCGGCGTCCACGTGGACCTCGAACCCGAACATGCCGCCGAGTGCCTCGAACAGCACGGCATCACCTTCCTCTTCGCCCCGCGCTACCACCCGGCCATGAAGCACGTGGCCCCGCTGCGGCGCGAGCTCGGCTTCCCCACCGCCTTCAACCTGCTCGGCCCCCTCTGCAACCCGCTGCGCCCAAGCCACCAGGTGCTCGGAGTCTTCCGGCATGCGCACGTTCCTTTGATGGCTCGCACCCTGCGCGAGCTGGGCACCCGCCGGGCGCTGGTCGTCCACGGCCACGGCGGCCTCGACGAGCTCTCGCTCGAAGGCCCTTCCGAAGTGGCCGAGCTCAAGCCCGACGGCACCATCCGCACCTTCCAGCTGGATCCGCGCGACGCGGGCCTCCAAGCCGCCCCGCTCGCGGCCCTGGCGGGAGGCGACGCCCCCACCAACGCCCGCCTCATCCGCGGGGTGCTTTCGGGCGAGGATCGGGGCCCCTGCCGTGACGTGGTCCTCTGGAACGCCGCTGCCGCCCTGTGGATCGGCGGGGCCGCCCATGACATGATCGCAGGGGTTGCCCTCGCCGCCGAAGCGATCGACTCGGGAGCGGCGAGTGCGAAGCTCGAGGCGTTCGGCCGCGCCACCAGACGTTCCTGACCCTGAACGCAACCTCATCACAAAGTGGCAATCAGAACGGAAAAAGTCTTGCCATTTCTATTGCTTGCCCCTATAATCGCGGTTGTGTTAACGGAAGCTGGCTCGTGATGCGGCTTTCCCGGTTTCGACCCGGTAGAAAAGTCGCGCGCCAGGCCATTTTCGGCAGAAGGGATTTCGAGGGATGAACAAAGAAGAACTCATCAAGCAGATCAGCGTGAAGGCCAAGGTCTCCCAGAAGGAAGCCGGTGAGTGCCTGAACGCCACCATCGAAGCCATCAGCTCGGCGCTGGCCAAGGGCGACAAGATCACCCTCGTCGGCTTCGGCACCTTCCAGGTCCGCGAGCGCGCCGCCCGCGAGGGTCGCAACCCCCGCACCGGCGCCGTCCTGAAGATCCCCGCCAAGAAGAGCCCCGTCTGGACCGCCGGCAAGACCCTCAAGGAGCGCGTCGAAGGCGCCAAGAAGAAGGCCGCTGCCAAGAAGAAGTAAGCCGCGCCCCGCGCACGCTTGAAGCCCCCCGGATCCATGGATCCGGGGGGCGCTTCCTTTGAAGCCTACTTGGGGCGAGACTGGGTTTGGTCGGGGCTCGGCGCCGTTCCGGGCTTGACGAAGAAAACGAGAACCACGGCCCCCACGAGCGCGCAGGCGGCGATCGCCACCGCGATCCAGCGATTGCGCGACCGAGCGGCCGGGGCCTGCTTGGAGGGCTTGCGGCTGGTAGGGATGGGACCCGCGAGCTTGCCGGTCTGCACCTTGAGCGGGGTGGTGACCCGCCGTGAAGCGGGCTGAGGCGCCTCGTCCTCGCCGCCCTCGGTGCCTGCCAGCTGGTTGCGCCGAGCGATCTGGCCGTCGAGCGCCGCGAGGACCTGCTCCGGCGTGCAGAGGCCGCGCGAGACCAGGATCCGCCCGAGGGGCTGCTGGTCGACGACCTGGTGGCGCAGGGCCTCGGCGAGGGCCGTTTCGGTGAGGACCTTCTGATCGATGAGCAACTCGCCCAGGCGAGGGGTCCCCATCTGGGTCAGGCGCTTCTTCTGGGTCTGCCAGGCGAGCACCCCCTGCAGGTCCTGGTGGGTGATGAGGCTCATGTTGATCAGCACCTCGCCCAGCGGCACCCGGCGCTTGGTCTGCTCATCGGCGAGGGCCTGGAGCATGTCGGTGCGGGTCAGCTTCTTGCGCGCCACCAGGAGCTCGCCGAGCATGTCCGCCTCGGGCAGCATGACGTTGAGGGGGCGCTGAGTCTTGAGCACCCCCTGGAGGTCAGCCGCCGAGCAGGCCTTGAGGTGGCCCACCAGGATCTCGCCAAGCGGCTTGCGCAGGCGGGGCTGCAGTCCGAGGGCCTCCTGCAACTGGACCGGCGAGATGCAGCCTTTTGCGACCAAGAGGGAGCCGAGCCGCTCGTGGAAGGTCCGCGCGCCGGGCTGGGCGATCCTAAAGTCGCCGACCACCGCCGTCACCATCGCCTCGAAGTTGGAGATGCCCAGGCGCAGGATGGTCTGGCCGAGGGTCTCCTGGGGCTCGCGCAGCTCCTGGGCGTCGTTGATCAGCTCGGGGTCGAGGGCGTTGTAGGAAGCGAGCAGTCCCGCGAGGCTGGTGTCGGGCGAGCGCGTGCTCACGTCATAGCCGCGGAACTCCGAGAGGCGCGCCATGAACTGGCTCCAGGTGTAGAGCTTGCCCATGGTGAGGTCGTCGGCGGAGGCGGCGCGCTCGCGGAACAGGGCCTCGTCGTTCACCTTGGCCATCACCGGGCCCAGGTCCCGCTGATCCAGGCAAAGCATCCCGCTCGAAGCGGGAAAGAGCAGGCGCGGGTTGACCGGGTAGGTCCGGGTCCCGATGCCCTGGATGCGGACCTCGCTCGCGCCGATGACGATCACGTCCCCGCGGAACATGACGCTCACCTTGACCGAACGGCGCCGGCAGTAGCCCTGCACGTCGCTGATGAAAAGGCGGCTGGAGACGCTCGACAGAGCCTTGTTGTTCCAGCCGCAGGTGCACCAGGGCCGCTCCTGGCGGCTGGGCGGGATGGCCACCCCGCACTCGGGGCAGTTCAGGGCCGTCGCCTCGACCCGCACGGCCGCGAGCGCCCGGGGGTCCTCGATCGAGCCGAGCCCCTCCCGGGCGTAGCCCGTCAGCTGCATGTCTTGGGTGTTGTCGAGGACGAGCTTGTAGGTCTCGGCGGCCTTGAGGGCCTGGCCGTCCTTCTGGTAGGCGCGCGCCAGCATCAACCACACCTGGTGGTTGTCCGGGTTGAACTTGGTGGCGAACTCCAAAAAGACGATCGCCTCGGCGATCCGACCCTCCTTGAACGCCTTGATGCCCATCTCCGCCTGAGCGTTCACCTGATGACCCTTGCTTGAAGTTGCCAGCC
Source organism: bacterium (assembly GCA_017744355.1). Taxonomy (NCBI): domain Bacteria; species bacterium. The sequence continues at coordinate 124,602 of JAGIBK010000008.1, read as the reverse complement.
TTGCGCTGAACGAGCGCTTACCAGCATTATACCCGCTCGCGCCATCGCGCAACCTTCCAGGCCAGCAAGGGTTATGCTAAGGTTTCTGAGGCGCCGGACCGTCGAAAGGATCGATCGTGCAACGCAAGCTTGTTGGCTACCTGATGATGCTCGTGATCGGCGCCGGCGCGGGCGCAGCGATCGCCTCTTGCCGCGAGCAGAAGACCAGCGCCCCTTCCGCCGCCCACTCCCAGGCACCGGTCGCACCGAGCGCGCGGCCGATCTCGGGGGCGCTACCGGTCGGCAGTGAGCGGATCGCGGACCTGGCCGAGCGCGCGGCCCCCGCGGTCGTCAACATCGACACCCTCACCCGGCAGCGCCGCCGCAGCGGCGACCCGTTCGAGGATTACATCTTCGGCCCCCAGGAGACCCTCCAGAAGGGGGTCGGCTCGGGCTTCATCGTCGATCCCAGCGGGATCGTCGTCACCAACCACCACGTGGTGCGCAACGCCACCCGGCTGACCGTGACCCTCAACGACGGCCGCAAGCTGCCGGGCCGCATCGTCGGCCGGGACCCGGCCACCGACATCGCCGTGGTCCAGATCGAGGGCAAGGACCTCCCGACCCTCTCGCTCGGCGACAGCCACCACCTGCGCGTCGGCGAGTGGGTGGTCGCCATCGGCAGCCCCCTGGGCCTCTCCAAGACGGTCACCGCCGGGATCATCAGCGCCCTCAACCGCGACGTCTCGATCAGCGAGCGCGTGAGCTTCATCCAGACCGACGCCGCCATCAACCCGGGCAACTCGGGCGGCCCCTTGATCGACATGGACGGCCGGGTGATCGGCGTCAACACGGCGATCGCCGCCCAGGCTCAGGGCATCGGCTTCGCCATCCCCGCCGACACCGTCCGGGCCATCGTCGAACAGCTGCGCGCCAAGGGCAAGGTCGAGCGGGCCTGGATCGGGGTCAGCATCGCCGAGCTGACCCCCGAGCGGGCCGCCCAGCTGGATCGCGCGGTCGAGCCCGGCATCCTGGTGCAGCAAGTGATCCCGAGGGGGCCGGCCGCGCGCGGCGGCCTGCAACCGGGCGACGTCCTGGTCGAGGTGGATTCGCGCAAGCTCGAGAAGCCCTCCGACCTGATCCGGTACCTCTCCGACAAGAAGGTGGGCGAGACGGTGTCGGTGCGCGTGAGCCGCAACGGACAGCGCAAGACCCTGAAGCTCCAGTTGGATGCCCTGCCCGAAGAGGCCGCGCAGCCGCGCTTAGAGTAACCCTCGTCAAAACCGACCAACAAGATCAGACGCCTCGGCCGGGGCAACCCTCCCTTGCTCGCTTTAGCATCGAGGAGCCTTTTCGAGTTGCGAGGTGCTCTCCATGCCAAAGCGTCGTTTCGGCCTCTTCGCCGCCGCCCTGCTGCTCGCCGGCTGCCCTGGCGCCGGTGGTCCCGACCCGGGCTCCTCGGGGCCGCCCCTGCGCGAGCCGGGGGTGACCTTCCCGATCAGCGGCGAGCTGATGGCTCCAAAGGCCTTCCTCAGCACCACCGAGAAGGTGGGCCAGATCCTCGTCTTCAAGCCCGAGGCCTTGGCGGGCCAAACGATCTACCTTGCCGATGCCAAGCTCCAGCCCCTCAAGGATGGCCCCACGGTCAAGACCGACACCGCGGGCAAGTTCACGATCCAGTCGCCCGAGCGCGCGGGCTTTCTCATGACCCGGGTGGGCTCCATGTCGGTCCCGCTCGCCGCCTTCTATCGCGAGAAGACGAGCTCCAAGATCTCCGCCGGGAGCACCATGGTCGCCTGGAAGATCTCCCAGGACATGGCAAGCCGCTCGATCCCCATCACCACCCTCGACCCCGCCAAGATCGCCAAAGCCAATCAGCTCATCGAGGCGGAGCTCATCAAGAGCGGCGCCGGAAAGCTGAAGCCCGACTTCTCGCTGGATATCTGGGTCCGGGCGATGGACGATTACCCCCTCAAGGAGCAGGGGGAATACGCGAAGGCCTTCAACGAGATCATCCCCCAGTCGGTGGGCCCCAAGCCCACCAGGTAGGCTCAAAGCAAGCGGCCCAGGACCCAGTGCGGGTCCTGGGCCGCTTGCCGCATGAAGAAAGCCCGAGGAACCAGTGGTTCCTCGGGCAGTGGAGATGGTGGGAATTGAACCCACGTCCCAAAAGACAACCATAGCGGCGTCTACGAGCGTAGCCTGGGGTACGTTTCACCTGCCACGCGCCCCCTCGGCGCGGCCCGTGTCAGGATAGTTCGCTAGGCTTAGGCCGACTCAGCGAACAAATCGGTCGGCAGCAGCCGGTCAAAGTGACCCATCATCCCGACCGGCGGGGGACGATGAGTGTCCCTTAACTCGCTACTTACGCAGCGAGGGCAGCGGCCTGACGGCCACCAACCGAGGGAAGCGCAAAGACGTTAGCTTTGGCACTTGTTTTTTTTGCCATCGGATTTAGCGGGATCGGACGACACTCCCGGCTCGCAGCCCCTACCATCGCACTCCTGGTCGAAACCGTGACATCCCCGTAAGGCGTCACCGTACCAGTTACTGGACAGTAACAGCATGTGAAGTATAGCTCCGCCACCCCCCGGGTGGCAATAGGCAACCGAGGGTAGAGCGCCGAACAAAACGGCTCCTGTTGCCAGGAGCCGCAGGCGGCCAACGGTCGTCACATGCCGGGTTGTGCTAGACGCTCTTAGTGGGAGCGCAGGAGGCGCTCGTCCAGCGGAGGCCACCCCAGCTGCCGGCACACGGACTGGGCCAGATCGTAGGGGGTGAACTGGGGCACCTGCAGGGCCATGCCGAACATGGCGTCAGACGGGGTCGAGCCGCGGGTGCAGCGCTCGTGGCACGAGGTGTAGAGAGCCTCGACGATCTGGGGCAGGTCGCGGACCGAGCGCCCGGCCTTGAGGAGCTCGCGCAGGCAGAGCATGAACTCGCCGCGGGTGACGAAGCGGCTCAAGAGCTCGTCGGCCAGCTCGCGGCCGTAGAGGCGCAAGCGGCGGTCGAGGGCGAAGCTCAGGCTGTCGGGGGTCACCAGGCGGTAGAGGTTCTTGCGCAGGACCACCTCCAGGTGCTCCAGGAGCATCTCGTCGGCCGAGACGCCCTGCTGGGCCGCCTGCTCGAGGGTCTGGGGGATCCACGCGACCAGCTGGCCGGTGGCGGGACGCTCACCGACGCGGGCGGCCTTGGCCTGCTCGGGCGAGAGGGACTCGGGGTCCACCCCCATCATGCCGGGCATGACGATGCCCTCGGCGACGGCCTGGCCCCAGACGAAGAGGCGGTAGCCCAGCGGCGTGAGGCCGGGGTTGTCGCGGAACTGGACCCCCGGGATGACCCACCCCATCTCTTCGGCGAGCTTGACCCGGAGCATGACGATGCCGTCCATGAGGGTGCCGCCCGAGCTCGCATCGACCAGGCCGATCAGCTCGGAGCCGACCTCCACCCGGATGGGAGGGGCGTTGAGGCCCAAGAGCACCGCCTCGGGATCGCGGATCGGGTCGTCGTAGGGCATCTCCTGGGCGACACCGTCGCGATGAGCAGGAGCCAACCAAGGGAAGAGCTTGGCGAAGGTGCGGCGCAAGGGGTGGTTCGGCATAGGGGTCAAAACTCCTGAAGGGGGACGGCCCCTTGGTTTATACCCCGAAATTGCTGTTTGCTTGCTTCGTTCCGAGGCTTTCTAGCGCTCGCTTCCGGTCAGGCGGCAGATCGGGCAGGAGTCGCTCGTAGGCGGCACCAGCGCCCCGCAGGAGGCGCACGGTCGATACCCCGCCTTCTCCTTGGCCGCCCTGCGCCGGGCGACGGCCGAAAGCAGGTCGCGGGCCGCCTCGGCCAGGTCGGGGTCCGACACCCGAGAAGCCACTTCCTCGGCGATCGCCTGCTCCTCTTCGGGGCTCAGGGGCTCTTTCGGCAGGACCGGCACCTGCTCGATCTCGGGGGCCTCGTAGGCCTTGCGCTCCTGCCAGGTGGGAGCCACCTGGTAGCGCACGTCGCGGATCAGGCCCTTGCCCAGGTGCTGGTCGAGCGCCTTGAGGATCCGGGGCTTGAGCATGGTCAGCTCGTTGGCCCAGGCCGAGGAGGCCGCCTCGACGAAGAGGACCCCGCCACGCAGGAAGCGAGGCCGGGTGCGCGCGGCGATCGCCTCGCCCACGATCGTCGGCCAAAGGGCGAAGACGCGGCCGGCGGCGACGGCGTCCTCGGCCTTCCACTCCTTGAGGCTCTTGGCCAGAAAGCGTTGGAGCCGCTGCATCAGGAGGCCCAATCCCGATAGAGGAGCCGATAGATCCAGTAGGTCTGGATGCTGCGCTTGACGTAGCGGCGGGTCTCGGGGAAAGCCGCCTCCAGGGCCTCGGGCTGGCGCTTCCAGCGCGCCACGTTGCCCTCGCCCCCGTTGTAGGCGGCGAGCATGGCGTGGAGATCCCCGGGGAACTGGCGGCGCAGGTAGCTCAGGTACCAGCACCCCAGCTGGATGTTGGTGTCCGGGTCCTCGAGCCAATCGACCGCAAAGTCGCGCATGGCGACCTTGCGCGCGGCCCACTCGGCGGTCGAGGGCATCAGCTGCATGAGACCCCGGGCCCCCACCCGCGAGCGGGCCCGAGGGGCGAAGCCGCTCTCGACCCGCATCACGGCGACCACCAGGAGCGGATCGAGCGAGTAGCGCTCGGCCTCGCGCTCGATGGCCTCGCGGTAGGGGAAGGGGAAGAAGAGCCGTCCGGCGGCGACCGCCAAGGGGCGCGCGCTCGCAAGCAGAACCGCGCCCACGACGAGGGCGAGGACGAGGCGACGCCAGCGCGCGCGAGGGCGGACGGAAGCTCTGGTCATGGGGGTCATGCTACCACGCGCTAGCCCAGGCCCTCGGCCTGCAGGGCCGCCGCGATCTGGGCGTCGAGCGCCTCGAGGATGCCGGTGTTGTCGATGATCCGGTCGCTCAGCGCGAGCTTACGCTCGAGGGGCCACTGAGAAGCGATGCGGGCGTCGGCCTCGTCCTCGCTCAGCGCGTCGCGTGCCACCAGCCGCTCGCGCTGCATGTCGGGCGGCACGCTGACCGTCCAGACCGTGTCGGCCATGGTCTGCATCCCGGTCTCGAAGAGCAGAGGGACCACCAAGACCGCGAAGGATGGCGGGGTGGGGCGCTGACGGAGAGCGTCGAGGGCCCGGGTCATGGCGTCCTTGACCGCGGGGTGGACGATGGCGTTGAGGCGCTCGCGCGCAGGCTCGTTCCCGAAGACGCGGCGGGCCAGGGCGGCGCGGTCCAGGCGGCCGGCCGGATCGATCACCTCGGGGCCGAAGGCCTCGGCGATCGCTTCGAGGGCGGGGGTCCCGGGCTCGACCACCTCGCGGGCGACGCGGTCGGCGTCGATCACCGCACCACCCCGCTCAGCCAAGAGGTTCGCCACCGTCGTCTTGCCGGAGGCGATTCCCCCGGTCAGGCCGATGACCTTCATCGCGTGGCCGCGAGTTGCTCGTGCACCACCGCGCCCAAGGTGGAGAGGTCAGCGGGCAGGCCGAAGGTCTCGGCGTTGACCGTCCGGTACCGGAAGTGGCGGTGCGTCAGGCTGTAACGATCCCAGGTGTTGAAGCGGGGCCCCATGAGGCGATCGATCAGGCCGAGGAACGGCGTGAGATCGAGCCGTGGGAAGCTCGGGCGGCGGCGGCCGAAGGCCTCGCACATCTGAGCGATCATCTGGTCCACGCTCAGCTCGGGGTTGCCCAGTACCAGCCAGCGATCCGCGACCTCGTGCGCCAGGACGTGCTTGACGATCCGCGCGATGTCGCGGGCGTGGATGAAGTGGAGGGTCCCCTCCAGGGTCAAGAAGCGGGCAAGCGAGAGCCAGCGGTCCACGTCCGAGAGGCCAGACGAGAGGTGGGAGACGGGGTACCGTTTCCCACCCCCGAAGATGAGGGTCGGGAAGATCGCCACGATCTTGTCGGCCAAAGGATGGCCCGAGAGCTGCTCGCAGGCCTGGTACTTGCTGCGGATGTAGTCGGTGCCGTGGTCGCCGGCCGCCTTCAGGAGCTGGTTGTGCTCGTCCAGCACGCTCGCGGTCGCAAAGTAGACGAGGCGCTTGATCCGCGCAGGATCCGCCAGCTCGAACATGCGGAAGGGGATGCGGTGGTTGACCTCGTAGCTCACCGCCTCGCCCCAGGCGGCCGCCACGTGGATGATGTGGTCCATCCGGCCGAGCAGCTCCGCGTGGCGCTCGATGTCCATCAGGTCCCCGGTGACGATCGAGACGTTGGGGCGATCCTGGTAGTTGAAGCGCAGGCGCGAGACGTCGCGGACCAGGAGGTGCAGGTGGTAGCGCGGATCGTCGGCGAGGGCGTCGAAGAGGTAGTGGCCGACGCAGCCGCTGATCCCGGTGATGAAGACGTGTTCGGTCATGCCAGGGTTTTAGCTTCTTTCGTGTCCTGAGAGGCGCCCAGGCGCTCTACGATCCGGTCGGCGGCGCGCCCGACGGCCCCCGGAGTACCCAGCTTGGCGCGGACGGCCGCAAGCCGCGCGACCATCCGGGCGCGATCGCCCGGGTTCTGCAGGAGCCTGAGGACCTCCTCGGCCATGCGCGCACCGTTCGCCTCGCCCTGCAAGAGCTCGGGGACGATCCCCTCGTCCATCACGATGTTGGGCAGGGTCACGTGGGCTCCGCGCATCAAGCGCTTGGCGATGAAGGCCGCAAGGCCCCCAATCTTGTAGGCGGCCACCACGGGGGTGCCGACCACCGCGGCCTCGAGCACCACCGTGCCGGAAGCGGCGAGCACCACGTCCGAAAGGCGCATCAGGGCCATGCCGCTCACGTCCGAGACGAGCTTCACCCCCACGCCCGGGCGCTTGGCGCGCAGGCTCGCCACCAATTCGGCGAGATCGGGGCTCGCCACCGGCAGCAGGAACTGCACCCGGGGGTTGGCGGCGAGGATCTGCTCGCAGGCCTCGAGCATGGGCGGCAGCAGGCGGCTGAGCTCCATGCGGCGGCTACCGGGGAAGAGGGCGACGATGGGCTCCGCCACGTCCACCCCCAGGCGATGGGCGAGGGCCCCGCGCTCGTCCGGCGGCACCATGTCGAGCAGGGGATGGCCGATGAACTCCACGTTGGCCCCGGTTTTCCGGTACGCCGCGGCTTCCTTCTCGAAGATGGCGAGGATCAGGTCCGAGACCTCGGCGACCTTGCGGCAGCCGCCCGGCAGGCCCCAGATCCACTCCTGGGGCGAGATGTAGTAGACGGTGGGGATCCCGAGGGCCTTGGCCGCCCGCGCGATCTGCATGTTCATGCCCTGGTAGTCCACCAGGACCACCACATCCGGCCGCGTGGCCACCAGCGCCTCGCGGACCTCGGAAAGGGTCTTGGCGATGGGGCGCAGGCCCGGCAAGTGCTCGAGCAGGCCGACCGCGCTGTAGCGGGTGACGTCCCAGCGCACCTCGACGCCTGCCTGGCGCATGCGGTGGGATCCGACGCCCCAGACCTGCAGGGCGGGAACACGCGTCAGGAGGGCTTCGACCAGGCGCGCGGCGTGCAGATCCCCGGAGACCTCGCCCGCGGAGATGAAGACGGTGGGGACGCGGTCCATGCTAGGCGCTGGCCTCGGCTCCCGAGGCGCGATTCGAGCGACCGACCACCCCGCGCTCCGACGACTCCACGAAGGCGATCAGGTGACGCAGGTAGGGGGAATCCTCGAGCTGGGCGATCGCTTCGAGCGCCTGGGCGAAGTTGAGATCGGAGCGGTACATGAGCTTGTAGGCGCGCTTGATGAGGGTGCGCTCCTCCTGCCCGAGGCCCCGACGCCTGAGGCCGATCACGTTGGGGCCCAGCACCTTGGGGGGGGCGCCCTCGATCAGCATGTAAGGGGGCACGTCCTGGGTCACTCGGCTCATGGCGCCGACCATGGCCATGGTGCCGATCCGGCAGAACTGATGGATGCCCGCGAGCCCACCGATGATGGCGTAGTCCTCGACCGAGACGTGGCCGGCCAGGGTGGCGCAGTTGGACATGATGACCTGGCTGCCGATCACGCAGTTGTGGGCCACATGGACGTAGGCCTGGAACATGTTGTCGTCACCGATGCGGGTCTCCTCGCCCATGCCGGTGGCGCGGTTGATGGTGACGCACTCGCGGATGATGTTGCGATCGCCGATGACGGTGTAGGACTCCTCGCCGCCGAACTTGAGGTCCTGGGGGACCCCGCCGATGATCGCGCCGCTGAAGACCTGGCAATCGACGCCCATGGTGGTGTAGGGCTCGATCACGGCATGGGCGCCGATGACGGTGCCCGCCCCGATCGAGACGTGCTCGCCGATGACGGCGTAGGGGCCGACCTTGACCCCGTCGCCCAGGCGCGCGCCCGGGTGGATAACCGCGGTAGGATGGATTTCAATCACGTCAATCGACCAGTGCAAACATCAGCTCGCCTTCCGTGACGAGCGCCTCTCCGACTCGCGCCTCGACCTTGATCCGGCAGACCTGGCCGCGAATCTTGATGAGTTCCGCCTTCATGATGAGCTGGTCGCCCGGCAGGACGGTGCGGCGGAAGCGAACGCCGTCGATGCCCGCGAAGAGCGCGAGCTTGCCGTGATACTCCTCGAGCTGCAAGAGGACGATGCCGCCCACCTGGGCCATGGCCTCGACGATCAGCACCCCGGGCATCAGGGGCCGCTCGGGGAAGTGCCCCGTGAACTGCGGCTCGTTGACGCTCACGTTCTTGATGGCGACCGCCCGCTCACCGGGCACGACCTCGAGCACCCGGTCCACCAGCAGGAACGGGTAGCGGTGGGGCAGGATCGACATGATCGCGTTGATATCGAGGGTCTTGGGGGGCACAGCGGCAGCCTCAGCGAGCATGGTGGGCATAGACGGATTCCTCCTTGGCGCGATCGCGGCTGGCAAGACGCTGCAGCTGCTGGGCGAGGGCGACGTGCAGGGGATGGCCGGCCTTGGCTGCCGTGACCGAGCCACGCCACTCGAAGCCGCACAGGGCCAGATCCCCGATCAAATCCAGGGTCTTGTGGCGGACGCACTCGTCGGCGTACCGCAGGGTGGTCATGGGGCCGTCGTCGGCGATCACCACCGCGTTGTCCGGGGTGCCGCCCTTGGCGAGGCCCGCCTTGCGCATGGCCTCGACTTCGGCCAAAAAGCAGAAGGTGCGCGCCGAGGCGAGCTCCGAGGCGAAGCCCTCCTCGCTCAGGTTCCCCTCGAAGAGCTGGGCACCGGCGTGGGGGTGGCCGTAGTCCACGATGCAGGTCAGCTCGGCCTCGCCGCTCTCAGCGGGTTGGTAGATCACGGAGCGATCGCCACGCTGCACCTCGAGCTTGTCCTGGATCATGAGAATCCGGCGCGGAGCGTTCTGCTCGACGCGGCCGGCCTCCCGGATGGCCTCGATGTAGGCGATCGAGCTACCGTCCATGATGGGCAGCTCGGGGGAGTCGATCAGCACCTCGACGTTGCAGACCCCCATCACGTAGAGGGCGGCCATCAGGTGCTCGACGGTGCCCACCCGGACCCCGTCGAAGCCGAGGGTGGTCGAAAGGGTGGTCTCGACCACGTGGTCGGCCAGGGCCGGGATCGGGGCAGAACCGGGCAGGTCGGTGCGCAGGAAGCGGATCCCGCTGTGGGGATCGGCGGGCAGGAGGGTCATGGTGACGCGTGCGCCGGAGTGCAGGCCAACGCCCTCGAAGGTGACCGGACGGGCGAGCGTCCACTGTAGGGTGCGGTCCAACGGCATGAGTCTCCTGAGGCGCTAGGGCGAAAGGACGGCGAAAAACTCGGCAAGACCACCGGGGCCCGAGTAGGGCAACTCCAGCGTGACCTCGGCCGAGCCGTCGGCGAGCTCCTGACCGGTGACGCGGGCCCGCGCGATCAGGTCGCGCAGGCGCTCACGGGCCTTGGGCTTGGCCTCGAGGCGATCGCGCACGGTCGGCTTACCCGGTCCCACCGGCAGGTCCAGGACAGCAGCGAGCAAGCGACGCTGAGCCAGGGCCATGGCGTTCTGCCGGGCGACCTCGCGGGCGCCGGAGCGCTCGGTGACCCCCAAAGGAGGCAGACCAATGGCCGTCACCCGGACGTAGCCCCCCTCCTGCAGGCGAACCTCGCCGTTGGGGATGGGCGCGGCCTGGACCGGCACGGAGAAGGCTCCGAGCGCGAGCGCAAGCCCGGTGAGGATCGCCGCCTGTCGGAGCCCGAACGCCATGTCGCCCCTCCTTCAGAGCATCTAACAAAACCAGGCATGTTTCGACCGTTGGCCGCCGTGGGCGGCTGTTTTGTTAGACCCTCTGGCCCTCCTGGATGGCGGAAATCGCAGCCTGCAAGGCCTTGACCTGATCCGCCAACTCGCCCAGGCGCTCGATCTGCGCCTGGCGGCGCAGCTCCTCGCGGTGAGGGCGCGCGGGAAAGCCCGAAACCATGACCCTCGACGGCTGGCTCTTGGTGACACCGGCCTTGGCCGCTACCACCGTGTCCGCGCCGATCGTCAAGTGCCCGGCGATGCCGGCTTGACCAGCGATCGTGACCCGATCCCCGACGGTGACCGAGCCGGAAATGCCCACCTGAGAGACCAGAAGGGCATTTTCCCCGATGCGGACATTATGGCCGACGTGCACAAGGTTGTCAATTTTGGTTCCTTGGCCGATTACCGTCATGCCGATGGTCGCGCGATCGATGGTCACGTTGGCCCCGATCTCCGCGTCGTCCTGGACCTCGACGATGCCGATCTGGGGCATCTTGAGGTGCGTCCGGTCCGGCAGGGTGACGAAACCGAAGCCGTCGGACCCGATGACGGCCCCCGGCTGGACGATCACCCGGTCTCCCAGGCGGCAGCCCTCGCGGACCACCACGTTGGGGTAGAGCACGCAGTCCTCGCCCACATGGACGTCCTCGCCGAGGACCACCCCCGGGTGCAGGACGGTCCCTCGTCCGACCCGGGCGCGGGCGCCGACCGTCACGTTGGGCCCGACGCTCACCCCGGAGCCGAGCGTGGCGCTCGGATCGACCACCGCGCGCTCGGAGCACTGCGGTGCGGGCTGCTCGGGGGCGAAGAGGGCCAGGGTGCGGGCCATGGCCTCGCGCGGGGCCTTCACGACCAGGGTGGCCTTGCCCGTAACGGGCGAACGAGCCACCACGGCCCCGGCCGCGCAGGCCTCGATGGCCTCCAGGTACTTGTCCTCGACCAGAAAGACGAGATCCTGCGGCTGCGCGTCCTCGGGGTTCGCCACCCCGGCGATCGCAAAGGAGGCATCCGTCTCGCTGACCGTGCCGCCGAGGTGCTCGGCGAGGTCCTGAAGCGTCAAGCCCGCCATGTTACTTGTTGAGGTTCTTGAGGACGTCGCTGGTCAGGTCCGTCCCGCCGTAGAGGATCACGGCCTTGTCGAGGACGGTGCCGAAGCCCTTGGCCTTGGCGACCTGGGCGATGGCCGCCTCGATCTGCTTCTTGATCTTGCCCGACAGCTCGCGGTCGAGGGCCTCGACCTTCGCCTTCTTGGGCTTCAGCTCGTCCTCGTACTTCTTCTGCATCTTGGCGACTTCGTCGGCGCTCTTGCCGGCCTTGCGGGCCTCTTCGAGCTTGCGCTGCGCGTCGACCAGCTCCTCCTGGTAGTCCTGCGCTTCCTTGCGGAAGCGGTCCTGGGCGGACTGGGCGCCCTTGTAGCTCTGGAAGACCTTCTGGGTGTCCACGTAGGCGATGGCGCCGGGGGCCGCCGCCTGCGCCATCGCGGGGGCCGAGACCATGAGGCCCGCGGCGAGGGCGAGACCCGCGAAGGCTGAAACCATCCGTTTAAACATGTCGTTCTCCTTGTGCGTGAGCGAAAGCTAGAATTTTTGACCGATCGAGAAGTGGATCTGGCCGGCTTCGCCCCACTTCTTGAGGCCGTAGTCGAGGCGCAGGGGGCCGAGCGGCGTGTTGAGGCGAACGCCCACGCCGTAGCCCGAGCGGGCGCGCTCCCAGCCGAAGTTCTGCTGGGCCTGATCCCAGAAGAGACCCGTGTCGCCGAAGACCACCCCCGAGAGGATGTTGACGATGGGGAAGCGGTACTCGATCGAGCCCAGGGTGAACGAATCGCCGGCGAACGCCTGACCGGGGGCGGCACCCTGGTTGGCCGCGTTGGTCAGGTTGAGGCCTTCGGGCCAGCCGCGGACCATGTAGTTGCCGATCGAATAGAAGCGCTCGTAGGGCGGGATGTTGCCGCCGAAGGGCGTCTGCATGGTGCCCAGCTTCCAGCCCACGGCGAGGGTGTGCCCCAGCCACAGCGGGAAGTAGCGATTGAGGTCCAGCTGCAGGCGGGTCATCTTGAGATCGCCCAGCCCCGGCACGTACTGGTCCACCATGGCGGTGTTGAACCAGCCGGTGTTGGGGTTGAGGATGTAGTCCCGGCTGTCGAAGGTCACGGTGTAGCCGACGCTGGTGGACAGATCCGCATCACGCCCGACGCCCGGGGCGTGGGGCTGGCCCGTGATGGTGTTCAGAGGTTGCGTGTACTCCGCGCCACCCTTCAGGCTGATCCGTTCCAGCTTCAGGCGCCAGGCGCCGCGCCACTGAGCCGTGACGGGGTCCTGACCGAAGAGGGGCTGACCGAAGGACAGGGCCGTACCCTGGCGCTCCTCGAGGAACGAGGCGTAGTAGTTGAAGAAGCGCCGCGCGTAGAGGCTCGCGCCGAACGAGGTGTGGTTGTCGTCGATCCAGGGGTTGAAGTAGTTGAGCTCGGCGGCCCAGTTCTTCGAGATGGTCAAATCCGCGCTCACCGACTGGCTGCGCCCGAGGAGGTTGTCCTTGCGCAGGCTCAGGATGCCGAGCGGGCCGTCACGGTTGCTCCAACCGGCCGAGAGGTTGAAGGTGCCGGTCTGCTTCTCCTTGACGGTGACGATCACGTTGACCTTGGTCGGGTCGCTCGAGGCCGGCTCGTACTTGATGCCGATGTCCTCGAAGTAGTTGAGGTTGTAGACCCGGCGCAGGTCGTCCTGCATCCGGCTGAAGTTGTAGATGTCGCCTGGCTTGAGGGTGATCTCGCGGCGGATGACGTAGTCCTGGGTCTCGTCGTTGCCCGTGATCTGGATCTCATTGATCGTTCCCTCGGCGATCTTGAGCATGAGCTGGCCGTCCGGGCTGACCTGCAGGTCCACGATCCGCGCGAGCACGTAACCCTTGTCGGCGTAGCGCTTCTCGAGGTTCTTGATCGCCTCCTGGACGTCCTTGAGGTTGATCACGCGGCCCTTCATGGCGTCGAAGGGCTTCTCGAGCTCGCTGGCCGGGAAGAGGGTCGCCCCGTCGAGGGTGACGCCCTTGAGGACGGGGTACTCGACCACGTGGATGATGAGGCGCTCGCCGCCCAGGACCGGCTGGGTCGAGGCGGTCGGCGGGTGGAAGTAGCCAAGGCCGTAGATTCGCTGGAGGGCCTCCTCGACCTGGGCCCGCGTCACGTCTTGCCCCGCGTGGATGGGGATCGACAGCAGGATCGTTTCCTCGGAAACGGTCTTGTTACCGCGGATCTGGATGTCCACCAGGTGGATCTTGGGGCCTTCGTCGACCTGGGGAGTCAGCGAGGGAGTCGCCCCGGGGGTGGCGCTCGGCGTCGCCGCGGGAGCCGTGGGCTCAGCGACCGGCTTGGCCGGGGGGGCCTTCTTGGGTTGTTGCTGCGAGGCCGGGGGCTGCTTCGCAGCCGGTGCGGACAGGGCGGGCTCGGGCGAGACCGCGCCGATCCCCGTGAGGACCAGCAGGGCCGCCAAGGCCGCGCGCAAGCCCCGCCCCCCGGCGAGGTTCGTCTTCGAAATCAATTGGGCGCCTCTCTCGTGTCATGACTACCGGAAGCTCCGGTCCAGCGGACATTATAGGGGGTGCGAGGTCGATTCGCAATTTGAGGGGGATCCGGACCGATCCCATGACGAGAGAGGCCGCGTCGAAGTTCCGAAAAGCCTATTCGATCCCGAGGGCCACGACCCAGCCGCCGCCCCGACGCGCCACCCCGGCGCGCCGCTGGCGCAGGTGGACCACGTAGGCCACCAGGGTCGCGAGCGAGAAGGCCGCGAGCAGCATGAAGCCCGCATGGCCCATCAGGAAGGCGAGCGAGTGGGGCCCGAGAAAGCCCGTCTTGAGCCAGTACAGGAGGATCCCGAGCATCAGGGCGTGCTCGGCGAGCATGAACTGACGGCCGAAGCGCTCCTCCTCGTAGAACGAGATGGGGCTCTTGAACTTCCAGGGGACGAGGGGCCAGAAGTGCGGATGGCTGCCTTCGCCGTGGGTCAAGAAGTCGATCGCAAGGTGGCTGGCCCAGCCCAGGCACAGCATCAAGAGCGGCGGGCAGCAGAAGAAGGCAAGAAGGCTCACGGCCGCGAGCACCGGCACCGCGTGCAACGCGTCGACCGCACGACGCAGGGCGGGGATGCGGTAGACCTCGGTCTGGGCGGCGCGGTACGAGATCCCTCGCCGGGCGGCGAGGAAGGGGACCGCCAGGTAGTAGAGCGCATCAGGCAAAACCGAGCCTGCGACCGCAAGGCCGGCTCCGTCGACCTGGTGGAGCGCGGCGAAGGTGAAGAAGGCGTGGGAGTGAGTGTTCATCAAGGCCTCGCTGAAGGAAGGACGGGCTCATGATGCCAAAGGGCGTGCCCGGGCGCAGCGAAGAGGCGGATGATTTCGGCGTCACGTTTGGTGAAGACGGCAAGCAGCAAATCTGTTAGCATCCTGGCATGGAGACGCCGCTTGCGATCGCCTCGGGGCAGATTCTCGTCTACCACCTCTTCACGGTGGCGGACACCGTCGACCTGGACAGGCTCGGCCGCGCGCTCGGCGCGGACGCGGTGATCGCGCGCTTCACCCCGCGCCGCCCCACCCCCGAGTACCTCCAGTACCGCAACCCGCCCCTCACCTTCTCGCTGGGCACCCACACCCTGCACCCGCGCCCCGAGGAGGCCCTTCCCGCTCGGGTCAGCGCCAAGATCTTCGACTTCGGGGTGTTGGCCCTGCGGTGGGAGGTGCCGTGCCCGGCCACCTGGGACGGACTGGTGCAGGTCGCCGGCCGCTACATCGACAACCCCGCCATCGAGGTGCTGAGCCGCCAGATCCTGCACGACCTGCAGCCGCGGCTCGCCCCCTTCCTCAAGAACCCGCCGCGCGAGGCGCTCTTCGAGGACTACACCATCTTCTACGTGCAGGGCTTCGCCGAGACCCTCGACGCCGAGCACCTGCTCACCACCCGCGGCCCGAGCCTCGCCCAGCTCATGCGCGGCGAGGCCAAGGCCCTCTCGGCCGCCGAGCAAGCCGAGGTGCTCGGCAAGCGCATCAGCTACTTCGCCGACGACCTGGCCGTCATCGACTGGAACACCGCCTTCATCTACGACCCGGAGGGCGCCACCGAGCACATGGATGCCCTTGAGTTCGCCAACGCCGAGCTCCTGGAGCTGCGCTTCTACGACCGGCTTTTGGACGAGCAGCTCGACGCCATCTACCACGAGATCGAGCGGGGCCAGGCGCTGCCGCGGTGGAAGTCCTGGCTGCGCAACGATTACCAGCGCACCCAACAGCGCCTGATGGCCGTCACGGTGGACGTGATCGAGCTGACCGAGCAGATCGAGAACGCCCTCAAGTTCATCGGGGACCTGTACTCGGCCCGCATCTATCGAGCGATCGCCGAGCGCCTGCGCCTCAGCGAATGGGAGGCCTCTATCGATGGCAAGATCCGCACGGCGCAAGAGGTGTACCAGATGCTCACCGATCAGGTGAACACCCGGCGCTCGGTCGCCCTCGAGCTCATCATCATCCTGCTGATCGCCTTCGAGGTGGTCATGGCCCTGACCACCCGGCACTAAGCCTAGGCCTCGTTCGCCGCCCCCAGGCGCGCAGCGAGGGCCGCCTTGAGGTGCTCGAAGCGCTCGCGATACTCGCTCTGCCAGATGTTCTCGGTCCACATGACCAGCGCATCCTCGCCGTCGTCCTGGTAGTAGCCCTTGCGGCGGCCCAGGGCGGTGAAGCCGTACTTCTCGTAGAGCTTCCGCGCCCCGTCGTTGGAGACGCGCACCTCGAGGGTGAGCCACTTGGCGTCAGCCTTGGCGGCGTGCTCGATCAGGAACTGGAGCATGATCTCGCCGATGGAGCGCCGGCGCTCGGCCGGATGCACGGCGATGGTGGTGATGTGCGCCTCGTCGAGGA
Organism: bacterium; assembly: GCA_017744355.1. Taxonomy (NCBI): domain Bacteria; species bacterium. The sequence goes on along the minus strand of JAGIBK010000008.1, from coordinate 108,507 downwards.
TCAGCCAGTAGCCCGCGTACCCGACGATGCGATCGCCGTCGAGGGCCACGAAGTAGTTGCTCGAAGGGTTATCGAGCTCGCTGGCGAAGGTCTGGACGCTCCAGCGCTCACCGAAGCTGAGGCGCTCGATCGCCACCGCGTCGATCAGGTCGTCGTGGGTCATGGGGCGAATCGTGATCATCGGCCTTCCTCTACCTTGGGGGCGTACAGGGGCTGCCAGTTGGGGACCGCGCTCGGGGCGCGGAGGTACTCGGGCATCAGGGCCACCGCGTCCTCGTAGCGACCCTCGGCGAGCGCCCGGGCGCCGAGCTGGGCGACCGCGCCCGCCCGCAGGAGGTGGTCGGTCGGCACGAAGGCGCCGCCCGGCCAGCGGCCGGAGACCGCCTCGGGGTGATTGGCCGCCCCGTCGCCGACAAAGACCAAGGCCTCGGCCGCGGCGTAGGGCGCAAGGCGCTCCGTCCACTCGGCCACCGAGGCCAGCTCGGGGGGGATGAGGCATTCGAGGCCTTCCGGCCCCTTGCGGTAGAGGGCGCCGAAGGCGTCGCCGCGCCGGGCGTCGACCAGCGCGGCCACCAGGCCCACGGCGCTCGCCTGCTGGGCGAGGGCCTCCAGGGTCGAGACGCCGATCAAGGGCTTATCGAGGGCCTGCGCGATGGTCTTGGCGGCCGCGAGGGCCGTGCGCACCCCGGTGAAGCCACCGGGCCCGACGGCGACGGCGAGGGCCGAGAGGGCCGCAGGCTGGATGCCCGCCAGGCGGCACAGAGCGTCGACGGCGACCATCAGGCGCTCGGCGTGATGGCCCCGCGCGCCGGGGGAAGGGGCGACGAAGAGCTCGGCTCTGAGGTCGAGCCCCGAGGCCAGGGCGACGCCGAGGGTCTCGGAGGCGGTGTTGAGGCCGAGCACCCAGGGGGCGTCGGGAGACGGGCTAGGCCGGGGCATGGGCGCGGATCCGTTCGAGCCAGGCCTCGGCGTAGGGGCCGTGGGCCGTGAGGGTGGCGAGGCGGCCCTCGCCGGCGTGCTCCAGCGAGAGGACGAGGTGATCGGGCAAGGGGGCACCCTCCAGGCGCTCGGCCCACTCGAGGGCGCAAAGGCCGTCGCCGCGCTCCCAGTAGTCGTCGAAGCCTTGGGCCATGACGCCGTGGGCGTCGAGGCGGTAGAGGTCGAAGTGGTACAGCGGCACGCGCCCCTCGTGGTACTCGTGGAGGAGGTTGAAGGTCGGACTCGTCACCCGATCCTCGATCCCCAAGCCCCGCGCGATCCCCTGGGTCAAGCTGGTCTTGCCCGCCCCGAGGTCGCCCGAGAGCAGGATTATATCACCCGCCTGCGCGGTGCGCCCGACGGCCTCGCCCAAGCGCTGGGTCGCCGAGAGGTCTGAGAGGGGGATCCGGAGCGGAAGTGATGCCATCGTGCGCCATGCAAAAAGGCCTCCGAAGAGGCCGAAGGGGAAGAAAATAGGGCTCCGTCGGGCCGTGGACGGGAGTTTTTAGACCTGCTTAACAGCAGGTGGGTGCCCTCCTGACAAGCATCCGTTTCCGTCTGCGCGGACGGTCTACTTCAGCCACCAGAGCTCCGGGCGCCCGTTGTTTGAGATTGTAGCCCAAAAACTGGACCGTCTCATGCCCGACGAAGTTGCGGTCACCATATCACAGGTTGGCAGGGGTTGGCAAGAATCTGTTAAGTCGCATGAACACACCCGCTCACTCGATTCGGGCGCGCTCCACCCGCTTCAGGGGCAGTTGACCGTCGCTACCACCGATCACGTAGAGGTAGCGCCCGAGGACCTGGCTGGTGTGGCGCATGCTCGCCCCAGTCAGGGCCGTCTCGACGACGGGCGAAAACGAGCCCAGGAGTTGACCAGCACTTAGAGGCGCACGCTCCAAGGTCTTCTCGACCATGCCACTCCAGCCTCCGAGCACGTAGAGGGCACTCCCGATCACATGGCTCGTCGCCGAGCCCCGCTGCACAGTGAGGCTTGCGCTCGCCTGAGGGGTGAAGCTCCCGAGCGTACCGCCCGTCATGAACGAAGCCCGCTCGGTCTTCTCTTCCTCATCGCCGCCCAGGAGGTAGACAAAACCGCCCAGCAACTGAATGCTCGAGAAGACCCGGCCCGAAGCAGCCTGCGCCTCCGGCACAAGCTCGAAGGGACCGAGAGTACCATCCTCCCGGATGAGCGCTCGCTCGGTGGCGTTCTGGCGCTCCCCGCCTCCCCCCATCACGTACAGGTACTTCCCGACCACCTGACAGGTGGCGCCGTAGCGGGGCAGGGCGAGGGCCGCCTCCGGGTCGGGGGCGAAGGAACCGAGCACGCCGTTGGTGTTGATCACCGCTCGCTCCACCGTATTGAGGCTGACGAGATCCCCGTCCAGCCCCCCCAGCACGTACAGGTAGCTGCCCACTACCACGCTGCAGTGACCGAAGCGCGGGGTCGTCAGGCGCGAGTGCTCGACGGTCGAGAAGGGGCCTAACGTCCCATCGCTCGCGATCGCCGAGCGCTCCACCCCGTCGAGCGCGACACGCTCAACCAGGTTCGGCGACGTCTCTTCGCCCGTAAGCCCGCCGAGCACGTACAGATACGAGCCCACCACATTGCTCGTGTGCTCCGAGCGCGCCGTGCCGAGGGATACCCCCGGCACGAGCTGGAAGGCCCCGAGGCGCGAGCCGGCCGAGACGGGCGGAGCGGGAGTCGGAGTGGGCGAGACGCCGCTCCCCTCAGAAAGCGGCTCCTGCGTCTTCTGCACCCCCGCAGGGAGGTCGGACTCGCAGGCCCCGAGCGCGAGGGCGATCGCCAGGATGAGGAGCGATCGCCCGAGGCCGCCGGGAACGCTCGCCACGCTAGCGTGCCGTGGGCACGGTGAAGACGCGCAGGGTGATGGGATAGCCATTGGCGTCGTAGCCGCCGATCTTGACGTAGTAAACCTTGCCGGGAGCCAAGCCCTCAAAGGTCTTGGTGTGGGTCGTCTTGCGATCAGAGCCGTCCTCTGGCTCGGTCAGGCCTGCCGCCGTGGAGGCGGTGGCGGCCCACGTGTTCAGCGCGACCCCCGAGGTCCAGTCCAGCTTGATCGAGGTGCGGGTGTAACTGGCCTGGACCGCGTACGACACCGGGTAGGTCGTGAAATTGCCCACCGTGGGCGACACCACGGCGTTGCCAAGCGAGTCGTTCCCGCTCACGCGGTAGTAGTACTTCTTGCCCGGGTAGAGGGGCGTCGAACTCCCCAGGGTCAGCGAATGGTCACTGACAAGCTCCGAGTCCGTGAGGACGCTGCTCGAAGCGAGGTTCGGATAGAGGCTGAGTTCGACCTTGCTCGTCGTCGGGCGGCTGCTCTTCCAGCGCAGGAGCATCTTGTAGACGTCCGCGACCTTGCTGTCCGACGAAACGGGAACCCCGGTGACGCTGTTACCCGAGAAGGTGATGGGCAGGGTCTTGAAGGTGCGGGGGACGCTGAGGCCAGTCTCGGTACCCGCCTGGCCCTTGGGATCGGTCGCCGTCACCCGATAGTAGTAGGTGGTCCCCGCCTTCAGGTCGTCCAAGGTCACGACAGGCAAGCTGGCCATGCTGCTCGGCCCCTGGAACTTCCGGGAACCGGTGAAATCGGCGTTCTCCGAGACCTCCACCTCGACGACGACGGGCTCGCTGGCCTCCAGGCGCAAAGTCGCACCGCTGAGGCCGGGCACTGCCTGCAACAGCTTGATCGTGGGCGCCGGATCCGCCGGGGGGCTCATGAGAGCGAGCGCGGCATTCGCGTCGAGGCGCTTGATGCTCGAGGCGCCGCTCTTGTCCGTGTAGAAGGGGGTCGGCAAGGCAGCGCCCGTCGTCACGAGGGCCTGCTGGATCTCCTGCACGGTCCAGCCCGCGTGCTGGCTGCGCATCAGGGCCGCCACCCCGGCCACCAGGGGGCTCGCCATGCTGGTCCCCTGCTTGATCGAGTAGTTGCCGCTGGTGCTCGACGAGAGGTAGTCGGTCGAGAGGATCTCGGTGCCCGGCGCGGCCAGGTTCACCCAGGGGCCATAGTTGGAGAACGAGGCGCGCTTGTCGTCGCGGTCGGTAGCCCCGACCGAGATGACGCCCGGATAGCCCGCCGGATAGGAGGGGCGGCTCGTATTGCTGTTGCCCGCAGCGGCCACCACGATGACGCCCTTGCCGACCGCGTAATCGACGGCGTTGCGCTCGGTCTGCGTCGCCGTGGTCGAGCCCAGGCTCAGGTTGATGACCTTGGCGCCCTTCTGGACGGCGTGCACGATGGCGCTCGCGACCGCCGAGGAGGCCCCGCCCTTGAGACCCAGCGCCTTGATGGGAATGATCTTGCAGCCGGGAGCAGCCCCCACCACGCCCTGCGCGTTGGCGATAGCTGCGATGGTGCCGGCCACGTGGGTGCCGTGCCCCTCGTCGTCCATGGGGTCCGAGTCGTAGTTCTGGAAGTCGAAGCCCTCATCGACCAGGCAATTGTCCGCGAGGTCGGGATGCTTGTAGTTGACCCCGGTGTCGATGACGGCGACCTTGACGGCCGCCGAGCCGAGGGTCTTGGCCCAGGCGCCGGCCATGTTCACCTTTGAAAAGCCCCAGAGTTCACCGAGCTTAGGATCCGCGGGCAGGGCTGCCGCGTGGACCGTGTAGTCCGGCTCGGCGTACTCCACCTCGGGGTCCTCACGCAGCCGGCGCAGAAGAGCGGCCTGAGCCTCGAGCGAGTCCACCTTGAAGAGCTTGGTACGTGGCAACAACAGCTCGCGCACCAGGGGGACGCCGATGTCCTTACCCTCGAACCCAGGCTTGAAGCGCACGATGACCTCGTTGCGCTCAGAAAGGCCCTGTTGCTCAAAATCGGGCGTGCCGTCGGCGGCGAGCCCCAAGCCGCCGGCTTCATGGTTATTGGCAGGCAAGGAGGTGTTGAGGCCTGGCGGACGCAGCGCGCAACTCGTTGCGAGCAATGCTCCGAGCATCCATGCATAACGGTTCAACTTCATCCTTGAAACCCTCTCAAGCAGCCAAGCAGTGCCGCTCCTCCTTATTCCCCAAGAGAGCAGGGCTTACGCCTCACCAGAAACAAGAGAGGGTTACATAATCTCAAGGACGCGATACGGGGCGTTACATCCCGCGCTTGTGACACGCATCCAGCAAGAAACGCACATCCGATCGCCCGGGTTCGAGGCGTTCGGAGATCTCGAGAGAGAAGCGCGCGGCCTCGAAATCGCCACGCTCGAAGGAGAGCGTCGCAAGCGCTAGGTGTGAAGGCAGATGCTCAGGCTGAAGACGAATAACCACCTCGTAGGCAGCCTTGGCCTCGGTGGTCTCACCCATCTGCAGGGCCTGGGTCGCAAGCTTCAGCCAGGGCTCGAAAGCATCCGGCGGAGCCGCGTGGGCCGCGAAGCGATAGCGCACCAGCGCCTCATGGCGCTGGCCGTCCTCCCACAGCATGTCGCCGCTGAGGGTAGCCGCCCGCCCCATCACCTTCCCATCCCCTTCGAGCGAGAGGCATCGCTCGAACGCATCGAAGGCCTCCTGCTCCAGCCCCCCCGCACGCGCGTAGAGGCCGAACCTCAGCCAGAGCGTCAGCTCGGTCGGCAATCGCTCCAATCCGCTGCGGACGACCGCGAGCGCCTCATCCGCCTCCCCGCTGGCCTCGAGGGCGCTGGCCAGGTGCAGGAAGACCTTCGGATAGAAGGCGTAGGTCTCGGGATCCGGCACCGCCGACAGCAAATCGAGCGCCTCGCGCAAAGGCCCAGCAGCGTCTGCGGCACGCCCCGCCGCCAACAAGGTCTTGCCCTGCTGATAGGCGGCATAGGGATCCGAGGGGCTTTCTCGACGCATCACGACCAGCAACTCAAGGTTACGCTCATGCTTGCCACGCTCGACGATGCGCTGGGGCAGGTAGCCGTCGTGCCGGATCCGAGCGTCGCAATCGCCAATGGAAAAGCCGCGCGCGATGATGCTATCGCTCACCTGCTCATGCACACGCCCTCTGAAGCGAATGCCGGGGTGACGTCGGAAGAGGCGCAAGAGCCGGGTCGCGTGAAGCCGGCCGTCACCCAGGTCGTTCTCGAGGGGCAGCAGGAAACCGCCATGCGCTTGCGTCATGGCATTCCTGAGCGCCAGCTCGGAGCCCGGCATGAGCACCTCATCGGCATCCAGCACCAGGATCCACTCGCCTTGCGCCCGCTCGAGACCCGCGTTGCGTGCCGCAGCGAAATCGTCACACCACGCGAAGTGATGCACGTTGGCGCCAAACCGCTCGGCGATGGCCACGGTCTCATCCTCGGATCCCGTGTCGACCACGACGATCTCGTCGACGATGCCTCGCACGCTCTCGAGACAACGTGCGATAAGCGCCGCCTCATCCCGTACGATCAAGCACAAGCTCAAGCCAACCCCTTGCAACCGCCTCACCTCATCACGCCTGAAACCTATTCCTCACCTCATTCAAGATACCCAGCGATGGTATCTCTAAGCGCCTTTGCCGAGGCGCAGGCTGCCCCCATGGCGGAACCCCTGCTCGAACTGTTACGGTGCGGCGGAGTAGCGGTAAACTAAGCCATGTCCACCTTCTTTCCCGAGCCTCTCAGGCTGAAAGAGCCCTGCATGCGTAATACCAACTCCCCCACCCACTCGGATCGCCCCAAAATCGTCATCGACGGCGTGATCTTCCAACTCCAGCCAAGCGGCCATGGGGGCATCTCTCGCGTCTGGCACAGCCTGATACCCGAGTTGGTCAAAGCGCTACCCGGCTACGATTTCTTGCTGCTCAAGCGCCGGGGGAGCGAGCCTGGCATCACGAGCCTCCCCGTGCGGGAGATCCCGCCCTACCTCAACGGCTCCCTGTCGGCGATGGACGCGGACGACGAGATGCTCGGGAGAATCTGTGCGGCGGAAGGGGCTGTTCTGTTCATCAGCACCTACTACACGCGGGCACAGGGCATTCATTCCTTGGTTTTCGCCCACGACATGATCCCCGAAGTGATGGGCCTCAATCTCGACCAACCGGAATGGCAAGGGAAGCGCCGCGCCTTTGCGACCGCGAGCTCTTTTGTCTCCGTTTCCGAGTCGACCAAGCGCGACATCCTGGCGCGCTACGCCCTCGAGGCGACCTCGGTGCAGGTGGCCCACCTCGGGGTGGCCCCTCACTTCACACCCGCCGACGATGCGCAGGTCACGGCCTTCAGGGAACGGCACGGCCTGAACACCCCCTTCTTCCTGCTGGTCGGACGGCGAGGCGGCTACAAAAACGGGGCAGCGGCCCTGGCCGGCTTGTCGCGGATGCCCGAACACTTGCCGGCAACGGTGGTCGCCGTCGGTGGCGAAGGGCAGTTGCTCCCCGGGGAGAGCGGCTTGCGCCTCCTGGGCGCGATGGACGATGCAGAGCTTCGCATCGCGTACTCGGCAGCCTCGGCCCTGGTCTACCCCTCGCGCTATGAGGGCTTCGGGCTACCGGTCGCCGAGGCCATGGCCTGCGGGTGCCCGGTCATCACGACGGCGCTCTCCTCCTTGCCGGAGGTGGGGGGAGACGCCTGCCTCTACATCGACCCGGACGCCCCCACCCAGTTGGCCGAGGCCATGGCTCAGACCCTGGACCCGAACACGCGAGAGCGCCTGCAGCAAGCGGGCCTCGCGCAAGCGGCCAAATTCCGCTGGGGGACGACAGCCGCCACCATCGCAGCTCACCTGGAGCACTTGATCGGCGAGGGGCTCGCGATGGCGACGGCTCCCCGGCTCAACGCTCGCGGCGAGCACTGTTACACCAATGGCGATCTGATCGGCGCGGAGGCCGCCTTCAAGCGAGCCCTCGAACTGGATGCGGCCTGCGCCGACGCCCACAACAACCTGGGCGTGCTGTATTGGCAGCTGGGCAAAGCCCAAGAGGCAGCGGCCCACTTGAAGCGGGCGACAGAGCTCGCCCCCGACCATGAAGAGGCCGCTCTCAACTATCGCGAGGTCACCGGGGAACTTGAGCGCTCCTCAGAGGAGCTGCCGGTTCACTTCTTCACCATCGTGCTGAACGGGAACCCCTTCATCCGCTACCACCTCGACGTCTTCAAGCAGTTGCCTTTCAAGTGGCACTGGCATGTCGTGGAGGGCGTCGCCGCCCAGCGGCACGATTCTGCCTGGATGCTGAAATACGGGGGCAAGGTGACCGACGGCCTGCATCGTCAGGGCCTCAGCCATGACGGCACGACCGAGTATCTCGACGAGCTCCTCGAAGCCTATCCCGATCAGATCACCGTCTACCGCAAAGCCGATGGGGCCTTCTGGGACGGCAAGCTCGAGATGGTCAACGCCCCGCTGGAGGAAATCCAGGAAGAGTGCCTGCTCTGGCAAATCGACGCCGACGAACTCTGGACGCCGGAACAACTCACGCAGGCCCGCTCCCTCTTCCTGAACGATCCGGCCAAGACCGCCGCCTACTACTGGTGCTGGTTCTTCGTGGGCGAGCATCTGCTCGTCTCGACCCGCAATTGCTACTCCCAGAACCCTGCCTACGAGTGGCTCCGGACTTGGCGCTATCTGCCCGGGGATCGGTGGGCCTCGCACTCTCCTCCCGTCCTGAGCCGCTCCGGGCCCCATGGTGCCTCGCGTGACGTCGCGGCGATCGCCCCGCTGCGCCATGCGGAAACGGAGCGCAACGGCCTGGTCTTCCAGCACTTCGCCTACACCACCGAACAGCAGCTGGCCTTCAAGGAGACCTATTACGGCTACGCAGGCGCCCTCGCGCGGTGGTCCCTGCTGCAGCGCCAGACGCACTTCCCCCTGTTGCTCCGCGAGCACTTCCCCTGGGTCCAGGATGGCACGCAGGTGGACTTGGCCTCGCGTCTCGGGGTGACCCCTCTGGCGGTGCGTGACGCGCGCACCGGGCACTGGAGCTTCTCCCAGTCCCCCTCCCCCTTCCGCCCGGGCCTGGACCCGCTGCCGCTCGACGGTCGCCGCAAGGCCTGCTTCTTCCATCATCCCGCCTGGGACGCCGACGCCTGGCAAGAGGTCATCCACGCCTACGCCCGCGCCTTCCGCGAGGCGGATGACGTCACCCTGGCCCTGTGGCTCGACCCCAGCCAGGGGGTGAGCGAAGAGGAGGCGGGTGCCAAGATCCTTGCCGCCTTGAATCGCGCAGGCCTCTCGCCCGACGAGAGCCCTGACATCCTCCTGATCTCCGATGACCTGGACACGCAGGATGTAGCACGGCTGTACGCCGCAGCGGACGTGATCGTCCCTAACGGCGATCTCGTCCAGACCGAGCGCGCGCAAAGCGTCGGCTCTCGCGTCTTGTCCGAGCTCACCCCCGAAGCCTGGCGTAAGGCTATCCAGCCCGCGCGCGCCTCCGTCCAAGACAGCGAGGCCGATGTCATCAGGCGCTTCATCACGCCCGGCCAAACGGTCTTCGACGTGGGAGCGAACGTCGGCCACTGGACCGAGGCCGTGCTCGCAGCCCACCCCGATACGCACGTCCATGCCTTCGAGCCGCTTCCCCAGGTCCACGCGCAGCTGATGCGACGTCTGGCCGATTACATCAAGGCCGATCGCCTCGTTCCTCAGCACCTCGCGATCGGCCTCGAAGAGGGTGTTCGCACCTTCTACCACTACGAAGCCTCCCCGACATGGAGCACCTTCCATCGCCGGCACGGCGTGGAGCGACAGCTGGGCATGGCCCCTCCCAAGCCGCTGCCGGTCTTCGCCACCACCCTCGACCAGTACTGCGCGCGCTGGAACATCCCGCGCATCCATTTCCTCAAGGTCGACACCGAGGGCGGCGAGCTCGACGTGCTCTCGGGCGCCCAGGATCTGCTCGCCCAGGGCCGCATCGACTACCTGCAGTTCGAGTACGGCGGCACCTACCGGGACGCGGGGATTACCCTGGTACAAGTCGTCGAACTGCTGCATCGGCATCGCTACACCATCTTCAAACTGACGCCACAGGGCTTGCGTCACCAGCCGAGCATCACGGCGGCCGACGAGGACTACGAATATGCCAACTTCCTAGCCGTCAATGAGCGCCTGCGCGGCAGCCTGCTCGGCGAACGGCCGCAGATGCTCGATCTGGCGCAAGAGTGCGCCAAACACGGCATCACCCCCCGAGGGGTCCTTCACGTAGGGGCCCACGAGGGGAAGGAGGCCAAGCAGTACGCCGCGATGGGCGTCGAGCGGGTTCTCTTCATCGAGGCCAATCCCGCCGTCTTCGCACGGCTGCAAGAAAACCTGAAGCCCTTCCCGCAAATGCAAGCCGTCAACTGCGCGGCCAGCAACGAGAACGGCCAAGTCCAGCTGCACGTTACCTCCATGGATCAGAGCAGCTCGATTCTGCCCCTGAAGCACCATCAAGCGCTCTATCCAGAGATCCACGAGACTCATCGCGTCACGGTCGAGGCCAAGACCCTGGATAGCCTGCTCGAGGAGCAGCAGCTGGACCCGGCAGGCTTCAACCTGCTCAACCTGGACATCCAGGGAGCCGAACTGCTGGCCTTACAGGGCGCCAGCGAGCTGCTCCGGCACATCGAGGCAATCAACACCGAGGTCAACTTCGATGAGCTCTACGAGGGCTGCGCCCTTATCGAGCATCTCGACGCCTTCCTCGGCACCCACGGCTTTCAGCGGGTCGCCACTATCACGCCCTACCATCCGACTTGGGGCGATGCGCTCTACGTCAAGCGCCCAGTCATCACCATGTCCACCTTGGGCACCAATGGGCGCTTTGCCAACCAGCTCTTCCAGTACGCCTTCCTGAAGACCTACGCCAAGGATCACGACCTCGCCGTTCAGACCCCGCCATGGGCCGGACAGTTGCTCTTTGGCCATGCAGACCCGCAGCTCACGCGGTCGCTGCCGCAGGTCAAGGAGCGCAGCAACCGTCTCGCCGAGGCCCTCATCCCCAACGCCTCGGCCCCTCTCAAGAACGTGGACGTCTGGGGCTACTTCCAGTACCACACGCGCTACTACGCCAAGCATCAAGCCTATATCCGCTCGCTCTTCCAGCCGCTGCCCGAGCTCGCTCAGCGCATGCAGCCGGCCATCGACCGGCTGCGGGCCCTCGGCAAGACGGTGGTCGGCCTTCATCTGCGGCGGGGGGACTACGGCTACCAGCACTTCTTCGTCGCTCCCAACCAGTGGTATCTGGACTGGCTCGCGGGCTTCTGGGAAACCCTCGAGGATCCGGTGCTCTTCATCGCGAGCGACGAGCCTGAGAAGGTCCTCGCCGATTTCGCGGCCTACCGCCCCGTCACCATCCGGGACCTGGGGGTCGATCTAGGCGAAGCGAACTTCTACCTGGATTTCCACCTGCTGAGCCAGTGCGACTGGACGGCCATCTCCAACAGCTCGTTCTCCTTCTTCGCCGCCATGCTCAACACGAACGGAAAGGGCTTTTTCCGGCCGCACCTCCCGAGCCAGAAGCTCCTCCCGTTCGATCCCTGGAACAGCGAGCCGCTTTTCCGGGACAGCCTCGAACCGGTGACCTCGACCGTGGCCTCGGTGCCTGCCGCCCCCACGGAGTACCTGGTCACGGCCATCGTCTCGACCTGTAACTCCGAGCGGTTCATCAGAGGCTGTCTCGAGGACTTGGAAGCCCAGACCATCGCCGATCGGCTGGAGATCATCGTCATCGATAGCGCCTCTGATCAGAATGAGCGCGCCATCGTCGAAGAGTTCCAGAAGCGCTACGACAACATCAAGTACATCCGCACCGCCGCCCGCGAGACGGTTTACGAGGCCTGGAACCGGGGGGTTCGAGCGGCTTCGGGTCGCTACCTGACCAACGCGAACACCGACGACCGCCATCGCCGCGACGCCTTCGAGCGGATGGTGGCCGAGTTCGAACGCCGACCGGAGGTTGCGCTGGTCTACGCCGACGTGCAGATCACGGAGCAGGAGAACGAAACCTTCGAACGATGCACGCCCATCGGGAGCTATCGCTGGCTTGATTGGAGCCGCCGCGACCTGCTCGAGCGCGGCTGTTTCATGGGACCGCAACCCATGTGGCGGCGTGACGTGCACGATGAGTACGGCGAGTTCGACGGCAACCTCGTCACGTCCGGCGACTACGAATTCTGGCTGCGCATCTCCCAGACCAACGCCTTCTATCACCTCCCTGAGTTTTTGGGGCTCTACCTCAAGTCGCCCACCAGCGTTGAGCACCGAAACCGCGAACGCCAGGCCGTGGAGAACCGCGACATCCTCGCCACCTACCGCCAGGCCGCTGAACAAGGGACCTTGGTCCGGCGTCACTACACGGATGATCCGGCACACTTGATGCGCCACACCCGCCAGGCAGAAGCTCTCTACGAGCAAGGGGACGTCCTTGCCGCTACCACCATCCTGGAGCAAGTGGTGGCGCACAACCCACGGCTAGCGACCCCGCTCAACAACCTGGGGGTCATCTCACACCAGCTCGGTCTGCAAGACCGCGCCATCGCCTACTTTGAGCAGGCGGTGGCAGCGGATCCGGAGCACGCTGAGGCCAGGGAGAACCTTGCGCAGTGCCGGGGGATTCCTTCCTGAATCCCCTGACCCATCGCCTGTAGCTCCGGCGATCGGCGCGCACATCGCGAAGTTGGCCTGCCATTGACGATGGCAGGCCAACTTCGCAGGCGCCGTTTTTAAAAATCCTCTAAAGTCACCAAGCCGGTGGCCGAAACAGGATCATAGCAGTGGTTCCTCAACGAGAAAGGAAACCTCGTGGCTCTCAAGATTGTCAAAGCGAACGCCATCGCTCCCAAGCGCGAAGACCTCATCGAGATGGGGGCCCGGGCCTTCACCCAAGGCGACTTCGAAACCGCGGCGACACACTTCCTCGCGGCCCTTGAGCAAGGTGAGCAGGACGCACCGCTTTTCACCCAACTCGGCGTAGCGCTCTTGCAGCAGGGGAAGTACGACAAGGCCGTCGTGGCCCTGCGCCAGGCGCTGGTGATCGATCCTTACCTGGTCGATGCGCTGAACGCCCTGGGGGTCACCATGTTCAAGCTGGACTGGTACGCCGCCGCCGAGGTCTTCTTCCGGCGGGTTCTCGAGCTGAACCCCTCGCACCCCGCAGCGCGCCAGAGCCTGGTCGAGGCGATCCGCATGGTGCGCGAAACGGGGGATGCCGTCGTGCCCGACCTGGAATATCTGGTCGCTTTGACCCGGCCGACCGAGCCCACCCTCAGCCTCTGCATGATCGTCAAGAACGAGGAACGTTTCCTCGAAGGCTGCCTGCAGAGCGTCCGGGGGGTCGTGGACGAGATCGTGCTGGTCGATACCGGATCGACCGATCAGACGGTGGCGATCGCCGAGCGCTATGGAGCCAAGATCCATCAGCACGCCTGGGATGGTGACTTCGCCACGGCGCGCAACGTTTCGATCGAGCACGCCACCGGCGACTGGGTCCTGGTGCTGGATGCCGATGAGCGCCTCGACCCCGAAACGGTCGTTCAGCTCAAGTCGGCCCTGCGCCGCAAAGATGTGGCCGGCTACGCCCTGGCCATCGAGAACCGCCTTGGGACCGACGACGACCTGACGATCAACCAGGCGGTCATCTTCCGCCTCTTTCCACGACGCTCGGATATCCGCTTCGAAGGGATCGTCCACGAGCAGGCAAGCCTCTCGGCCCAGCGAACGGGGCTTCCCACGCTCTTTTGTCCCGCCAAGATCATCCACCTGGGCTACATGAACGAGGTCATGACGGGCCGAAACAAGCTCGAACGCAACCTGACCTTGCTGCAACGCCAGGCCGAGCTCCAGCCCGACTTCCCCTACGTCTACTTCAATCTCGGGCAGACCTACAAGATGATGGACCGCGAGGAAGAGGCCGAGGCGAACTTCCTCCTGGCGCTCGACAAGCTCAAGGCCACCAAGAGCGAGCACGGCATCCCCTACTACTCGACCCTCTACTTCAGCCTTGCGGACCTCTACCGCAAGCAGAAGCGCTACGACGAGGTCCATCGCCTGCTGGACGAGGGCCTGGAGCATTACGAAACCTTCCCCGATCTGCACTTCACCAAGGGGCTGGCCTACCTTGCGAAAGAGCGCTACGCAGAGGCCATGCCGCACTTCGAGCGCTGCATCTCGCTGCGCAATACCATTCACGCCGGCGGCACCGATCGCGACGTAACGGGCTACAAGGCCCACAACGCGCTGGGCGTCTGCTATGCGAAGCTCGGCGATCGCCCCAAGGCCAAGCACCATCTCAAGGAGGCCCTCAGCTTCCACTCGGCGAGCGAGGCCGAGCTGCACAACAACCTGGGCATCCTTCACATGGAGGATGGCGAGGCAGGCGAAGCCATCGTGCAATTCGTCGCGGCCCTCGAGAAGAACCCGGACGACCTGCGCTCCTGGGTCAACCTCGCCAATGTCAGCTACCGCTGCGGCCAGTACGCCGAGGCCATCCAGGCCTGGTCCAAGGCCCTCGAGCTCGACGCGAATCTGCCCCAGCTGCGCACCCTGATGGCCGAAGCCCACTTGAAGCTCGGCCAGCCTCAAGAGGCGATCGCCCTCCTGGAGGCCGAACTCGAGCAGGCGCCCGACTCTCAGGCCGGTTGGCTCAACCTTGGCCTCGCACGCCTCTGCGGCGGGGACACCTCGGGGGCTCGGGCCGCCTGGGGCCACATTCCCGCCGACGGCGAGAACCGGGCCTTCCCGGCCCTGTTCGCCATTCTCGACGGCGCGCCCATTCCCGCGGATCTTCCCGTCGCGGAAGAAACGGTGCGCGCCTGGGGGGTCGTCACCGACCTGGCCATCGCAAGCGAACAACTCGCGCTGATTCAAGCCTTGCTGGATCGGATCGACGAGATCGGCGAGCAGGTGCCCGGTTTCGAGGCGGGCCTCGCCCAGGTCTTCATGAAGCGGGGCCTGGCGGATCTGGCAGTGGGAGCCCTGCTGCGGGCGCAGCGGCGAACCCCCGAAGACCCCGACGTCTACCGGGCGCTCGGCGAGGCGTGTCTTGCGCAAGGCAACCACGAGGACGCCGAAGTCATGTTCGCCCGCGCCGACGAACTCATTGCGTCGGGGGTGCTCACCCGCCGACTCGCCACGCTTGGCGCCTCCTAGGAGAGGGGGCGCCTCGGATCCGACGCGATCAAAAACTTCACGTCCCGGTCGCGCGGATCACTCGATAGAACCCCGGTTTGCCGGGTATACTGATCGGCAGTAGCAGAGGACCACGGATGGTTCCTCGATCACCACAAGGAGGTAACTCATGGCCCTTCGTATCAACACCAACATCGCTGCGCTGAACGCTCACCGCGTGCTGGGCGCCAACGACAACATGCTCAACAAGAGCCTCGAGCGTCTGTCGTCGGGTCTTCGCATCAACGGTGCTGCGGACGACGCCGCCGGCCTCGCCATCAGCCAGAAGATGATGGCGCAGACCAACGGTCTCGACCAGGCCCAGAAGAACGCTCAGGACGGCATCTCGCTGATCCAGACGGCGGAAGGCGCCCTCAACGAGACCCAGGCGATCCTCCAGCGTATGCGTGAGCTCGCCGTCCAGGGCGCCAACGACACCCTGACCGCCAGCGACCGCGCGAACATCAAGGACGAGCTCGACCAGCTCTCGTCCGAGATCAACCGCATCGCCAACAACACCGAGTTCAACACCAAGAAGCTGCTCGACGGCAAGTCGGTGGCCACCAGCGGCCTGACCTTCCAGGTCGGCGCCAACGCGGGTCAGACCCTCAGCTTCACCATCGGCGCCGCTACCGCGGGCAGCCTCGATGTCTCCAGCGTCGACGTCTCCGACGCCGCTGCTGCCTCGACCTCGATCGCCTCGCTCGACGCGGCCATCCGTGACGTCAGCAACTCGCGCTCCAAGCTCGGCGCGCTGATCAACCGCCTCCAGCACACCATCACCAACCTGGGCGTCCAGTCCGAGAACCTGAACGCGGCCAACAGCCGTATCAAGGACCTGGACATGGCTCGCGAAGTCGTCAACATGTCGAAGGCTCAGATCCTCAGCCAGTCCTCGACCGCGATGCTCTCGCAGGCCAACCAGTCGTCGCAGGGCGTGCTCGGCCTGCTCCGGTAAGCCAGTCCCCAGAAAGAGCCGGCCTTCGGGCCGGCTCTTTTCTTCAATTTGGGCCCGCAACCCCTTAAGGATCGTGTCAGCCAGACCGATACCATGACGGGGGCCTTGCGTCACGTCGCCCCCCACGAGTTCAGGAGAGGATCCCTATGCGTATCGAAGGAGCCATCGTCGCCGCCAACGCGGTCTCTCACCTCGGCAACACCCCCGTCGACCAGCAGGCCCAACGCGATCGCGCGCAAGCGGGGAACCTCCCACTCGCCGCGCAGCAGAGCGCCGAGCAGGGCGACGACGCTCGCCCCGTCGGCAAGCATATGTTGGCCCAGGCCGTCGGCCAGGTCGAGCAGCTGATGGCGACCGTCAACGAGTCGCTGCGCTTCAAGGTCCACGAGGACACCAACCGCACCATCATCACGGTGGTGAACCAGGATACCGGCGAGGTGCTCCGCGAGATCCCCTCCGAGAAGTTCCTGGACCTGGTGGCCATGTTCCAGAAGCAGCTCTCGGGGCTGCTGGTGGACGAGAACCGCTAAAGGAGAATGAGTCATGGGTGGAATGTCCCTCGGAGGCCTGGTCTCCGGCCTTGATACCAAGGCCCTCATCGAACAGCTGATGGCGATCGAGCAACAGCCGCTCAACCTGCTCCAGCAGAAGAAGTCGGCGCTCAACACCAAGAACCAGATGTTCCAGACGGTCAACACCCGCATCCTGGCGCTGAAGGGGGCCGCCTCCGAGCTGACGCTCGATCTCAACCTCAAGGCCAGGAAGACCACCTCGAGCGACACCAACGTCGTGACGGCCAAGGCCGGCGCGGGCGCCGCCGCGAGCTCCTACCAGATCCGCGTCAAGCAGCTCGCCACCGCCACGACCCTCAGCTCCTCGGGCGGGGTGGGCAAGGGCCTCACCCCCGCCGACGGCGCCACCCTGCTCAAGGACGTGAAGGGCACCGCCCCCATCACCAGCGGCACCTTCACCGTCCAGTGGAAGGACGGTGCCGACACCACCCGCACGGCGACCATCACCGTCGACGCCAACGCGGACACCCTCGACGACGTCTTCGCCCGGATCGGAGCGGCGACCAACGGGGCGGACGCGACCTCGGACGTCACCTTCGCCATCGGGGACGGCGTCAGCCCGGCTGGCTCGGCCAACAAGATCGTCGTCAGCGCCCCCAACGCCAAGAGCGTCATCATGGGCGCGGGCAGCGACACCTCGAACTTCCTGTCGGCGCTGAGCCTGCGCACCCAGACCCTGAGCGAAGGGGCTGTCGGTCGCGACGTCATGTCGGCCAACGGGGTGGGCGTGACCCAGATGGGCGGCCCGATCCAGAGCGCGAACCTCGCGACCGCCCCCGCCGCCTCCGGCACCTTCAAGATCAACGGGGTCGAACTCAGCTACAACGCCGCCACCGAGTCGCTCAACGACGTCATTTCCAAGATCAACGCCTCCAAAGCCGGCGTGACCGCCAACTACAACGCCCTGGAGGACAAGATCACCCTGACTGCCCGCACCACGGGCTCGAGCGCCATCTCGGTCGAGGACGGCACCGGCACCCTCATGGCCTCCCTCGGCCTCACGAACGGCTCGGTCTCGGCAGGCAAGAACGCCATGATCGGCATCATCGGCGTCAACGGCTTCAAGGGCGACGGCACCGATCCGGACTCCGCCTACATCAGCTCGTCGACCAACGAGTTCAAGTCCGCGATCCCCGGCGTGATCTTCACCGCCCTCAAGGCCCAGGCGCCGGCCGACAGCAACATCACCATCACCGTCGCCGCCGACCCCGACGCGACCCTGGGCAAGGTCAAAGCCTTCGTCGACCAGTACAACCAGCTGGTGGACAGCATTGCCTCCACCACCGCCAAGGGCCAGCCCAACGCCTTCGACAGCGACCTGCGCCAGATCACCGACCGGATCCGCACCATGCTCGCCCGGAGCGTGACGGGCCTCTCGGACTCGCCCAAGAGCCTGGTGGACATCGGCATCGCCACCTCCAAGGACGACCGCATCCACCTGTCGCTGGACGAGACCAAGTTCAAGAAGGCCATGGACGAGAACCCGGAGCGGGTCGCCCAGATCTTCCAGCTCACCGAAACCGACCCTTCGGACTCGAAGAAGAAGATCGATCGCGGCATCGCCGCCCAGATCAAGACCTACCTCACCAACGTCGGCAGCACCGACGGGGTCTTCAAGAACCGCGATCGCTCGGTCCAGCGCCAGCTGCGCGGCTACGACGACCAGATCGCCGGTGTCACCAAGCGCCTCGCCTCGACGCGTCAAGCGATGGTGCAGCAGTTCACCGCGATGGAAAAAGCGGTTTCACGCCTCAAGACACAGCAGAGCGCCTTCCTCTCCCAGATTTCATCCCTCGGCCAAGGCTAACAGGAGGATCCATCGTGACGAATCAGATGCTGGCCAATAACCCCTATGCCCAGTACCAGCAGACCCAAGTCGAGACGGCTTCGCCTGAGCGCCTCCTCCTGATGCTCTACGATGGGGCCATTCGCTTCGCGAACGTGGCGAAGAAGGCCATCGAGGACAAGGACTACCACACGGCCAGCACCCACTGCATCAAGGTCCAGAGCATCCTCAACGAGCTCATGATCACCCTCGACATGAAGGTGGGCGGCGAGATCGCCCAGAACCTGTTCGATCTCTACGACTTCATGACCCGCGAGACCGTCGAGGCGAACATTTCCAAGAATGCTCGGCGCCTTGAAGGGGTCATCGAGATCTTCAAGGAGCTGCGCGAGGCCTGGATGCAGGCCGCCAAGAACGTGGGCGCCCTCAAGACCTCGCAGGCCATCGCCTAGCCCCATGGAGCGAGAAGCCGAGCTCGTCCGCCTCTATGACGAGGCAATGGAGCTGACCCGGCTCCAGGCCGACGCCATCGCCCAGGACGAGTGGGACACGTTCGTGCAGTTGCTCGATGACCGCGAGGCCTGCATCACCGAGGCAGAGCGCCTGCTGGAGGGACCGACGCTTCCGGCCAATCGCTCGGAGCTAAGGACCAAGCTTGCCGAGATCCAGGCGCTGGATCTGCAAAACCAGGCGGTCTTCCAGCGCAAGCGGCACACCCTGATGCGGGAGCTCAACGACATCGATCGATCCGCAAACGCGGTCAGTGGCTACCGTGACGCCTTCGGCGCACCAGAGACCCCTCAGTTCTTCGACCACGACCAGTAAGCAAGAGGGCCCCGGCGAATCGCCGGGGCCCTCGGTCTTGAGGCAGTGGGGTTAGCTCAACAACCCCGCCATCGCCGCGCTCATGCACGACGCCAGAGCACCCGCGAGCATGGCCCGCAGGCCGAGCTTCGCGAGATCCCCGCGGCGGCTGGGGGCCATGGCCCCGATGCCGCCGACGTTCTGCGCGATCGAGCTGAAGTTGGCGAAGCCGCACAGGGCAAAGGTCGCGAGCATGATCGCGCGCTCGCTGAGCTTGTGGTCCTGGATCATGCCCGAGAGCTGCGAGTAGGCGACGAACTCGTTGAGCACGAGCTTCTGGCCAATCAGGTTGCCGACGATCGAGGCCTCGTTCCAGGGCACGCCGATCAGGAAGGCCAGAGGCGAAAAGACCCACCCCAGGATCTGCTCCATGGAGGTGTGGAAGAGGCCGAGCCCTGCGTTGAGCATGGCCACCAGCGAGATGAAGGCCAGCAGCATGGCGCCCACGTTGAACGCCAGGTGCATGCCGTCGCCCGCCCCCTTGGCCGCCGCCTCGATGACCGAGGACTCGGTGCGCTCGATCTCGATCTTGGCCCCGCCCATGGTCTTGGGCTCCTCGGTCTCGGGGACGATGATCTTGGCCATCACGATGCCCGCGGGCGCCCCCATGAAGGAGGCGGCGAGCAGGGCCGGGGCCCAGTCCTTGCCGAGCATGCCGAGGTAAGCCGCGAGCACGCCGCCCGCCAAGGTCGCCATGCCGCCCGTCATCAGGGCCATCAGCTCGGACTTGGTCATGTCGGGGATGTAGGGGCGGACCAGCAGCGGCCCCTCCACCTGACCGACGAAGACGCAGGCCGCGCTCGAGAGGCTCTCGGCGCCCGAGATGCCCATCGTCTTGGTCATGAGCATCGCCAGGAAGCTGACGACCCGCTGCACGATGCCCAGATAGTAGAACACCGAGATCAGGGACGCCATGAAGACGATGGTCGGCAGGACCTGGAAGGCGAAGATGAAGCCGAACGAGGGCACCTTGGTCACCAGCCCCCCGAAGAGGAAGCTGGAGCCGACCTTGGAGAAGTCGAGCAGGCGCGAGACCCCGTCGCCCAGAACATGGAAGAGGACCTTGCCCGGCTGGGTCTTGAGGATGAAGAGGGCAAGAGCGAGCTGGAAGCCAAGCCCCCAGAGGACGACCCGCCAGCGGATCGCCTTGCGGTTGGTCGAGAAGAGGGCCGCGATCGCAAGGATCGCGACGATGCCGGCGAGGCTGATCAGATTCTGCATCGCGCCCCCCTTAGCTCAAGAGGCCCGCGACGGTCGCGGTGAGGCAGGAGGCCAGCGCGCCGCCGACCATGGCCCGCAGGCCCAGCTGGGCGAGCTCGCCGCGGCGGCTGGGGGCGATACCGCCCAGGCAGCCGATGTTGATGGCGATGGAGCTGAAGTTGGCGAAGCCGCACAGGGCGAAGGTCGCGATCAGGGTCGCATGGGGGCTGAGGGCCACGCCGGCCGTCTGGCCCTTGATGATCGACGAGAGGCTGGAGTAGGCGACGAACTCGTTGAGGACGATCTTCTGGCCGATGAGGCTGCCCACCGTGGAGGCCTCGTGCCAGGGCACGCCCATCAGGAAGGCCAGGGGCATGAAGAGGTAGCCGAGCACCGTCTCCATGGAGGTGTGGAAGAGCCCCAGGCCCGCGTTGATCATGGCGATCAAGGAGATGAAGGCGAGGAGCATGGCACCCACGATGAAGGCCAGGTGCATGCCGTCACCGGCGCCCTTGGCCGCCGCCTCGATGATCGAGGACTCGGTCTTCTCGATCTCGAGCTTGGCGCCGCCCTTGGTCTTGGGCTCCTCGGTCTCGGGGACGATGATCTTGGCCATGACCAGGCCCGCGGGCGCGCCCATGATCGAGGCGGCCAGGAGGTGAGGGGCCCACTCGCTGCCGAGCATGCCGAGGTAGCCCGCCATGACCGAGCCCGCGATGGTCGCCATGCCGCCGGTCATGACCGCCATCAGCTCGGACTTGGTCATCTCGGGGACGTAGGGCTTGATGAGCAGGGGCGCCTCGGACTGGCCGACGAACACGGTACCCACCGCCGAGAGGCTCTCGGCCCCCGAGGTGCCCATGGTCTTGACCATCAGCTTGGCGACCATGCTCACGATGAACTGCATGATGCCCAGGTAGTAGGCGACCCCCATCAGGCTGCCCACGAAGACGATGGCGGGCAGGACCTGGAAGGCGAAGATGAAGCCGAAGGTGTCCATCTTGTTGACCAGATCGCCGAAGATGAAGCCGGCGCCGACCTTGGAGAAGTCGAGGAGCTTGGTGACGCCCGCCCCCAGCTTCTCGAAGATCATGCGGCCGATGGGCGTCTTGAGGACGAAGACGGCGAGCGCCGCCTGCATCCCGAGGCCCCAGCCCACGACCCTCAGGCTGATGGCCTTGCGGTTGGTGGAGAGCAGGTAGGCAATCCCGAGGATCGCGGCAATCCCGACGAAACTGATCAGTTTGTTCATGGGCGGGGGAAACTACTCCTTCGTAGTGTAAGAATCAGAAGGCCGCCTCCCCGTCGCGGGTGATGGTGCCGGTCAGCACCCCCAGCCGGACGAGGTCGACGGCGATCTTACGGTTGTTCGCCTCAAGTAGGGTCGTGGAGAACTCGTGCAGGTACTGGATCAAGGCGAGCTCGCGGGCCGCCTCGGGGGCAAGGCCCGCATGCCGGTTCGCCGCGTCGAAGGTTTCAAGGCGCTCCGTCGCGCCCTGGACCTCGCGGTGCAGCAGGGCCGCCACGTCGGCGGCGCTCAGGCCTAGCTGGTGCATGGATCCTCTTCCTTCGGATCGGGCGTGGGGGCCGAAAGCGGCAGGCGAACGCAGAACCTGGAGCCGACGCCGAGCTCGGACTTCACCTCGATGGTGCCGCCGTGCAGTTCGACGATCTCCCGGGCGATCGCAAGTCCCAAGCCCGAGCCGCCGTGCCGGCGCGTCGAGCTGGAGTCGACTTGGACGAAGCGGTCGAAGATCTTGCCGAACGCCTCTTGCGGAATCCCAATCCCTGTATCGGTGACCTCCAGCGCAAACTTGCCATCCTCGACCCAGGCGGTAAAGCGGATCTCGCCGCCCGGCTCGGTGAACTTGAGCGCGTTGACCGCGAGGTTCATCAGAACCTGCTGGTAGAGGGTCTCGGGCGAGGCCCAGAGGGTGGGCAGCTCGGGAGGCAGCTCGAGGGTGATCCGCTTGCCCTGCGCGTCCGGGTGGACCTGCAGCTCCTCGACGGCCTGCAACAGCATGGCCCGCGGTTCGACCCAGGCGCAGTGGAGCTCGAAGCGTCCCGCCGCCAGGTGCGAGAGGTCGAGGATGTTGTCGATCAGGCCCTTGAGGCGCATGGAGCCCATGATCACCCCTCGCACCCACTCGCGGTGGTCGGGGTTCAGATCGCCGCTCACCCCTTCGTCCAAAAGCGAGGCGAAGCCCACGATCAAGTTGAGCGGGGTCCGCAGCTCGTGGCTCACCGTGGAGATGAAGTCGCTCTTCATGCGGTCCAGCTCGCGCAGCTGCTGGTTGGCGAGGGTGAGAGCCTGGTTGGCGCGGAGCAGCTCGTGGGTGCGCTCGTTGACCCGCTCCTCCAGGCTCTCGATGAAGTCGGCCTGCAGGCGCATCAGGCGGCGCTCCTGGGTGACGTCGTAGAAGCTCGCGACCGCGCCGGAGAAGACCCCCTGGCCGTCGACGAACGGGGTCAGGACCAGGCGATAATACCCCTCGCGCGGCTCGCGGAACTCGACCTCGACGCTCGGCGGGGAGAGGGGCGCGTGAGGCCAGGCCCCGAAGAGGCGCTGCACGACGGTCGGATCGAGGTAGCGATGGCTGATCCGCGCCCACATGGCCCCCAGGCTATCGAAGGTCTCGTTCTCGGCCAGATCGTGCAGATCGCGGTAGGCCTTGTTGAAGGAGACCGGCCGCAGGGCCGCGTCCAGGAAGATCATCGGCAGGTGGAGGGCGTCGATCATGCGCTCGAAGCGCGCACCGAGCGCCGCC
The DNA here is from genome assembly GCA_017744355.1 of bacterium. Taxonomy (NCBI): domain Bacteria; species bacterium. The sequence continues at coordinate 85,349 of JAGIBK010000008.1, read as the reverse complement.
TCGCGAAAAGCGAGCCGCTCGTGGGAGAAGGCCAGGGCGAGGGCAGCGGCCGGCAGGGCCAGGGGGAGATGCCACGCCCCCTCGGGCATGGCGGCGACCCTGAACAGGAAGGCCCCCAGGCACTGGCGCTGAGCGATGAGGGGAAGGTAGAGCAGGGCCCCGCCCGCATCAGGGAAGGCCTGCGGCGCGTCGTCACGCTGGCCGAGGCCCATCAGCGCCGCCATCGCCTCGGCCGCCGAGACTCCCCAGGCCTCCTCCAGGTGGAGGGTGGTGCCCGCCATGCGCCAGAAGGTCGCGCTCTCGGCCCCCAGCAAGCGCTGCGCACGCGCGGCGAACTCCGCGACGGCGTCAGGGGCTTGCGGCTCGAAGCCGAGGAAGGCCGCCAGCACGTTCATGGAAGTAGGCATTCGTCACCGGTCGTGGACACGGCGTCCCCGGCCCAGCGGGGCTCGGGGTCGCGAGGGGAGTCGTCGAAGGCCTGCTCGGTATCGAGCTGGACCGCACCGAGGTTGAGCCTGAGCTGATCCATGAGGGTGAGGGCCCCGCCGGCATCCAGCCCCAGCAGGCCGAGCAGGACGTGGCCGGTACCGATCGCGCCGTGGCCGCGCGCGCAGGCCTCGCGCCAGGCGGCGTCGAGAGCCTCCTGGGCCCGGCGGCTGAGCACGTGCTTGGACTCGACCGTGCCCGAGCCTCGCCCCATGACCCGGTGGAGGACGGCCTCGGCGTCGAGCCGATTCAGGCCGTTGGCCTCGAGCACCTGCGCGGCGAGCCCCTCGTCCGCGATCACGAGGGCCACCAGGAGCTGCTCGGTCCCCACCAGGGTATGGCCGAAGGCCCGCGCCATGGCGAAGGCCTGGTCATAGGCCTTGCGGGCGCTCTCGGTCAAGAGGCGGGGGCTGAAGTGCTTGGGCCGCACCACCCGCTCGGGGTCGGGCAAGGGGGTGGGCGATTCCAGGTCCTGGGCACGGACCGAGCGCACCTGGCGGTACAGGGCCTCCAGGTCGGCGTTCAGGTGGCGCAAGAGGGCGATCGCCCGACACCGAGGATGCTTGAGAAGGGCGAAGAGCAGGTCCTGGGTATCGACCAGGACCGGCTCGACCTGGGCGGCCAGGGCCGCGGCGTCGAAGAAGACCGCCTGGCAATCGGGCGAGAAGAAAAGCTGCTGGGAGCGCATGTAGCCGCGCCCCCCGAGCTGCTCGGCGGCAACCCGCGCCTTGCGCAGGTCCAGCCCTTCGAGCTTCAGGGCTCGGGCCGCCACGCCGTTGCCCTCGGCCAAGAGGCCCAAGAGCAGGTGGTCGGTGTCCACCTGGGCGAATTCGAGGCGACGGGCCTCCTCGCGGGCCAGCTGGAGCGCCTCGATCGCCTTGGCCGAGAAGTTCTCGAACATGACCGCCGCGCCCACCCTTTCGACCGTCGCTCGGCTGCATACGCGGGTATTATACGCCAAAAGCCGCGGTGCGAAAACGATGAGAGGCGATCGCCCCTTCATCGTGCCGGCAGGTTCCCATCGCGCCGCATGCGCCTTGTACCCTGCCGGACGATGCCCTATCAGGCCTTAACTCTCCGGTCGGCTCGGGTCCCAGTCGAGGCCCTGCTCGATCAGCTGCCGACGGGCGTCCTCCGCCGCATGGCCCGGCCCCGCGCCGGATCGGAAGTGACGCTCGCTCACCTGAAGCGAGGGGTAGACGTGCGCGATGCCGGGGGTTCGCTTCGCGATCGCGATCGCCTGGGCGATCTGCTCGGGAAAGTCCACCACCCCCTGGAGGTAGACGGTGTCCTGGACCACGAAGACCTTGATGTCCACGGGACTCGCATGGTCGCGCTGCGGGGTGAGCCCCAGCCGGATCTCGGAGGCGAGCGCCTCGTCGCACCCCGACGAGCCGTCCAAAGAGACCAGGAGGTTGCGCACCCCGCGCACGCCCGAGACCGACCGCGCGAGCTTCTCGGCCTGGGCGAGCTCCTCGGCCGTCTTCACGAAGCCCGTCAGCCGCACGATCCCCTGATCGGCGCTCACGCGGATCTCGTCGGCGCGCGCCGGGTCCATGCGGTTGGCCAAGAGCTCCTCGATCCGGTTGACCACGTCCGGGCCAGAAATGGCATCGACCAGGGACAAATCCTCGCCGGGTGCCGTGAGATCCGAGCGCCCCGTGCGCGCGGCGCCGAGGGGCTCGAAAGTCTGCTGGCTCGCGACGCTCAGATGCTCTTCGCGCACGTCCTTGATGCCGGGCACGTGCCCGACGGCGAGCCGCGCCTTGCGCACCAGATCTCTGCTCTCCACGCTGCCCCTGAGCATCGCGAGCCCCCCCTGCACCTGCACGCCCACGGTGCGTGGCAGATTGGCGGCGACCAGGGCCTCCTCGGCCCGGCGCGCGAGGGTCGCGTCGTCCATGAGCCGATTGACCGAGACGACCAGGCCGTTGTCGATCTCGCACTGGGGTGCGATCTGGCGCGCGATAAAAGCGGCCTCGTCCTTCTCGGCCAGGGTCGAGACCTCGCCCTGGAGGGCCAGGGAATCGGGCGCCAGCATGGTGATGCGGATCCGCTCGGCCTTGATCAACGGGTCCTTGGCAAACGCCTCCCGCAGGGCGTTGGCGACGTCTTCCTTGCCTTTCATCGCGCTCCCCCTTCGCTCGTGTCGGGTCTTGCTGGGCGGGAGGATAGCACAAGGCATCGCGGGGACCGACACCCCGTCGAAGGTTCGCCCCCCTCGGCACCGGTCCGGGGCCCGGGGAGCCCCCATCGAGCAAGGCGGCTGGTCGGGGAGCGCTTACGGAGTCTGGCGCAGGCGGCGCAGGGCGACGAGGCCCTCGCGCAAGAAGCGATCGAGCTGCGCCTCGGCCTCGGGGCTCACGTCCCGGAAGGCGACGAGGGTCTTGTCGGCATCCGAGCGGATGATGACCGCATCGAGCTTGAGCAGCCCTTCGGGCAGGTAGAGGGAGAGGCGATAGCGCTCATCGGATTGGAGCGCCCGCTTGAGCGAGAGCTTGCCCCCTGCCCGCGAGAGGGTCTGGGTGTGGCCGGAGGCGAGCAGGTGGCCGCCGGTACGGCTCCGCACGTCCACCGCCACCCGGCGCTTGAGGTTGATCTCGGCCCGGGGCTCCTGGGCGCCGAGCGCCGCAAGGGGTAGCCGCAGCTCGACGACGGTCGTGGCACTCGCCTGGGCGCGGCGCCAGGGCTGCATCCGGCCGTCGTCCCAGGTCACCGTGCCCTCGGCGGGGAAGACCTCCGCCACGTCGTGGGGAATGCGGACGGCCACCGTCGCGTGGGTCTGGTCGCAGGCGACGACCTCGCCCACCACATCCTGACCGTCGAGGGTCACGACCGCGAGGGATCCGACGGCGGGCATGGCCTAGCGATGGATGGCGTTGGAAGAGCCGAGGATGCTCTTCCCGCGCTTGCGACGGCCCCGGCGGCGCATGCCTTGCCAGCGGAAGACCGAGAAGAGGGCCACCGAGAGCGCCCCGCCCTTGAGGAACCAGCCGAAGACCGCCCCAAGATCGCCGAGCTCCAGGCCGCCCACCGGCACGTCGAGGGCCGCGACCAGGGGCGCCGAGGCCAGCAGGCGATCGCCCTCGCGCAGCTCGTAAGTCCCGAGCGACTGCCCGGCCTTCACCGGCGCCTTGATCTCGGGCTCGAGCTTGACGCGCGTCGTCACCTCGGGCTTCTGGCCGCCCTTGGGGACGCTGAGGGCGACGGCCTCGGTGAGGACCGCCTTGACCGAGCCCTGCGCGCCGCCCTGGACCTTCACGTCGCCCATCGCCTGGCCTGCGGCCGCGACGGGCTCCGAGGTGAAGGAGTCGAGGCCGTAGTTGAGCAGCTTCTCGGCGTCCGCCCAGCAATCCGGCGCGCTGAGGAGGGCCTCGATCACGTAGCGACCGTCACGCTTGGCCGAGCCGACGAAGCACTTGCCCGCCACAATGGTGTAGCCGGTCTTGCCGCCCCAGGCGCCGGGGAAGTAGCGCAACAGCTTGTTGTGGTTGATGAGCGTCCGGTGGGGGGCGCGCTTGTTGCCGGGCACCGGGAAGGCCTTGGTGGCCGCGATCTCGGCGAAGGCCGGGTTGGAGAGGGCGTAACGGGCGATCTGGGCCAAGTCGTAGGCGCTGGAATAGTGATTGCTGTCCGGGAGGCCGTGCGGGGTGACGAAGTGGGTGTTCTTCAGGCCGAGGGTCGAGGCCTTCTGGTTCATGAGGCCGACGAAGTGGGTGGCGTCCCCCGAGATGTACTCGGCCACCGCCTCGGTCGCGTCGTTGCCCGAGTTGAGCATCATGCCGTAGAGGAGCTGCTCGAAGGTCAGGCGTTCGCCCGCCTCCAGGTACATGCTGGAGCCCTCGGTGTCGGCGGCGCGCTTGCTGACCTGGACCTCGTCGCTGAGGGTACCGCGCTCGAGCGCCACGATCCCGGCCATCATCTTGGTGGTGCTCGCCTGGGGCAAGCGATCGTGGATGTTCTTGGCGTAGAGGACCTGGCCCGTGACCCCGTCGATGACGATCGCCGCCTTGGCCGAGACCGAGGGCACGCCGGCCGCCTGGGCGGGAACGGCTGCGATCGTCGCGATCAAGGGGATCAGCAAGGTGGCAAGATGGATCTTTCGAACCAAGGCAACGAGCCTCCCGTGCGATGAGGGGGGACGACTTGCGGTCGTTCGACTATCAACATAGCGACGATACGGACATTATAGCGGCCCTGCGGGATGCGCTACGTTTAAGCTTCGTTAAGGTCCGCTCACTTGCCATCCTACGAAGCGAGGGGCGAAACGGCGGTGATCCAAGACACCGCGACATCTCGCCCTCGCCCCGATCGGGCGCTCCCGTCTTAAATCGGGATTAAAATTTTCGCCATAACCGCTTGCAAACTCACAAGGCTTCGTCTATAGTGAAAGACGTTGCGACGGCGCGCCGCTTTCGGCACCGCGCCCCGTCTCAAACTGGCACCTTTAGCTCAGTTGGTAGAGCAGCTGACTCTTAATCAGCGGGTCCTGGGTTCGAGCCCCAGAGGGTGCACTCTTTTTTTTACAGGCTCCCGATCGACAACGGGAAGGCCTGTCCGAGGGGAGATGCCTGAGTGGTTGAAAGGGCATTCCTGGAAAGAATGTAGGCTGCGTCAAGCGGTCTCGGGGGTTCGAATCCCCCTCTCCCCGCTCCATAATCCAACCCAACTGAATCCACGGAGGCTTCATGAGCAAGACGGCCACCCTCCCCCCGCAGGTCCTGGAAGTCCGCGCCCAGATCGCGGAAGCGGCTGCCTACCTGCGCTCTCGCACGCCTATCCAGCCCAAGGTCGGCCTGATCCTCGGCTCGGGGCTCGGCACCCTGGTCTCTGAGATCGAAGGCGCCGAGGTCATCCCCTACGCCGAGATCCCCCACTTCCCGACCTCGACCGCGCCCGGCCACGCCGGCAACCTGGTCTTCGGCATGCTGGGCGGCCAGAGCGTGGTGGCCATGCAGGGTCGCTTCCACACCTACGAGGGCTACACCCCCCAGCAGGTGACCTTCCCCGTGCGGGTCATGCAGGCCATGGGCGTCGAGACCCTGGTCGTCACCTGCGCCACCGGCGGCCTCAACAAACAGTTCCAGGCCGGCGATCTGATGCTCATCAAGGACCACCTCAACCTGACGGGCAACAACCCCTTGATCGGTCCCAACGACCCCGAGGTCGGCCCCCGCTTCCCGGTCATGTTCGACGCCTACCGCCCCGACCTGCGCGCGATCGCCCACGATATCGCCAAGCAGCAGGGCATCACCCTGCACGAGGGCGTCTACGCGGGCATCACGGGCCCCGCCTTCTTCACCCCGGCCGAGCTCGGCCACCTGGTGACAATCGGCGCCGATTCGATCGGCATGTCGACCGTCTTCGAGACGATCGTCGCCGTCCACTGCGGCCTCAAGGTCCTGGGCCTCGGCATGATCTCGGACATGGCCCTGCCCGACGGCGACCACCACGCCACCGAGCAGGAAGTCCTCGACGTCGTCGCCAAGAGCGCCGGCAAGGCCAAGGCGCTGGTCCGCGACCTCGTCGCCAAGCTCTAACACTCCAACTTCGAAGCGGGCGGCCCTCATCGGGCCGCCCGCTTCGTGTTTTCAGTGCTTGGCTTGAGGCTTGCCCCAGGCGATCCGCGCGAAGACCTGGCCGGGGGTGTAGTCGGTCTCCACTTCGGTGCCGTGGAAGGCCTTCTTGAGGCTGCCCGCGATGCGGTGCGCCAGGAACGGGTTGACCGTGTCCACCTGGATCTCGGCGCCGCGATCGATCAGGCGCCCGATGCGCTCGTGGGGGTTCTTGACCCGGGCCCGGGCTTCCTCGTTGTAAACGGTGTTGAGGATCTGCTCCCGGTAGCGCTCGAGGCCCGCCATGCGCATGCGCAACTCGCCGTAGAAGTCCCCGCGCTCGATGGCGCGGCAGCTCGGACAGGTGATGCCCTCGACCTCCGGGTTGATCGAGAGGCGATGGTACTCCGCCTCGTCCAGGTGCCACTGCTTGGGCCGGTAGATCGCATGGCAACTGACGCAGTAGGCCACGTCCCCCTTGATGTCCGGGGCGGCGTTGGCCTGGTGGGGCACGTCGGGGCGGAACTGGTCGATCGCGCGCCCGACGACCTTGCGCCGCGCGTCGCGCCCCCCGTGGGTGCTCAGCGTCCCGCCGATGCCCGAGGCCTTGGTCGGTCCCTTCATATGGTGCCTCCCCTGTAAAGGATCAGTGCGCGGGCATCGTAGCACAGGCCGCAAGACGATCCGAGAAGCGGGAAAGGCTTAGAAGGCCTAGAAGGTCTGGACGATGGTGATGTCTGGGTGCTTCTTGAGATCCAGCTCGTAGGGCCGGCGCCGCTCCTTGCCATCGGGGTCCATGGTGACGCGGATGGTCGGGCGCATGGGCAGCCCCCGGTCGATGGAGACCACGAGGCCCTCCTCGGCGGTACTGAGTTTGACCGCAGCCTCGAGGGGGAAGGGAACGAGCAGCTTGAGGAACTCGACGACCAGGGCGTGGTTGAAGTGGGAGCCCCCCGCGGCCATCAGGTACTCCATCGCCTGGTGCGGCGGGGTGGGGCGACCCGCGCTCAGGTCGTGGATCAGGTTGTCGTAGGTGTTGGCGATCGCCGCGATCTGGCCGAAGAGGTGGATCTCATCGCCCTTGAGGGCCTTGGGAAAGCCCGAGCCGTCCCAGCGCTCGTGATGCTGCAGGACGACGATCCGCGACGGGCTTGAGAGGGTCTTGCCCAACTGCTGCACGATGTCGAAGCCGATGCGGGGATGCTGGCGATAGGTCTCGTCGACGAGTTGTTCGGCCCCTTCGTGCAGCTCGGCGCACTCGCCCGGCATGGCGGTCTTGCCGATGTCATGCAGCAAGAGGCCCATGGCCAGATCGGCGAGCTTGCCGTAGGGCAGGCCGATGCGCTCGCCGAGCGCGAGGCCCAGCACGCAGACGTTGACTGAGTGGTCGAAGGTGTAGGAGCTCAGCGTCCGCAGCTCGGCCACCTGGAGGTTGAGGTCCCGGTTGGCCTGCAGGTCGTGGAGGATGCCGACGGCCGTGTTGTAGAGGATGCGACGGCTGGTCCACTCCTGGTCGAGGCTGCGATTGGGCTCGCGGACTTGCCGGAAGACGTCACGGACGGCCGTGATGGCCTCCTGGCGGGTGCGCTCGCTGATGGGATCGCGGGCCTGCAGATCATCCGAGTGGGGATCGAGCACGTAGAGGGCTCGATAGCCCATCTTCGAGAGGGCCTCCAGGTAAGCGCCGGTCAACTCGGTGCCGCGGTGCAGCAGGACCCGCCCGTCCTCGGCGTAAAGGGTCTTGCCGAGCCGCGATCCGGCCACGAGCTGGTCGATCATCAACAGGCGCATGGAGCTCTCCTTCAACCATCCGCCCTCAGGGTAGCAGAGGCGAGGGCCCACGCCTAGCGAAAAAGCTCTTAACCCTGCCACCAACCTATCTTGACGTCGCCCGCCAGATACGATAAAGTAAGGATCATCGACAGCGGCACTGTCGCCAAGTGGTTAAGGCAAGCGGTTCATACCCGCTCATCCGCTGGTTCAAATCCAGCCAGTGCCACTCTTCACCGCCCGGAGCAATCCGGGCGGTTTTTCGTTGGCGGGGTCGCCCCAATTCAAAAAAGGGGCTGCCCCAGTGGGGCAGCCCCTTTCGATTCATCGCCCTGCGCTGGGTAGCGAGAGGGCCCCGATGCGGCGTTCGAGGCGCTGCTCCTGCTCGCCCAGCTTGAAAAAGGCCACGGCCTCCTGCAGGCTTTGTGCTTGGCTATTGAGATCATCCGCGGCCCGCGCCACCTGCTCGGTGGCGATCGCCGCCTCCTGCGAGCTCTTGCTCAGGCTGTCCACGGCGATGACCACCTGACCCGCCCCCTGGCGCTGCTCGCTGGTCGCGTAGGTGACGGTCTTGGTCAGCTGATCCATCTCGCCGACCGCCCCGGTCACCTGGTGGTTGATGCCTGCCATCTGCTCGGCAGCGGCCACGATCTGCTGGCTGGCGCGCGCCTGCTCGCTGGTTGCGGCCGAGACCTCGCTCAAGAGGACCGTGACCTGCTCGGAGGCCTCCTTGATCCGGGAAAGGGCCTCGCCGGTGTGGTTGGCGAGCTGGGCCCCTTCCGCCACCTTGGCCGAGCCCTGCTGGGTGACCCCGACGGCCTGGGCGGTCTCCTGCTGGATGCCCTTGATCAAGGCCCCGATCTCGCCGGTCGCCTTGGCCGAGCGCTCGGCGAGCTTGCGGACCTCGTCGGCGACCACCGCGAAGCCTCGACCGGCCTCGCCCGCGCGGGCGGCCTCGATGGCGGCGTTGAGCGCGAGGAGGTTGGTCTGCTCGGCGATGTCGTCGATCACCTCGATGATCGCCCCGATCTCGCCCGAGCGCTGATCGAGCACCTGGATCGTCGAGAGGATCCCCCCCATGGTCTCCGAGATGGCCTGCATCCCCGCAATCGTCTTGACGACCGCCGCTTCGCCGGCGTTTGCGGCCTGGGCCGCCTGCTCGGAGACCTGGCTGGCGTGCGCCACGTTGCCCGCCACCTGCTGGATGCTCGCCGCCATCTCGGCGACCGAGCTCGAGGTCTGGGTGACCGCGGCCGCCAGCTCGTCCGATTGGCCCCGGATGAGGCCCACCTTGTTGCCGAGGGTCTGGACGCTCGCATCCACGGACTGGAGGTTCGCGGCCATCTCTTCCATGGCCGCCGAGGTCTCCTCGGCGCTCGACGCCTGGATCGCCGTCGTCTTCGAGAGCTCGGCACTCGAGCTGCCGACCTGCTCGGCCCCCGCCCCGACCGAGTCGGCCGCGGCGCGCACCTGGCCCACCACCTGGCGGAGGCTCGCGATCATGTGGGCGATCGCGTTGCCGAACTGGTCGCGCTCGCTCTTGGGCGTCACGGCCCGGGCCAGATCCCCCCGGCTCATGGCCTCGGCCACCCCCGCCACCTCCTTGAGGTAGACGAGCATCTGGCGGAAGCTCCGGGCCATGTCGCCGAGCTCGTCCTGGCTCTTGACCTCGACGACCTGATCCAGCTCGCCCTTGGCGATCCCCTCGGCGGCCGTCGCGACCGTCTGGAGGCCCTGGGAGATGCCCCGGGAGAGGTAGAGGGCGATCGCCACCCCGAGGGCGATGGCGACGAGCAGCAGCGCGAGGACCATGACGCGGGCTTGCTCGTAGCTCTGCCGGCCCGTCTCGCTGGCGCCCTTGGCGATCCCTTCCTTCTGATGCGCCAGCTCGGTCATCGCATGATCGATCCGATCGGCGATCGCCCGCGCCTTGCGACCGACCTCGAGGGCCTTGGTCTTCTCGTTTTGGCGCGCGAAGGTCGCGATCTGATCCTGGTAAGGTGCAAGCTCGCGGAGGTCGTCACGAATGCCCGCGATGCGCCGCTTGGAATCCTCCAGCCGAACGAGGCCCTCGTACTGCGTCAGGTAATCCTGCACCTTGGTGTAGTACTTCTGCATGTTGGCGAGATGATGCTCGACCTCGGCCGGATCGGTGTACAGAATGGCGTTCTTCTCGGCGCGACCACGGTAGATGAGGTTGAGGTTCGCCTCCTTGATAACGGAGATGCCATGCACCTCTTTCTCGTACATGTCCTCTAAGAGGCCGTTGACCGCCCCCAGCTTCGCGAGCGAGAAGAGGCCGACGATCCCCATGAGCAAGAGGACCGCCCCGAAGCCAAGCAGCAGCTTCGCCCCGATTCGTAGTTTCATGACACCTCCTAAAGTAGCTGTAACGGTTGGCTATGACGCCACCCAGCACATGCAACTAAATTCATCTGTTGGTGATTGAGATAAAAACATCGCGATGTCTGGATGCTATCTCAAAAGTTCCCGAAACAACCGAGTTTTTTACATTAATTCATGAAGAACTACATATTAATTCATGAATAAAATTGCTTCATGGACTTATTTTCGTCAATCAATCGGATGCTATTTGGCTCCTGGTCGCCCCTCGCAAGGAAAACAAACGGTTTATTGCCTTGAAACAATCCAGGGGAGGCACCGCTGGCGATTTAGTGCGAGAATAAAGCCGACCTGAAACCGAACTAAAGCCGCACGGCGCTCGCCTTCCCGGTGGATTCGCCCTTCCGATGGTTCGAGAAAGCCCATGACGCCCCCCGAGTCGCTTCTTTCCAGTATCCTCTCCATGAGCGCCCGCCACGGCTTCTTCCCGCCCGCCGCGCGCATCCTCGTCGGCTGCTCGGGCGGAGCCGACTCGCTCGCCCTCACCCACGCCCTGTGGAGCCTGGCGCCGGAGCGAGGCTGGCACATCGAGGCCGCCTACATCCACCACGGCCTGCGCGCGGCGGCGGACGCCGAGGCCGAGCAGCTGACCCACCTCATGGCCCGCTGGGGCCTCCAATTCCGGATCGCGCGAGTCGAAGCCCGTCCAAGCCCGGGTCAGAGCCCCGAAGAGGCCGCCCGCGACGCCCGCTACGCCGCGCTCAATGCGCTGGCCGAGACGAGCAACGCGACCCACTTGGCGCTGGGGCATCACGCCGACGACCAGCTCGAAACCGTCCTCATGCGCCTGACCAAGGGCTCTGCCCTGCCGGGCTTGCTGGGCATTCCGGCGACACGCCCACAGCACGAGGGGCCCCGGATCGTACGCCCCTTGCTGGGCGTCGCGCGCGCCACCATCGAGGCCTATCTCGAAAGCCACGGGCTCGCGTGGTTCGAGGACGAGAGCAACCGTGACGCCGCCATCCCTCGCAACCGGCTGCGTCACGAGGTAACCCCGGCGCTGCGGACGCTCAACCCCTCCATTCACCGCACCCTGGGGGCGAACCTCGCCGTGCTCGCCGACGAGGACGACTATTTACGACATCAGGCCCGCGAAGCGATCCGGCCGCTCTTGCGGCACCAGGCCCCCGGCCTGATCGGCCTGGAGGAAGCCGGCCTTACGGCCCTGCACCCGGCGCTCCAGCGCCGCATCCTGGCCCAGGCCTACGCCCACGTGCAGGGCACCCACCGCGGCCTGAGCGCCCTGCGCCTGGAGCGGATCCGCGAGGCGGGCGAAGGGGTAGACGTGGGCGACGGGCTGCGCGCCGAGGCGCGACACGGGCTACTGCTCCTGTACCGGGCGATCGAAGCGCCCGCCCCGGTGCCGGCGCGCCCGGGTGAAACGATCGAGCTTGCGGGCGCCCTGCTCAGCTTGAAGCTGGCCGCCGAGAGCCCCCAGTCCCTCGGCCCGGAAGAGGCCTTCGATGCTGATCGCCTGCCCACCGACCTGGTATGGCGCCTCGCACGACCCGACACCGATCGCTTCACCCCCTGGGGCCGTGGGACCTCGCGTCCCCTCGCTCAGTTTCTCTCCAAGCAGCGGGTGGCACGTCCGCTCATGGAGCGCCAACTCGTACTCGCCACCGGTAACGACGTGCTCTGGATCGTGGGAGTGAGGCGAGGGGCCCAGGCTCCGATCGGTCCGGCGACGCAGCAGGTCGTGAAGGCGATTCGCGAGAGGCAAGCGTGGTTTGACAATGCCTGGGGCGACCCATACCATGAAGCGGACTTATGAGGAGGCAGCGCTCACTTTGAACAAAGTTTGGAAAAGCAGCGGTATTTACATCCTGTTGGTGCTCGTCGCCATCGCCTTTTTCACCTCGCTCTGGAATAAACCACCCAGCAAGGTCGACAAGGTTTCTTACTCGACCTTCCTGACGCAGGTCGAGAAGGGCGAGATCAAGAAGGTCACCATCTCGAAATCGAGCGGGGTCATCGACGCCGAGCCCAAGGAGGGCGATCGCCTCGCCCGGACCGTGGCGCCCGAGAACGATCCCCGACTCTACGACCTGCTGAGCAAGCAGGGTGTCGAGTACGAGGTCAAGGCCCCCGACCAGTCCAGCTGGTGGGTGTCGCTGCTCTCGACCATCCTGGTGCCGGTGCTGATCATCGTCGGCCTCTGGATCTTCATGCTGCGCCAGGCGCAGAGCGGATCCAACCAGGCCATGAGCTTCGGCAAGAGCCGCGCCAAGATGATGGTCGAGAACAAGCCCCGCGTCACCTTCGCGGACGTGGCGGGTATCGACGAGGCCAAGTCCGAGCTCCAGGAGATCGTCGACTTCCTCAAGAGCCCCGAGAAGTTCCAGGCCCTCGGCGCCCGGATCCCCAAGGGCGTGCTCTTGGTCGGCTCGCCGGGTACCGGTAAGACCCTGCTCGCCAAGGCGATCGCAGGCGAGGCCGGCACTCCCTTCTTCTCCATCTCGGGTTCGGACTTCGTCGAGATGTTCGTCGGCGTCGGCGCGAGCCGCGTCCGCGACCTCTTCGAGCAGGCCAAGAAGCACTCCCCCTGCATCGTCTTCGTGGACGAAATCGACGCGGTCGGCCGCCAGCGCGGCGCGGGCCTCGGCGGCGGCCACGACGAGCGCGAGCAGACCCTCAACCAGTTGCTGGTCGAGATGGACGGCTTCGAGCCCAACCAGAGCGTCATCGTCATCGCCGCGACCAACCGTCCCGACATCCTGGACACCGCGCTGACCCGTCCCGGTCGCTTCGACCGCCAGGTCATCGTCGACACCCCGGACGTCAACGGCCGCGAGCAGATCCTCAAGGTCCACGTCAAGAACAAGCCCCTGGCCGAGGACATCAACCTGGGAACGCTGGCCAAGCGCATCCCCGGCTTCTCGGGCGCGGACATCATGAACATGTGCAACGAGGCGGCCCTCATCGCCGCCCGCCACAACCGCAAAGAGATTGCCATGGCCGACTTCGACGAGGCCATCGACAAGGTCTACGCGGGTCCCGAGCGCAAGAGCCGGATCATCTCCGACGAGGAGAAGGAAATCATCGCGTACCACGAGGTCGGCCACGCCCTGGTCGCGCGCCTCATCCCCGAGTCGGACACGGTTCACAAGATCACCATCGTCAGCCGCGGCCGGGCCCTGGGCCTGACCTGGCACCTCCCCGAGGACCGGGTGCTCCTGAGCCAGTCCAAGATCGAGGCGATGATCACGGGCCTCTTGGGCGGCCGTGCCGCCGAGGCGCTGGTCTTCGGCGATGTGACCACCGGCGCCGGCAACGACATCGAGCGCGCCACGGGCCTCGCCCGCAAGATGGTCACCGAGTGGGGCATGAGCGACGTGGTCGGGCCTCTGGCCTTCGGCAAGCACAACGAGCATGTCTTCCTGGGCCGCGACTTCGGCGGCGACAAGGACTACTCGGACCAGGTGGCGAGCCTCATCGACCAGGAGGTCAAGCGCATCGTCGAGGACGCGTTCATGAAGGCCAAGCGCCTCTTGAGCGAGAACCACGACAAGATGGTGCTCATCGCCAAGGAGCTCATCAAGAAGGAGACCCTGGACTCCGAGCAGTTCGAGTCCCTCTTCACCGGCGGCTCGTCGAACGAGCCCGAACCCGCGCTGGCGTAAGCCATCCACCCAGCAGAAAGGCCGCACCCCTTGGGGGTGCGGCCTTTCGCATGGAACCTCACGGCAAGATGGAGATGTTGGCGTCCTTCGCCATTTCGAGGAGCGCCTCCTTCGAGGCCTCCGCGCGCAGGGGCTTGATGGCCTCCGCCGCGGTGCGTGGATCGATCCCTCCGTAGACGATGCCCTCGATCAGGTGGCTGGCCTCCTTGGGATCCAGGCCCTCCTTCACGATGCGGTTGACCGTCAGGTGCGGCACGTCGAAGTAGGTGAAGCGCTGGCTCTCGAACTTCGACTTGGCGTTCAGCATGTTCTTGGCATAGAAGTTGTGGTTGCCATCCGAATAGAGGACCTTGCCCGCGAGCTCGGCCTCCTTGTAGCGGACCATGGTGTCGCCGTACTTGGCGATGTCCTTGGCGTACTTCTTGTTGCCGCCCACCGTGACGTAGAGGGGGTTGTCGCCGTGAAGGCCGAGACGCAGGTCCGCGAAGTGGCGCCCGGCGACGTAGCCGACGCCCTTGCTCTCGATCTGCTCCTTGATCGGGAAGTCGTAGAGCGAGCGAATGCGGCCTTCCTTGATGGCGGTCGTCAGGGCGCTGTTGGGGTAGTTAGCGGCGATGAACATGTCCTTGCGGACCTTCTCGTAGATCGCCTTGTACTTCTGCTCGGCCACCGTGCGGTTCCCGAACTTCTCGGTGAGGACCTGGATGGTCTCCTCCTTGTAGCGGGCGGCGTTGGCACGGCTCGTGGCGAAGGCTTCCGCGACCCGAGGATGGAGCTTCTGGACAGGCTGGAGGCCTACGCGACGGATGTCGTCGGCGTGCTGGGAGGCGTAGGAGCCGAGGGCTTCTTCCACGCCCGAGAGGCCGCGCTCCTTGGCGAGCGAATCGTAGAAGCCGAGCATGTCGTCGCGGAGGTTCTGCTTGCGATTCAGGGCCGACTGCATGAACTCGTCGACGGTCTTCATGGTGGGGATCGGCCCCGCCTGAGCGTAGCGCGTCTCGGCGTAGGGGCGAAGCAGCTTCACGAACTCGTCATCCGCCAGGGCCTCGACCTTGGCGACCTGGTCCAGGCCCTTCTGGAAGTTCAGGTCGATCTTGCCCGAGACGTAGCCGTCCCACATCTCGTTGAAGATGGGCTTCTTGGCGTTCGGCTGGTAAAGGCGATCGAGGGAGTCCTCGGGGAAGAAGCGGTACATCTGGCCGAGATCGATGGTCTCGACCCCGCCGCCCTTGCGGACCAGGAAGTTCTCGACCTTGCCGTCGTGGTCCGAGATGAGCCAGCGGCCCACGTGCGACTCGGTCAGCTCGTCGAGCTGCTGGCGCGAGAGCTTGGTGGCATCACTCGGCAGCTTCTGGCCCGAGTGGTCGACCAGCTTCTGGATGGTTCCGAACTGGGGACGACCATCCATCACCTGGGTCGTCAGGTGGACCTGCGGAGTGGAGATGCCGACCGCACGCAGGATGTCGCCACCGGCCTTATCCCCGAGCGCCCGGTACTCTTCGCCCTTGGGCACGGCCTTGAACATCCAGCGCTGGCCGGCCGCATCCTCCATGACCTGCTTGGAAAGGTGTCCGCCCTTGAGGCCACCCTGCTCGGCGGCGACCTTGAAGGCCAGGTTGGCGATCTCGGGATCGGCCTTGACCTGGGCGAGCTTGCGCGCGGTGTTCGAGACCGAGAGGACCTCGTCGGCGAAGCCCTTGGCTACTTTCTCGGCGCCTTCCTTGCCCACCTTCTCGGCCCCCTCACGGGCGACCTTGGTGGTCAGGTTCTCGGCCTTTTGGCGCACGAGCGACTGCAGCCGCTCCATTCCTTCGCGCATGAGCTTCATGGGAACCTCCCTGGGCGGGCTAAACGGTCAAGCCAGCGTCATGAGAGGTTATACCCACAGGACAAGCGGACGATCAGTCCATTATTGCGGAAAGCGACTTATGCGGGGAGCGAACGCGCTGATAGAGGTGGTCATCCACCAAGGCGCCTTCGATCCAGGCGATCGCAAGGCAATGGGCCGGCCATCCTTGGTTCATCGAGCCTTCGGGGCGATCGCATGGTGCCTTCGGCGCCAAAGTGACTACTCCCAGATCGCGGCAGGGGTGGGCAGGAAGCGCAAGATCATCCTGCAGAGGGGCGTCCGCTCTCTCGCCGGCAAGTCACTTTCATGCTCCCCGCCACCTGACCTCGCTAAGGTGGCTGCGTTCAACCTACCCTGCGTAACTCTTGAAATATTATGATTATGGTTTTTGTTTTTTAGGATGGCATAGTACAATATAATTGTATTGGAAATTGCAACTAAATCAACAGAGAGGAAAAAATGAATAAATTATTATTAATGTCAATTATTACCATTATTACAACATCTTGTTATCAAGCAAATACCATTGAAACTATTCAAACTAGCAAGCCAGAAAATAACAAGCAATATGCAACCTTAGCCATAGGAGACACTACAGGAGACAATACAGAGACTTATAATACTAGCGAATATCCGCAATATATTACACAAAGAAGCGATAATGGCTATATATATATCTCATGCAAAACTGATATAGGAATGTCCATTATAAGGCTAAACCCTGATGGACGTTATCCGTATTTAACTAAGGTTGCACGAGGCGTTACTAATGGTTACTTCAAGTTTGATCCCAGCGGAAATATTTGGGCGCTAGAGCAAGACTCCAACGTACTTAGAAATTTAGGCGCCCCAGGTCTTGCGAACGGCTCAGGTATTACGCTACCAGCCGTCGGCTCTAGCTTCGACATTCGACAATCAAATGGCATGATTTATTTTATTAGCGAATCTGGGAACAATTATCTATATAAATATTCAAATTTAAAGCAGCTATTAAGCACAATAACAAAACCAAACCCAAGCCTGAACAGGGTATATATCGATAAAAGTAACAATGTTTGGCTATATAGCAGCACATCAAATTCAGGGATATATAAACTAACAAATAATGAACAAACCGTAACCAAATACCCTCTCGAATCAATCCTGTCTCAAAGTAGAGACAGCTACTCAACGCCAATAGCAAATGCTATTATCGTCGATGATTATGGAAACGCATGGGTTTCAGCATATAGCAAAATTGGAGCCGAGAGGTATTCATCAGTTACAAAAATATCACCTGACGGAAAAATATACACATATAAAGCAGGAAATTCGTCATTTGGAATCACTATTGACCGCAGTGGCTGTGCATGGGTGTTGAACAAATACAATGCCAATGTCACAAGACTATCCCGAAATGGATTGATCATAGGAACCTACCCGACGGGTTCAGAGCCAGTAAGCATAACTTGCGGCAGAGATGGAAACATCTTGATTGCAAACTATCTTAGTAACAGCATTAGCAAAATAAATGTCGACTATAGTCACAATACGGCAAGCCAACCAACCGTTGAATACGTTGGAAAATACTTAAATGACATAAAAACCCCAAATAATGCAACGTCAATTTTCTGGAGTCCAACTGGATTAACAATTTCCGAAAGTGGCGAAATATATACATCAGAGGTTAACCATTCTTCTGCAGATATGGACTTCCATCAGTATGTTAAAAGATGGAGTCAAAATCTATCTCAAAATATCTATACTACTGGTTCTTCATATTGGGGATACAAGGATGGCGTTGGATCTTCTGCGCTTTACAGCATGCCATATGCTATCGCACTTGATAATTCCGAAAATATATATGTTGCTGATTCAAACAACCAGCGAATTCGGAAAGTATTCCCTGATGGGACAGTTACCACAATTGCTGGCGGAGGCAATCCATTGACCTGGGGCAACTATGGACCTTCGTCGTATCAAGGTGGATTCTTAGATGGAAATGGAACAAGTGCGAGATTCAATAACCCAAAAGGAATTGCAATTGACAATAGTGGAAACATCTATGTTGCCGATACAGATAACAACAGAATCAGAAAAATCGCGCCTAATTTAGCCGTTTCAACATTTGCAGGAGACGGAACCAGGGGCCATCTAGACGGCAAAAAAGAAATTGCTAAATTTGACAGACCCACATCACTTACTATTGACAAGAATGGAAATATATTCATTGCAGAAGAAGGATTATACATTCGAGTCATCACACCTTCTGGTGAAGTATCAACTGTAGCTGGGACTGGGCTAGTAGGAAAAGCTAATGGTTTCCAGGCAAGTTTTACTAAGCCGGTTTCAATAGCAGCTGACAGCATTGGAAACCTGTATGTGGCAGACAATGCAATAACTACGGATTGGGATGCAACTATTAGAAAGATTTATCCGGATGGATTCGTAAGCACGATAGCAGGAAGAGGAAATGGCATTTATGACCAGAATTGGGGAAGTAGTCCCGTTACTCTACATAGCACATTAGCAGTTGCAGTTGATAAAACAGATACCCCATATTTCACTACAAAGAACCATTTATTCAAAATAGTTCCCAGATAGCTCGAAAAAATAAATGAATAAGGGGGCAGGCTGATTTTACTAATAACCAGCCCGCCCCCCATGCGTGTCTCCTTAACAGGTGCTGAAAAACTCAGACCATGGCCTGGACGCTTGCTACGCGGTGGCATGAAGCAGAAACGGCAGCGGATCTGCTCGTGAGGGTGGGATGAAAGGGTACGATCTTCAGCAAGGGGCCATGTTCAGCTTGTTGTCGCCTTGACCTGCTCCCACGAGAATGGACAACTTGAAAAGTGAGTCTGCACGGGTACGTGATCCGAGGAGGACACCCCATGCGGAAAAGTCGTTTCACAGAAGAGCAAATCATTGGCCTCCTCAAAGAGGTCGAACGTGGCATCAAGACAGCCGACATCTGCCGCCAGCAGGGCATTACCGAGCAGACCTTCTACCGTTGGAAGGCGAAATACGGCGGTATGGAAATCGGTGAGGCACAGCGGTTGCGAGCCCTCGAAGAGGAAAACCGCCATCTCAAGCGGATCGTTGCGGACCAAGCCCTGGATATTGTGGCCCTTAAGGACGTGCTTGGAAAAAAGTGGTAGGGCGCAAACCAAGCGAGAGATGGTCAAGCATATAGCACGCGCCCACCGTCTCAGCAAAAGCAAGGCTTGCGGCCTGGTTGGGTTGGCCCGCTCGGTGTTCTATCAGCGCGCAAAAAAGCGCGACGATGGCGCCGTGCGTGAAAAGCTCAAGGAGTTTGTGGCGCAACGCCCACGCTTCGGCTATCGGCGCCTTCACACTCTGCTCAAGCGCGAGGGCTTCATCCTCAACCACAAGCGCGTGCTCAGGATCTACCGAGAGGAAGGGCTTGCCGTCAGGCGAAAGCGCAGGAAGAAGCTAGTGGCTGGCGCGCGGGTCATCCCGGACGCCCCGCAGCGGGCCAATGAACGCTGGAGCATGGACTTCACGCTCGACGCGCTCTGGTCCGGGCAGCGTTTCCGCACGTTGAACATCGTAGACGACTACACCCGCGAATGCTTGGCCATCGAAGTCGACACTTCGTTGCCCGGGCTTCGCGTCGTACGCGTTCTAGAGTGCTTGGCCGAGATGCGCGGACTGCCCAAGGTCATCACCGTGGACAACGGCCCGGAGTTCGCAGGACGGACACTGGACGCCTGGGCAGACGCTCGAGGAGTGACGCTCCACTTTATCCGGCCTGGTAAGCCCGTGGAGAATGCTTACATCGAGAGCTTCAACGGGAAGTTCCGGGACGAGTGTCTCAACGAAAACCTGTTCACCAGCCTCTTCGAGGCCCGGCATCGCATCGAGCTTTGGCGGCTCGACTACAACCGGGTTCGACCCCACAGTTCACTCGGCGGCGAAACACCCGAACGCTTCGCTGCTCAGGTCGGTTTGGAGGACCGGCCCATCGCCTGAAATACGCTACCCCCGCCCGCTGGACTCACAAAACGAGCAGCCTATGGTTGGAGGCAGATCACATCAACTCGCCATCGATCCGTGCGATCGCCTATCGCTTCCAGGAGTAGCTCACACTACCGTTAATCGTGTTCTTCAGGGTCAAGAAGCCGTCCGCATTCTGATGATAGATGCGGAAGACAGGGCGATCGATATCGAGCTCTGCCCGAGCACCAACCGTGACCGCGATCCGCGTGTCATTGTCCGCTGTCGTGATGTTGGCTCCCAGGTTCCGTCCCATCCGCATGATCAAGGGCAATCCCTCAGGGGCGATGGATCCAGGGTAAGTCGTATTGCTAGTGGGTGAGATGCTGAAGGTCGCAGCATCGTCCGGCGCGCTGAGATCCGGCTGGTAGCTACGAGACGCGACGAAGGTGCCACCCGCCACATTGGCCCCCCGGTACAGCGTGAGCCAGAGAGCCCCGACAGTCACAGGATCAGCCGTCACTCCAAGGGCAAATGCCGTTGTCGCCGCCAAGTTTGAGGTGTCATGGAGATACGAGAGCGCTCGGATCCGGGTGTTGTTGAAGAGCGTGAATGAAGCCGCAGTCCCGCCAGCCGTAGGCGTGACCGCCCCCTGGGTAAAGGTAGATTCCCAAATACCGTCGTTGTTGGCGTCTGTGGGCGTCGTGAGACGCCCGATGGTCGAACCAGGAATGAAGGCCACAGGAGTATGCGTCGAGGCATCAGGATTCGGAAGCAGTTGGGTCTGGACAGGCTCCATCAGGGGCCTCCACACGAAGCCGTCCATCAGGCGGGTGCCGAAATCGGCACCCGTGACGAGGTTGCCGTACTGATCACGCAAGGTAATGTAGACGGTATCGGTCTCGCCCGTTCGGCGCGGCAGGCGCGAGGTCCCATCATCAGACCCGATGCGCACCGTCGCAGAGCTCACGACCTTCGGATGAACATGGACCTTGGCCAGCGAGACGCTCCCGTTGCTGGCGCCAATCTTGCTCACCATCTCGCCGCGCGAGAGGTAGTAGTTGACCATCCCGCCCGTTGAGCGAGTGGGGGTGAAGGTCACGCTCGTGCTGCTATTGATGGTCAGAGGATAGAAGTCATAGTTTGCGACCTTGGTCAGGTCGAGGAAGTCGCTGGTCGCCGAGGGGTTGGAGGTCCGGACCACCACGACGCGGTCGCCAGCTTGAACATCCTTCACTGGGAGGGTGATGTTCGTTCCCGCATCCGTGTGACGCGTGGTGTTGAGCAGGGCCGAATCGAAGGTCGGAGGTTGGGAGACCTGCACCGGCAGGCTCGTCACGTTGCCGGCAACGACGCTGCCGCTCGCCGCTCCGACTCCGTACCCCGCGTGAACGTCAGAGGCGTCGTTGAGCTCGGATCCTCCGTCGTTGTTCTCGTAGAAGGAGAGGACCGCGGGGGCGTTCGCGGTGCCGCCAAGATCCGTGCTTTTGAAGACCAGGACGCTGGTCGCATCAGGCCCACTGAGCGTGCCGCTGACAGCCGTCACCCGGGTGGGGCCGCCGTCCAGATCGAAGGTACTGGGCTTGCCCTCGACGGGCACGAGGCGCTCGTTCTCGCCGATGAGCTGGCGGTAGGTGGTGCGCACGGTGATCCAGGCGGTGCCGGGGGCGACGTTCTGGAAGAGGACGTTGGTCGAGCCGCCCGCGGCCCCCTTCTCGGGGTTCCGGCAGACCACGTAGGCCTGGTGACGGCCGAGGCTATCGACCAGCAGGACCTCGAGGGCGTTGATGTACCCGCTGCTGTACTGGTACTGGACGCCCCGGTCCTGAAGCTTCGGAAGGGTCACGGGCACCGCGAGGCTGCCGGCAGCCGTCACGCCGGGCGCGTCCGGAGTGTTCGGCGCGAGGCCCGCGCGCGGCGCGCAGGCGAGCGTGCCGGTGAGGGTGAGGGCCAAGAGCGTGCCCGCTGCCAGGCGTACCGATTGCTTCCGATTCATTCCGAACGTTCTCCCTGAAATAAGGAACTTGATGAGATCCCCCCACCCCCGACCCCGCCCCGCCAGGGGGCAGGGAGACGAAGAGTTAGGGGTCCGAGATGACGGGCAGGTTACCGGGTGCGGCCGAAGGAAGGTTGATGGGGACACCCACTGTGCCCATGCCGGATTGGGGCACCTTGACGGCCACGAACACGACGGCACCGGTGGTGCTCACCGTGACCGTGCCCTCTTTGTTCACACCGCCCGAGGCGGCGGTGATTTTCGCCGTCCCCGGCGCGACGGGGCGCAAGAGGCCGTTCTGATCCACCGTGGCGACCCCATGATTCGAGGAGCTCCAGGTCAGGGCATCCACCTGGCGCCTGCTGCCGTTGGTGAAGGTCCCGATGCAGGTGAGCGGCACGATCCGGTAGGCCTGCTGCTGGCCATTCAGATTCTCGAAGGCCAGATCAACGAGCACCTCGAAGGGGAGGGTCTTGCGGATGCCGTCCACCGCCACCTCCACGTCGCCCGAGACGGCGCCCGCAGGCACGGTGGCCCGGATCTCCTCGTCGCTGACGCGGGTCACCGAGGTCGCGGGGATCCCGGTGAACTTGACGGTGACGGGCCAATCCTGGCTCTCGCCGAGGAAGGCTCCCGAGATGACGATCTCCTTGCCCACCCCGCCGTAAGAGGGGGTGAGCACCGCGAGGGTGGGCTCGATGAGCGGGTCCATGGTGATGGCGACGAAGTTGACGTTATTGGCGTAGATGTCCACGTTGCCCGTGCCCATGGCGACTGGGACGTCGTTGGCGCTGGGCGTCGTCTGCTCGTACAGCTTGGCGACGACGCGCACCCCCATGGTCGCCTTGACCCGGAAGAAGACCTGGGAGGAGAGATTCCCCTCGGTGGGACGCTGGACGCTGGCTTGAGTCATGAGGCGCCCGGCCGAGTCGTAGAGCCAGACGGTGGCAGAGTTGGCGCTCAGGGGGATCGCCTGCACGTTGCGATCAGGCCAGCGGATGCCGATGCGCAGCTCGCCTTCGTTGCTCGTCGCGGGTCGCTGAGAGGCAGGCGCCTGCGGGGCGGCGGCGCGATCCGAGATCGGCGCGAGGGAGGCGGTGCAGCCGGCGAGCAGCGCGAAGGTGAGGAGGGCCGCGAAGGTCGTTTGCTTCTTCATCGCGGACCTACTGGAGCTGGACGACGGTCGTGCCCTCGTCCACCACCGTGATGGTGACCGTGGCCGACTTCTCAGGGGCGCGGCGGGAGGTGGCCTTGAGGATCACGGGCTCGAGCGAGGGCTTGGCGCCGCCCGTGGTGCGCACGGTGCTGACGTAGCCGCGGGCGTCGACCTGGACCAGCTCGGGATTGGAGGAGGTCCAGACCAGATCCCCGTCGAGGAGATCGCCACCCTCGAGCACCACGCGGGCATCGAGCTGGAGCGAGGTCGCGAAGCCTGCCGAGGCCAGATTGGGGTTCTGCGGCGGGACGCTGAGGGTCGCCTCTTCGGGCGTGATGGTGACGGCCTCGATCTTGCGACCCGAAGTATCGCTTCCCGATGTGCCCTTCTGATCATCCACGGGAAGCGGCGGGTAGCTGGTGCAGCCGATGAGCCCCGCAAGGAGCGCTACGACGGCCAAGGTTGCCGGGAGAGTGCGCATGAGAGAGGGAAGCCTTTCGTCTGGATCGGGCGATCGCCTCTTCCGTTATACCCGACAAGCATCCATCTGCTTCAAGCGCCGGCCACTCAGGCCTTCAGCAAGCCCGGATCCTTGGCAATCCGCTGGCGTACCGCTTCGTAGAGCATGACCCCAGCAGCCACCGAGGCGTTGAGCGAGGTCGTCTTGCCCAGCAAGGGGAGCTTGGCGACGAAGTCGCACTTCTCGGTGACCAGACGGTGCATCCCCTCGCCCTCGCTGCCGATCACCAGCGCGATCGGGCCGGTGAGGTCCACGTCGTAGAGCCAGCGATCGCCCGAGGCCTCGGCCCCTACGACCCAGAAGCCCGCTTCTTTGAGTTCCTCGATGGCCCGGGGCAGGTTCACCACCCGCGCCACCGGCATGTGGGCAAGGGCACCGGCGGCCGTCTTCTCGACCACCCCGGTGAGCGAAGCCGAGCGGCGCTGGGGGATGACCACCCCGTGGGCGCCGGCGCACTCGGCGCTGCGGATGATGGCGCCGAGGTTGTGCGGATCCTCCACCCCGTCCAAGAGGACCACCAAGGGCTGAGGATGAGCCTTGGCCTTCTCGATCACCTCGTCCAGGTCGGCGTAGGCCTGGGTCGCCACCGAGGCGACGATCCCCTGGTGAGCAGCACCCGAGGTCAGCTGGTCCAGCTTGCCGCGCTCGGTGAGCTGGACGCTCGCGCCCTTGGCCTTGGCGAGCTGGCGCACCTTCGGGAAGAGGGCTTCCTTCTCGAGCGATCGCAGCATCCAGATCTTGTTGACGGGGCGATCGCCCTCCAGCATCGAGAGGACCGCATGCCGCCCGTAGATCATGTCGCCCTGGACGGCCTCGGCGGGCGCTTCGGCCTGCGGCGCGGGCCGCTCCTCACGGATGGGGCGCTCTTCACGGACGGGGCGCTCCTCGCGCACAGGGCGGGCGTCGCGCGAAGGACGCTTGGAGGCGTGATGGGGCTTAGGCTTGGTCATGGCGAGGGGCCTCCAGAATCGAGTCAGTGGCAAGCAGGATCTCGGAGAGGCGCTCACCCTCTCCTCGCAGGTAGAGCATCCCCAAGAGCGCCTCGAAGGCGGTGCTGTGGCGATAATCGGCGACCGAGGCGTTCTTGGGCACGTTGCTTTTCAGATTACGCGCCCGGCGCACCACGTCGGCCTCAGCCTCGGAGAGGGAGGGCATCAACGAGCGCAGGGCCTCGGCCTGGGCCGAGGCGCGCACGCGGGAAACCTTGGCGGCATGCAGGCGCTCGACCGGCACATCGGCGGTCATCAGCCGGCTGCGCACGTGCAGCTCGTAGACCGCATCACCCATGTAGGCGAGAAGCCGGGGGCTGAGCAGGCGCCAGTCGACCTCTTTCGGAAGGGGCGGAAAAATCGGCCTACCTCCCGATGCCCAGGGCCTCGGCGCGCTCCCAGGCGGTCTCGCCGCCGGGGCGATCCATCAGGGTGACGCCCAGGTCCTTGAGGCGATTGCGGATGCCGTCGGCCACGGCCCACTCCTTGGCGGCCTTGGCCGAGGCCCGGCGGGCGATGAGGGCCTCCAGGCGCGCCTCGGAGGTCTCGCCGTCGACGCCGAACTCGGTCGCGAGCGCCGAAAGGGCGTCGGCGAGATCCGACAGGTCCCGGTTCTCGGCCGGCAGGGTCGCAAGGTCGATGCCGAGCACATCGTCAGCCAGGTCGAAGAGGGTCTTGACCACGTGGCCCGCGGCCGCCTCGTCGGTGCCCTTGAGCTCGCCGATGGCCTTGGCCCCCTCGAACAGGACCGCCAGGGCCTTGGAGGTGTTGAAGTCCTCGTCCATGGCCGCCCGGAAGGCCTCCGTCAGGTGGTCCTGGAGGGCCTTCACCGCCTCGGTGGGCACGACCAGGTGGTCCTTGTGGCGCGCGAGGCTCTTGCGCAGGCGCGCAAGGCCCGTGCCCGCCGCCCGGATGGCCTCGTCCGAGAAATCGAGCTCCTGGCGGTAGTGGGTGCCCAGCATGAAGAAGCGCACGTCCTGCGGATCGTAGAGGTTCCGCACGTCACGGGCGGTGGCGAAGTTGCCCAGGCTCTTGGACATCTTCTCGGCGTCGATGGTCAAGAAGCCGTTGTGGAGCCAGTAGCGAGCGAACGTGTGGCCCGTGAGAGCCTCGCTCTGGGCGATCTCGTTCTCGTGGTGGGGGAAGGTGAGGTCCAGCCCGCCCGTGTGCAGGTCGATGGTGTCGCCCAGGTGCTTGCGGACCATGGCCGAGCACTCGATGTGCCAGCCGGGGCGGCCGGGGCCCCAGGGGCTGTCCCAGGCGGGCTCACCGGGCTTCGCGGCCTTCCAGAGGGCGAAGTCCATGGGGTTGCGCTTGCGCTCGTCCACCTCGACCCGCGCGCCCGCCTGCATCTGCTCCAGGGACCGACCCGAGAGGCAGCCGTAGGTCTCGAAGGTTTCGACGGCGAAGTACACGTCGCCATCCACCGCGTAGGCGTTGCCCTTGGCGATCAGCCCCTCGATGTGGGCGACCATGTCGTGGATGTGCTCGGTGGCCTTGGGGTAGACGTGGGCCCGGCGGATGTTGAAGGCGTCCGCGTCGAGGAAGAACTCGCGGATGAAGCGCTCGGCAAAGGCATCCCAGGGCTCGCCCGCGATCGCCGCGTCGCGGATGATCTTGTCGTCCACGTCGGTGAAGTTCTGGGCGTGCTTGACCCGGTAGCCCGCATGCTCGAGGTAGCGGCGCACCACGTCCCAGGCGATGAAGCAGCGCAGGTTGCCCAGGTGGATGAAGTTGTACACCGTCGGGCCGCAGACGTACATGGTCACGTCCGGGGCGTGCTGCGGCGCGAAGGCCTCCAGCTGGTGGGTCCGATCGTTGTGTACGCGTAGCATGGACCTGCTCTTTCTTGCGAGGGGGCGTAAACACTTATTTTACCGCCCACCGAGGGGCACAGCAAGCGAAGAGGTTCGGTATGAGGAAATCGTGAGAGGTGGGGTCTGGCTGGGTACAAAAACCCTAGCTAGCTCCCCCGTCTCTCTGGAGATATGTCATGTCAGACGAACAGCGTTCGAATAACCCGGTCAAGGCCACCCAGATCCTGCAGAAGAATGCACTGGAAGACCGGTTCCGGGATCACACCCCCAACCCGGGCGATCCCGACTACAACGACTTCCTCACCTACCAGGCCCTCAAGATGGTCGAGGAGCAGCGCCTCAAGCGCCTGGACAAGGGTATTTAACGAAGAAAGCCCCCCGAGTCGGGGGGCTTTCGCTTTGGGCTAGTGCTTGCCGCCCAGGGCGCTCTTGAGCATGTCCATCCAGTTGACGCCGTGGTGCTCGGCCTTCTTCTTGGCGACCTCGTCGTAGCGACGGAGCAGGTCGGCCTCCTCGTCGGAGAGCTTGGTCGGCACTGCGATCTTGACCTCCACGTGCAGGTCACCACGACGGCCCTTGGGATCCCCGAGCAAAGGCACGCCCTGGCCCTTGAGGACGAAGGTGGTGCCGTGCTGGGTGCCCGCCGGGATCTTGATGTTCTCGGTGCCCTCGAGGGTCGGCACCTGGACCTCGTCGCCCAAGGCCGCCTGCGGGAAGGTGATGGCCTCGGTGTAGAAGAGCTCGGTGTCCTGGCGCTCGAAGTGCTCGTCGTCCTTGACGTGCAGGACGATGTAGAGGTCGCCCGCAGGGCCACCCTTGGGGCCCACGTCGCCCTCGCCGGTCACGCGCAGGCGCGCGCCGGTGTCGACGCCCGCCGGCACCTTGACCGAGAGCTTCTTGGCCTTCTTGTTGCGACCGGCCCCCTTGCAGGTGCCGCAGGGGGTCTCGATGACCTTGCCCTCGCCCGAGCACTTGGGACAGGTCGCCACCTGGGAGAACTGGCCGAAGATGGTGCGCTGGGTCTGGGTGATCTGACCGGTGCCCTGGCAGAGGCCGCAAGTCGAGACGGCGCTGCCTTCCTTGGCGCCCGAGCCCGAGCAGTCGTCGCACTTTTCCAGGTGGAAGAGGTCGATGGTCTGCTCGCTGCCGAAGACCGCGTCGCGGAAGGCCAGCTCCAGGTCGAAGCGCAGGTCGGCGCCCCGCTCGGGACCCCGCCGGCGGCGCGCGCCGGGCCCGCCGGCCGCTCCGCCGCCGAAGAAGGCCTCGAAGATGTCGCTGAAGCCGCCGAACCCCTCGAAGCCCTCGAAACCAGGCCCGCCCGCGCCGAAGCCCCCTTGCGAGGCGGCGTGGCCGAACTGGTCGTAGCGCTGGCGCTTCTGGGCGTCCGAGAGGACCTCGTAGGCCTCGGTGACCTCCTTGAAGCTCTCCTCGGCCCCGGGCTCTTTGTTGATGTCCGGGTGGTACTGGCGCGCTAGCTTGCGGTAGCTCTTCTTGAGCTCGTCGTCCGTGGCGTTCTTGGCGACGCCCAGGACCTCGTAGTAATCGCGTTTGGTGCTCATGGCCTCAACTTGGGACTAACGAGGGGCCAGACGATCTGGCCCCTCGTGGGGATGGATGGACTACTTGACCTCTTCGTAGTCCGCGTCGACGACGTTGTCGCCGCCCGAACCGGAGGCAGCACCCGCCGCAGCGCCCTCGGCGCCAGCCGCGCCGGTGCCCTGACCGAAGACGGCCGCGTTGACCTCGTAGACCGCCTGGGTCAGGTCGTTGGTCGCCTGGGTGATGGCCTGGAGGTCGTCCTTGCCGCTCGCCTCGCGGAGCTTGGTGACCGCGCCCTCGAGCTTGGTCTTCTGCTCGTCGTTCAGCTTATCGGCCGACTCGCGCAGGGTCTTCTCGGCGGTGTAGACCGCGGCGTCGGCCGAGTTACGGGCCTCGACCAGCTCCTTGCGCTTCTTGTCATCCTCGGCGTGGGCCTCGGCGTCACGGCGCATCTTCTCGACCTCGTCCTTGGAGAGGCCGCCGGTGTTGGTGATGGCGATCTTCTGCTCGTTGCCGGTCGCCTTGTCCTTGGCCGAGACGTTGACGATGCCGTTGGCGTCGATGTCGAAGGTCACTTCGATCTGGGGCACGCCGCGGGGCATGGCGGGGATGCCAGTGAGCTGGAACTTGCCGAGCGTCTTGTTGTCGCCCGCCATCTCACGCTCGCCCTGCAGGACGTGGATCTCGACCGAGGTCTGGCCGTCGGCCGCCGTCGAGAAGACCTGGCTCTTGGAGGTGGGGATGGTGGTGTTGCGCTCGATCAGCTTGGTGAACACGCCGCCGAGGGTCTCGATACCCAGCGAGAGCGGGGTGACGTCGAGCAGCAGCACGTCCTTGACCTCGCCGCCGAGCACGCCCGCCTGGATGGCGGCGCCCAGGGCAACGGCCTCGTCGGGGTTGACGCTCTTGTCCGGCTCCTTGGCCAGGTACTTGCGGATGGCGTCCTGCACCGCGGGGATGCGGGTCGAGCCGCCCACCAGGATGATCTTGTCGATCTCGGCGGGCTTGAGGCCGGCGTCCGACATGGCCTGGCGGGTGGGCCCCATGGTGGCCTCGACCAGGTCCGCGGTCATCTCTTCGAACTTGGCGCGGCTGAGCGTCAGGTCCAGGTGCTTGGGGCCGCTCTGGTCGGCGGTGATGAAGGGCAGGTTGATGTTGGTGGTGACCATCGAGGACAGCTCGATCTTGGCCTTCTCGGCGGCCTCCTTGAGGCGCTGGAGGGCCATCTTGTCCTTGCCGAGGTCGATGCCTTCGCTCTTCTTGAACTCGTCGATCAGCCAGTTGATGATCCGCTCGTCGAAGTTGTCGCCGCCCAGGTTGGCGTCACCGGCCGAGGCCTTGACCTCGAACACGCCGTCGCCGAGCTCGAGGATCGACACGTCGAAGGTACCGCCGCCCAGGTCGTAGACCAGGATGGTGTGGTCGTTGGACTTGTCCTCGCCGTAGGCGAGCGCCGAAGCGGTCGGCTCGTTGATGATGCGCAGGACCTCGAGGCCGGCGATGGTGCCGGCGTCCTTGGTGGCCTGGCGCTGGGCGTCGTTGAAGTACGCGGGGACGGTGATGACCGCCTGGGTCACCTTCTCGCCCAGGTAAGCCTCGGCGTCGGCCTTGAGCTTGCCGAGCACCATGGCCGAGATCTCCTGGGGCGAGTACTCCTTGCCCATGATCTCGACGGCCGCGGCCCCGGTGGACGCCTTCTTGACCGTGTAAGGCATCTTGGAACGGGCTTCTTGGATCTTGTCCTCGTCGAAGTTGTGGCCGATGAAGCGCTTGATCGAGTAGACGGTGTTCTCGGGGTTGGTGATGGCCTGACGCTTGGCGACCTGGCCGACCAGGCGCTCGCCGGTCTTGCTGAAGCCCACGATCGACGGGGTGAGGCGCGCACCCTCGGCGTTGGCGATGACGACGGGCTTGCCGCCCTCCATCACGCAGACGACCGAGTTGGTGGTGCCCAAATCGATCCCGATGACCTTACCCATGGTTGTCCTCCTTATGCGAGTCGGCGGCGTTGGCCGCCATCTCGGTCTTTGGTTCGGTGTTGAGTGTGGCGTTGGGGTTGTTGGCGACCTGCACCATCGCGTGGCGCAGGACCTTCCCGTTGAGGTAGTAGCCCCGCAGGACCTCGGCGAGCACCGACTGGTCCGGAGCCTCGCTCGTCTCGATCTGGGCGATCGCCTCGTGCAGGTTGGGGTCGAAGGGCGTGCCCTGGGCTTCCATGGGCACGACCCCCGACTTGGTGAGGAAGTCCATCATCTGGCGCTGAATCAGCTCGACTCCCGTGAGCACCTGCTGGACGTCGGTAGCCTTCCGGGAGCTTGCGATCGCGCGCTCGAGGTTGTCGACGACCGGCAGCAGGTTCTCGAAGACGCGGGAGGCGGCGAACTTGACCAGCTCTTCGCGCTCCTGGGTCTGGCGCCGGCGGTAGTTCTCGAAATCCGCCGCCAGGCGCTTGTACTGGCCTTCCAGCTCCGCGAGGCGCTGGTCCTTCTCGTCGGCGGCGGACTCGGGAACAGTCGCCTCCTTGAGTTCTTCTTCTGCCAAAATATCCCTCCTGTGGGTGTGATGCGGGCGCCGAAACTAGGGACGAGGGCCGGGCGGCGGCTCCAGCCCATAGAGGTCGGTAAGCGCCGAGCTGAGGCGCTCGGCCATGGCCTCGACGGCGGCGATCGCCATCGCGTAGTGCATCCGGGTCGGGCCGATCACGGCGATCTCGCCGAGGACCTGCTCGCCGAGGCGGTAGGGCGCGGCGATCACCGAGCACTCCCTGAAGTCCGAGAGTGGATTCTCGGAGCCGATGGCGATCCGAGCACCTTCCTTGGCCCCCGAGGCGAGCGTGTCCATGAGATCGATCATGACCCGGTCGTGCTCGAGCAGGCTCAAGAGCTGGCCCACCTTGCCCATCTCGTTGAACTCGGGCTGCTGGGCCAGGTACGACTGGTGGCCCAGGTAGAGGCGCTCGCTGGGCTTGGTGCGGGGGATGCGATCCCACAGAGCCGAGAGCACCTCGTGATAGGCCGAGAGCTTGGCACTCACCGAGGTGAGCGCGTCCTGGGTGAGCTGATCCAGGGGGCGATCGCGCAACTGCTCGTTGAGGAAGTTGGCGACGATCATGAGCTCCTCGGTCGAGAGGGGCTCAGGCAAGCGGATGAGCTGGTTTGAGACCTGCCCCCGGTCGGTGAGCAGGATGAGCAGGACCTCCTGCTCGGCCACGGGCATCAGCTGGATGAACTTGATCTTGCTGTCGGCCTGCCGCGGAGCGCGCACGATCGCCGTGCAGCCCGCGAGCACCGCCGTGAGCTTGGCCGTCTGTACCATGAGCTCGGGGAGCTCCTGGGCGGCCAAGGGGTTGCGCGCCAGCTGCTCGCGCTGCTCGGGACTGAGCGCCCCCGGCTCCATCAGGTTGTCGACGAAGACGCGGTAGCCGTGATCCGAGGGCACGCGGCCGGAAGAAGTGTGGGGCTGCTTGAGCAGGCCCTCCTCTTCGAGATCGGAGAGCTCGTTGCGGATGGTCGCAGGGGACAGGCCCAGATCGTACTTCTTGGAGAGCGTGCGGGACCCGACCGGCTCGGCGGTCTGGATGTAGTCGCGGATTACCGCGCGCAGGATGTGCTGCTTTCTCGGCGTCAGCCGAAAGTCGTTTCCAAACATCACGCCCTAAGATTCCTGAGATCAGACTCGAGGGGCCGCTTGCGCTTCGCTGCTCGCTTACTCGTCGGTTCTCGTGGGTCCGTTAGCACTCACCGCAGCAGAGTGCTAACACCTTTTGTATCACCCGGCGTAGCGGTTTGTCAAAAAGCGGATCCGGATCACCGCCAGGGGCTCGCGCCTGGGGCATCATGGCGGGGTTCCCGCGCGCCAACTATAATAAGGCGAGCGATTACGAGGAGGTTTTCCCTTTGACCATGCGCATCAGCTCCCGCCGGATCCTCATCGACGACCGGCCCGATCTCGTGTTCGGCGGCGAGTTCCAGTATTTTCGCATCCAGCGGGATCAGTGGGAAGGCGTGCTCACCTCCTTCAAGGAAGCGGGCGTCAACCTGATCTCCGCCTACGTGCCCTGGATCTGGCACGAGGTGAGCGAGGGAGAGTTCGACTTCGACGGCCGCACCGCCCCCGAGCGCGACCTGCGCGGCTTCTTGTACCTGTGCCGCCGGCTGGAGCTGCCGGTCATCATCAAGCCCGGCCCTTACATCTACGCCGAGTACCAGGGCTTCGGCATCCCCTTCTGGCTGCGCGATCGCTACCCCGAGACCCGCATGCGGCCGCCCGCCGCTCCCGATTACCAGGAGATCTTCCTCAACCATCCCCAGTTCCTGAATCTGACCAGGCGCTGGTTCGAGGCCCTGGCTCCCCTCCTCTCGCCCATGATCGCCGCCGGCGAGATCGTGGCCCTCCAGCTCGACAACGAGACGGGCATGCCCCAGTACGGCTCGGGCCCCTACCTGACGGATCTCAACCCCGAGTCCCAGCGCCAGCTGCGGCAGTACCTGCGCACGCGCTACGACGACGTCCAGGCCCTCAACGACGCCTGGGGCACGCGCTACGTCGACTTCGAGGCCGTCGCCCCCCCCACCGAGGCCCCCTCGACCCGCACCCAGCTCGTGGACCTCGCGAACTACGTCGAGGACACGGTGGTTTCTTACCTGGATACCCTCAAGGGCTACTGGAAGGACCTCGGGATCGACACCCACTTCTACCTCAACGACGTGTGG
This sequence comes from bacterium, assembly GCA_017744355.1. NCBI lineage: Bacteria > bacterium. The sequence goes on along the minus strand of JAGIBK010000008.1, from coordinate 52,995 downwards.
TTCCCGAGCTGGCCCAACCACTTCGCCAAGAAGAACCGGGTCGCCCCGGTGGGCTACGACCTCTACCCCAAGTTCATCCGGGTCTCGACCCCGCTGGACCAGCCGTACGCCATCAGCTTCGTGCCGAAGATGTACCGCTCCATGCTGCAGGGCGGCCCCCTGATGGCCCCCGAGATCGGCGCCGGCTGGATGGATGTGGGCGTCAAGGTGCCCGTCATCGCCACCCTCCAGAAGATGATGGCCTCGTACCTGCGCGGCAGCCAGGGCAACATCCTCTACCCCCTGCACGAAGGCCAGGACCCCGACGGCTCCAAGTACCTCTACCGCTCGCCCTTCAACCACAAGGGCGAACGCTCGGAGCGCATGGCGGTGGTCGAGGCCCTGGGCCAGTTCCGTAAGGACTGGGGCCGCCTGCTCGCCGACAGCGAGGAGGTCTCCTCGCCGGTGGGGATCCTCTACTACCAGGACGCCACCCACGACATCCTCGCCTTCACCTGCGACCCGGCCAAGATCGCCAAGGAGAACCTGGACGACGCCATCGACCGGGGGGTCACCCACTTCCCCGCGAACGCCGGGCTGTACGGGGCCCTGGTCGAGGGCGGCTACCAGCCCCAGGTGCTTGAGCTCTCCACGGCGAGCCTCGAGGAGCTCTCGGCCTGCAAGGTGCTCTTCTTCAACTGCACGGGCCACCTTTCCCCCGAGCTGGTCGAGAAGCTCGAAGCCTACGTGGAAGCGGGCGGCTCGCTCGTGACCATGGGCACCCCCTTCGTGGAGGGCGACCACCGGCTCTTCCCCGGCCGCCTCAAGCGCACCTGGCGGCCCCGGGCGCTCGCGGTCGTCACCGGCACCGTGACCGACTTGACCTGGTTCCACCTGCGCGAGCGCCACAAGATCGCGCACCCGATCGTGCGCTTCACCCTCGAGAAGCTGCAGCCGGTCATGGGCATGATCAAGCACGCGACCCGCGCGGGGGTGTGGCTCACCGACAGCCTCTACGGCGGCAAGGTCTGGTGCACCCGCATGGTGAGCTACGTGACGGTGCCGCCCGGCGGTACCGAGCTCCTCAACTACATGAAGGCCCCCATCGGCTACATGGCCCCGGTGGGCGCCGGCACCTCGTCCTTCATCGGGACCCTGCTCGGCCCCATCATGGACAGCCCCGGCTACTACCTGGACGACCCGGCGCGCAAGCAGTCGGTGGTGAGCTTCGTCTCGAGCCTCTTGGTGCAGCTCGGCGTGAAGCCCCTGACCCGGCCCTTGCTCGGCCTGGAGCCCGTCATCCGCAAGACGCCCGGGGGCACCCTCCTGGCACTCATCAACCGCGGCGAGAGCCGGGACTTCACCATGAGCCTGCCCGAGGGCTGGCAAGCGGACCGCATCACCCAGCAGTTCTCGTACCTGGGCTCGAAGGCGACCTGGGACGGGCACCTCTCGGGGCACATGAAGGGCGGCGACGTGCTCTGCCTGCACCTGGCGGATGCTTGATGCGCGGCGTTCATCGACATGTGAACGACTCTCAGCATTCTTTCAACCAAGCTGGGTAGAATAGTCTCGGGAAAGGAGCCCGCGCCCCATGCATGTCGTTCGATTCCCTGGCGCCGCCTACGTCGCGACCCAAACGCATCGGATTCTCCTGGGCACGTTTCCCGAGATCCACCAGCACCTCATGCAGCGCGGGCTCGCATGGCCGAACGTCGTGATCTTCACCGACGCGGTGCTGCGCGATCGCCTCCCCCAGATGGTGCCCGAGTTCCTGTTCTTCGGGCATGTCTTCTTCAACCGTAACTTCGACTTCGCCACCCTCTCGGTCAAGGAGCCCCTGGCCTTCGTGGGCACCGAGAGCCAAGTCTCGCGCGCTTCGCGCCTGATGGACATCTCCCTCTTGGGCATGACCCCCGAGGTCCTCGCACGCGACCTGGACCCGGCGCGCGCGGCCATGCTCAAGCGCGAATGCGACTACTTCGCCCTGCGGGACAAGCAAGGCGAGATCATCCCGACCGACCGCTTCCTCGACCAGCGCACCTGGGATGCTGCGGGCAAGGTAACGTTCGGCGAGACGGAGATCGAGCGCCTGGACGGCCTGCGCTACGTGGTCCGCGAGGGCGGCGAGGAAGTCATCCTCGACCTGTCGGCCGACACCGGCCTGCAAGGACCGGCCTGGAGCATCCCCGAGGTTTCGGAGCTCGCTTCGTCCGAGCCCTTCTCGGTGCGGATCCTGGGAGCGGCGGGTGCTTTTCAGCACGTGGCCCCCAGCACCAGCTACCTGATGACCCTCGACGGCGCCCACTACCTGATCGACTGCTCGCCTTACGTCCACCGCACCCTCGCGCACTTCGGGGTGGGAGTCGACCAGATCCGAGCCCTCTTCATCTCCCACATCCACGACGACCACACCGGCGACCTGATGACCTTCGCCCGGGAGGGCGAGCCCATCGACCTCTACACCACCCGCGAGGTCTGGGCCTGTCTCTCGATCAAGCTCGCGGCCATCCTGAACATCGACGAGAAGGCGGTCGAGGGCTACTTCCGCTTCCGCGAGATCGTCCCCGGCACCCCGCTTTTGCTCGACGGCGCCCGCCTCGACTTCCATGACGCCTGCCACTCGGTGCCCTGCGTCGGGGTCACCATCACGGTCGGCGACGAGGAGCTCGTGATCACGAGCGACACCGCCGGTCACCGCCAGCTCATCGACATGCGCGACAAGGGGATCATCGACCAGGCGCGCTTCGATTCCCTCGAAGCCCTCCTCAAGGGCCAAAAGGTCATCGTGGACGCGGGCGAGGCCACCATCCACGGCTACATCGAGGACTTCCTGCACCTGGAAGACCACGACAACCTGGTGCTGGCGCACCGCCACACCCTGCCGCCGCAGTACGAAGAGCGCTTCGCCCTGGCGCAGCCGCTACAGCTGTTCGAACTGGGAAACCTCGGCGCGGCCGCTCGTAACGCCGGAAAGATCGGTCGCACCCTCGAAGCCTGGCACCTGAGCGCCCCCGGTGAGTGGGCAGAGCGCTTCGCCCGCGAGGCCCTCGTGCGCGAGCCCGCCGCCGGCGAGGTGGTCATCCAGCAGGGGAGCGTAGCCGAGGACGGCTGCTTCTACCTGGTCACCCACGGCTTCTTCGACGTCCACATGAACGGTTCGATCGTCGCGCAGCTGCGCGCCGGTGACTTCTTCGGCGAGCAGGCCCTGCTCGATGCGGCCGGCAAGCGTGCCGCCACGGTGCTCGCCACCACGCCGGGACGGTTGCTCGCGATCCCGGGGACCTCCTTCAAGGCCATGCTCGCCAGCGAGGACGCCATCGCCCTTCGCGAGGGCCGCGAGCTCTTGAGCGATCGCCTGCGCCGCCTGTGGGAGAACCGCGCGGCCATGGCGCGTAGCACGGTCTTCTCCGGGCTGGACGCCTACACCCTCAACGCCTTCTCCCTGCGCCTCCAGCAGGTGCAGATGGGGCCCGAGCAGGTGGTCATCACCGAAGGGGCCGCCGACGACGCGTGCTACCTGGTCGTGAGCGGAAGCCTGCGGGTCGAGGCCCCGGATCTGGCCGAGGCGCCGGTGCTGCGCGAGAACGACCTCTTCGGCGAAGGGGTCGCGGGCGGCTTCACCCCCAAGCGCTCGGCCACGGTGCGCACCCTCGAGCCCTGCACCCTGCTCAAGCTCTCGCCCCAGGACATCCGCAGCATCGGCAGCAAGCATCCGCAGGTCCTCTCGGCCCTGCAGGAGCTGGTCAAGCAGCGCCACTACCTGCCTGCGGTCTAACCCCCCAAACGGTTCGCTCTCCTGTACGCGCTCCGACGGCCCCCATGATAGGGTTGCGGCCATCGGAGCCCATCCCGGCGAGCGCTTGCGCCGCCGACATGACGAGGGGGAAGCCATGGATGCCATCCGTCTGCTGACCGACGATCACCGACGCGTCGACGCGCTGTTCGAGAAGTTCGAAACCCTCAAGGAGCAGATCGCCAAGAAAGCGATCGTGCAGCAGCTGTACGACGAGCTCAACGTCCACGCGCAGATCGAGGAGACGATCTTCTACCCGGCCTTCGGCAAAGCGACCAAGGACCAAGAGAAGGTCGACGAGGCCCTCGAGGAGCACCGCCAGGTGAAGCAGCTCCTGAGCGACCTGATCCAGATGCAGGCGAGCGATCAGGGTCTCGCCAACAGGGTGACCAAGCTCAAGGAGCTGGTGCAGCACCACGTGCGCGAGGAGGAGGGCGAGATGTTCCCCGAGGCGCGCGAGCACCTGGCGGCAGGCGAGCTCAACCGGCTCGGCGAGCAGCTCGACAAGGCCAAGGCGGGCGCCCAGGAGAAGGTCCAGCAGCTCCGCGTCACCATGGCCCCCGAAGCCCCGGTCGAGGCCCGCAGCAAATCTTCTTGAGCAGCCTCAAAGCGATGCGGGCCGCCCGTGTAGGGCGGCCCGCATCGCGTAAATAGAAGTAGGGGCACGCGTCGGGTCAGTAATTCCAACCCGCTCCGATGAGAATCCCGTTGAGGAACTGGGAATAGGCGCTCCCCCTGGCGGCGTCTCCCGTGTAGCCCATCGAGAGGTAGCCGGGCCCCACGTCGAGCATGAGCTCGGCGGTGTAGCGGCTCTGAGAGAGCGGGAAGACGTTCCCGAAGCCCTGGAAGAGGTTCCCGTTGACGCTGGGCAGAAGCAGGTAGTCCAGTTGCAGGGAGAGGGCGGGGAGCAGGCGGAAACGCCCCCCCAGGCCCAAGGCGTAGCCGTGGTGGAACTGGGTGGGTGAAAAGGGCAGGGTCGCGCCCAGCGTGTGGGAGTAGGCGGTGATCTGACGCGCCATGTAGCCCAGGTGCAGGGTGGGCTCGATGCGGCCGTCGAGCAGTGGATAGCGCGCGACCAGAGCCGGCAGGAGCATCAGGTCGGTGCGGTTGAGGCTCACGCCCTCGGCGGCCATGTCGTAGGTCAAGAGGCGCGAGTCGAGGCCGAAGCCGACCCAGGGCGTGACCCAGTGGCGCAGCTCGACGCCGTTGATCCCCGCAGGGTAGGCGAAGACGGGCCCCGTCGAAGCGCCGTAGTCGTCCAGGGCTTCGAGCTGCTGCCAGCGCAGCATGACGGTCGAACCGAAACCCCACTCCACCTTTTCGGCCGGCGCCTCTTCCTCCTCGGGCGGCTCCACCGTGATGGGCTCCAGGGTGGGGCGCTGCCAGCTCGGAGATGGCGACGGGGCGGGCTTTTCGGTCCGGACGACAGGAACGATCGGCCGCTCCACAGGGGGCGGGGCCGCCACCTTGATGACCTCGCCCGTCGGCGCCGAAGGGGCCGGAAGATCGCTCGCCTGGGCACCCCCAGCTTGCTTACCGGGAGCGGGCGTCGCACTCGGTAGCACGATCGATTCGGGCTCCGGCAGGCGCAGGTTGTCCGCCATGGGGGGAAGGGTTTCGAGCTCGCGCTCGCCCTTGGGGACCGGCGGCTGCTCCAGGGTGATGGTGATACGGCCCGGCGACTGCCGCACCGCGATCAGGGGCTCCACCTTGGGCTGCAACTCGACGACTACGCGCACGATCTCGGGATTGCCCGCCACCTGCGAGACCGAGAAACCCCGGATCCGGCGGCTGGTAACCGCCTGGCCCTGCTGGGCGTTCACGGCGAGGGCCGCGTCGCGCACGTCGATGACCAGCCGATCGGGGTTGATCAGGCGCTTGGTCTGGACCAGGGGCGTGCCGGTGGTCTCGATGGTGAAGGTGCGCTTGGCATCGTCGTAGCGCACGGCCCCCACGTAGGAGGCCGCGGCGTAGACGGGAAGGGGCGTGGCGATGGCGAGCGCCAGCGCCAGCAGGAGGCGCTTCAAGTTAGCGCACCACCGTCGCTTGGGCGCCGAAGCGGGCGAAAGCTTGGCCAGCCGCCCCGATCATGCCCGCGCGCGCGCCGAGGGTCGCCGGCACCAGGGCCGATGCGTCCCAGCCGCGCTCACCGTACAGGGCGGGGAGCTGCTCGCGCACCAGGGGCAGGAAGAGATCGGCCTGCTCGCTGACGCCGCCGCCCACCACGATCCGCTCGGGGTCGAGGAAGGCGATGACGGTCACGAGCCCGAGGGCGAAGTTTCGGACCATGTCGCGCACCAGGCCGAGCGCCTTCTCGTCGCCCGCGCGGGCCATCTCAAAGACCTGGTGGCTCGAAGGCGAGGGGCTCCAGTGCCCCGCGCGCGCCGCGGCCTTGGTGAGCGCCGTGCCGGAGACGTAGGACTCGATGCAGCCGTTCTGGCCGCAATTGCAGGGCAGGCCGTCCGGGACCAGGATGAAGTGACCGATCTCGGCCCCGCCGCCACGCGCCCCGCGCACCATCTCGCCGTTGGCGATGATCCCGCCGCCCAGGCCCGTGCCGATGGTGAGGGCCACGAGGTTCCGAACCCCCTTGCCAGCACCCACCCAGTACTCGCCGAAGGCGGCACAGTTGGCGTCGTTGTCCGCGCACGCCGGAATGCCGTGCGCCCGCTCCAAGGCCTCGGTCACGTGGGTGCCCGACCAGCCGGGCAGGTTGGGGGTGCAGTACTCGACCACGCCGGTCGCATGGTTGACGTGACCGGCGCTGCTCACGCCCACGCCGACGAGCCGCGCGCGCTGCTCGGCGCTCAGCTCGGCCTTGAGGGTGCCCACCCCTTCGACCAGGGCCGCCAGGATGGCAGGGCCGCCGCCCTCGGTCGGAGTCGGCAGGCGCCACTCGGCGTGCACGCGGCCTTCACCATCCACCAGGCCGGCGAGGATCTTGGTCCCCCCCAGGTCGAGGCCGAGGGCGTAGGCGTCAGCGAGGTTCGTGGCCATGGCGGCGCATCTCCTTCAAGAAGCGTTCGGTGATCAGTTGCGGGCGGGTGATGGCGGATCCCACCACCACGGCCCAGGCACCCCGTTCGAGGGCCTGGCGGGCCTCGGCGGGCTCCCAGATGCGGCCTTCCATGATCACGGGGATCGTAAGACGACGCGTGAGGTCCTCAAGAAGGCGCCAATCAGGCCCTTCCTGCTTGGGGCTCTGGGGAGTGTACCCGGAAAGGGTGGTGCCTACGAGCGATGCCCCCAGGGCTTCGGCGCGCAGGCCCTCTTCGAGGGTCGAGACGTCGGCGAAGACGGGACGCCCCAGCTCTTCCTTGATGCGCCGGATGGTCTCTTCGAGGGTGAGGCCGTCGGGACGCCGCTCGGTGGTGGCGTCGATCGCGATGAAATCGGCGCCCGCCTCGGCGACCTCGCGGGCCGACTCGAGGGTCGGGGTGATGTAGATCTCCCACTCGGGCTTGCGGATCTTGTAGAGGCCCACGATGGGAAGATCCACCGCCGCGCGGATGGCGCGGATGTCCGAGGGGCCCTCAGCCCGGATGGCCACGGCCCCGCTCTGAGCAGCGGCCCGCGCCATGGCGGCCATGATGGCCGAGCCGTGTAGCGGCTCGTCATGACCGGCCTGGCACGAGACGATCAGGCCTCCCTTGAGGCGATCGCGCAGCTCCACCGCCTACTCCAGCTCCCCGCAGGCGGCCTCGACCGCCGCGAGCAGCGAGCCGTCCCGCATGATCGACACCATCGCCTCGATGTCCTTGGCGACGACCCGATCGGCGGCGAGGTAGGGGACCACCTTGCGGATCGCAGCGAAAGCGGCGGCGCTGCCGGTGCCCGCCGGGATCTTGCGGAAGTCGTGGGCCTGAGCGGCGCACAGGAACTCGATCGCGAGCACCCGCTCGACGTTGTCGCAGACGTTGACCGCCTTGCGCGCCGCGGTGGTGCCCATGCTGACGTGGTCCTCCTGACCGGCCGAGGTCGGGATGGAGTCGACCGAAGAGGGGTGGGCGAGGACCTTGTTCTCGCTCACCAGCGACGCCGCGGTGTACTGGGCAACCATGTAACCCGAGTTGAGGCCGCCTTCCTCCGAGAGGAACATGGGCAGGCCGTTCGAGTAGGTGGCGTTGACCAGGCGCTCGACGCGGCGCTCCGAGATGTTGGCGAGCTCGGACAGGGCGATCGCCAGGAAGTCCATGGCGAGCGCCACCGGCTGACCGTGGAAGTGACCGCCCGTCAGCACTTCGTCGCGGTCGGCGAAGATCAGCGGGTTGTCGGTGGCCGAGTTGAGCTCGATGCCGACGACCTTGGCGCCGTAGTCGATGGCGTCGCGGCTCGCGCCGTGGACCTGGGGCGCGCAGCGCAGTGAGTAGGCATCCTGGACCTGGTCGCAGCCCTCATGAGAGGCGACCAGCTCGCTATCAGCCGTCAGGCGGGTCATGTTCCGAGCGCTCGCCTGCTGGCCCGGGTGGGGCCGCAGGGCGTGGAAGTGGGGCAGATAGGCGCGAGGCGAACCGAGGGTCGCTTCGAGGGTCATGCCGCAGGCCACGTCGGCGAGCTTGGCGAGCCGCTGGGCGCGCGAGAGGGTCAAGGCCCCCAGGGCCGTCATGGCCTGGGTGCCGTTGATGAGGGCGAGGCCCTCCTTGGCGCCGAGCTTGATGGGGCTGAGGCCCACCGAGGCGAGCGCCTCGGCCCCGGGCAGCACCTTACCACCGACCTCGGCCTCGCCCTCGCCAATCATGACGAGCGCGAGGTGGCTCAGGGGCGACAGGTCGCCGCTCGCCCCCACCGAACCCTGCGAGGGGATCCGGGGGTGGACGCCGCGGTTGAGCATCTCGACAAGAAGCCGCAGGGTCTCGGGGCGAATCCCCGAGTAGCCCTTGGCGAGGGCGTTCGCGCGCAAGAGGAGCATGGCGCGCACGGTCTCGACGCTCAGGGGCTCGCCCACGCCGGCCGAGTGGCTCACGATCAGGTTGTGCTGGAGCTGCTCGACCGCCTCAGGGCTGATCTTGCGCTCCTTGAAGTAGCCGAAGCCCGTCGTGATGCCGTAGACCACGCGGTCCTCGGCGATCAAGGTGTCCACGTAGGCACGGGACGCCTCGACCCGGGCCATGGAGGCCTCGTCCAAGGAGACGGTGGCCCGCTCACGGGCAACACGGACGACGTCCTCGACGGAGAGGCTCTCACCGTCGAGGGTCAGGGGCAGCTGGTCGGTGATGGTCGCCATGGGATCCTCTGATTCTTAGGACAGGGCCTGGAAACGGCCGCGGACGATCTGCCAGTTGGCGGCGCGAAGCTCGTCGGCGCGCGTCATGAGGCGCTTGAGCTCGGCCTTCTTCTCGGTCACGTAGGTCGCGTCCTTGATCGAGTCCAGGTTGATGGCGACGTTGAGGACCGCGCCCTCGAGGCCGGTCAGGGCCTGCAGGAGGGCCACCGACGCGTCGGAGGTGGCGTTGGGGTTGCCCTTCTCGAGGGCGATCATGGCGAGCTCCGCAGCGGCCAGGCACTCCTCGGCCACTTCGAAGGGCACGTCGGCCGCATGGGTCATGGCCGCCTGAATGGCGGCCGAGCGAGCGGCCTTTTCCTCGTCGGTGGCCTTGGGGAGCTTGAAGGCCGCCGTCACCTGGTCGTAGGCGGCCGCGTCGCGGTCCACCGCCGCGGTCAGGACCGTGGCGATCTGGTGACCCTGCTCGACCATGATCTCGATGGTCTCGGCGACTTCTTCGAAGCCCGCGCGGCCGGTGGTCAGGCCGCCGACCATGGTGACCAGCGAGGCCGCGACCGCACCCGCCAGGGCCGAGGCGCTGCCGCCGCCGGGGGTGGGATCCGAGCCGGCGAGGCGGCGCAGGAAGTCGTTGACGGGAAGCTCGACGAGGGGCTTGGCGCTGAGGGCGTTAGACATGGGCGATCGCTCCGTTCGACTGCTGGCTGGCCTTGTCGAGCATGGCATTCTCCAGCACGAGGTTGGGGTTCCAGTTCTCCACCTGCAAGTAGTAGGCGGCGGCTTCCAGGAGGGCGGCCTGGGGGATGAGACCGACGATCTCGGCGCTCATGACCCGGGCGCCGTAGCGGGCGGCCTCGGCCTTGACCAGCTCCTGCACGCGGTGGATCGGGGTCTTCTCGTAGTTGAGGAGGTTCATGGAGACCTGGGCCTGGTTGCGGTCCGCGAGGAAGACGCCCATGCCCTGGACGTTCATCAGGCCGCCGGAGCTGGCGCGCACGGCCTTGGCGATCGCCTGGGCGACCTTGAGGTCGGGCGTGTCGAGCTGGAGGTTGTAGGCGACCAGGAAGAAGCGAGCCCCGATGGCCGAAACGCCGGCGCTGGCGTGGGGCGCGTGGGGACCGAAGTCGGGCTTCCAGGCCGGATCCTGCATCTTCTCGGCCATGCCCTCGAACTCACCCTTGCGGATGGCGGCGAGCACCTTGCGACCGGGATCCGAGGCGGCCTCGGCGTAGAGGAAGACGGGCACGTCGAAGCGCTCGGCGACCAGGGCGGCGACCTCCTTGGAGAGGGCCACGCAGTCCTCCATCGAGGCGTTGCGGATGGGAATGAAGGGCACCACGTCCACCGCGCCCATGCGGGGGTGCTCGCCCTGGTGCTCGCGCAGGTCGATGTGCTTGAGCGCCGCTTCGTAGAGGGCGAGGACAGCGGTCTTGAGGCCGTCAGGGGAGCCGACCAGGGTCAGCACCGTGCGGTTGTGGTCGTAGTCGCTCGACTTGTCGAGCAGGATCACGCCGGGCACGTTCGAGACCGACTGGCAGACGGCCTCGATCACCTCGGGGCGACGGCCTTCGCTGAAGTTGGGGACGCATTCGATCAGCTTCGACATTGAAACTGGCAACCTTTCTTTCTAGACTTCCTGCGCAACAGTCTTGGAGGGCATGCCGCCGGCGCGGTGGACGACCTTGCCGCGCTTGACGACCGTCTTCACGAGGTTCACGCCCATGTGGTAGGGGATCATCCGGTAGTCGTCGGCGTCCCAGAGGACCAGGTCGCCCAGCTTGCCGACTTCCAGGCTGCCGACGTGGTGGCCGCGCGAAACGGCGTGGGCCGCGTTGATGGTCGCAGCGACCAGGGCCTCGGCGGGGGTCAGCTTGAGCTGGGTGCAAGCGAACGACATCATCAGGCTCATGGACTCGCTGTAGCACGAGCCGGGGTTGAAGTCGGTCGCGAGCGCCACGGGCACGCCCAGCTCGACCATGCGGCGGGCCTTGGCGTGCTCGCGCATGCCGAGGAAGACCGCCGTGCCGGGCAGGAGGGTCGCAACGACCCCCTTCTTGGCCATGGCGGCGAGGCCTTCCTCGTTGGCGCAGTGGAGGTGGTCGGCCGAGACGGCGCCCAGCTCGGCGGCGAGCATGGCCCCGCCGGTGTCGCACAGCTCGTCGGCGTGCAGCTTGGCCCCGAGGTTCTGGCGCTGGGCGGCGCGCAGGATCTTGGCGGTCTGCTCGGGGGTGAAGACCCCCTTCTCGCAGAACACGTCGCAGAAGCGCGCCAGGCCGCGGATGGCGATGCGGGGGATGGCCTCGGTGCAGAGCCAGTCGACGTAGGCGTCGGCGTCCTCGCCCTCGGGCACCGCGTGGGCCCCCATGAAGGTCGGCACCACGTCGATGGGCTGGTGGCGGTTGAGCTTCTCGAGCACCTCGAGCTGCTTGAGCTCGGTGTCGAAGTCGAGGCCGTAGCCGCTCTTGGCCTCGACGGTGGTCGTGCCGTAAGCGAGCATGGTCGCGAGGTGACGCTCGGCCTTGCGGTAGAGGGTATCGGCGGAGGCCTCGCGGGTCTTCTTCACCGTCGAGTAGATGCCGCCGCCCGCCGCCATGATCTCGGCGTAGGTGGCGCCCCGGGCGCGCAGCTCGAACTCGCGCTCGCGGCTGCCGCCGAAGACCAGGTGGGTATGCGAGTCGATCAAACCGGGGGTGACGACGCAGCCGCGGGCGTCCATCTCGGCGGTGTCCGCGTCGACCGCGCCGCTGGTCATGACCTCGTCGGTGGTGCCGACGGCGATGATCTCACCGTCAGCGATCGCAACCGCCCCGTCGGGGATGATCGCGAGGTGGCCCTGCTGATGGCCGCTGCGGGGACGGCCGCTGCCCGAGATGGTGACCAGCTGAGCCGCGTTGCGGACGACCAGGTCCGCGTGGAAGGTGGAAGCGTCTCTCACCTTAGGCCTCCCGCATGGGCAGGCGCACGCCCTTGGCTTCGGCGCAGGCGATCGCTTCAGGATAGCCCGCATCCGCATGGCGGATGACGCCCATGCCGGGATCCGAGGTCAGAACGCGGCTGAGACGCGCGTCGGCCTCGGGGGTGCCGTCGGCGACGATGACCATGCCCGCGTGCTGCGAGTAGCCGATGCCGACCCCGCCGCCGTGGTGCAGGCTGACCCAGCTGGCGCCGCCCACCGAGTTGATCATGGCGTTGAGGAAGACCCAGTCCGACACGGCGTCGGTGCCGTCCAGCATGGCCTCGGTCTCGCGGTTGGGGCTCGCCACCGAGCCGCAGTCCAGGTGGTCACGGCCGATGACGATGGGGGCCGAGACCTCGCCCGCGGCGACCAGGTCGTTGATGCGACGGCCGAGGCGGGCGCGATCGCCGTAGCCCAGCCAGCAGATGCGGGCGGGCAGGCCCTGGAACTGCACCTGTTCGCCGGCGAGCTTGATCCAGCGGCAGAGCGCCTCGTTGTCGGCGAACTCCTCGAGGATGAGCGCGTCGATCCGCGCGATGTCCGCGGGATCGCCCGAAAGCGCCGCCCAGCGGAAGGGGCCCTTGCCCTCGCAGAACAGGGGACGGATGTAGGCGGGCACGAAGCCGGGGTAGTCGAAGGCGTTCGAGACGCCGCGGTCCTTGGCTACCTGACGCAGGTTGTTGCCGTAGTCGAAGGCGATGGCGCCCTTCTTCTGGAGTTCGAGGATCGCGCGCACGTGGATCGCCATGGACTCGCGGGCCTGCTCCATGTAGGCCTCGGGGTCCTTGGCGCGCAGGGCGGCTGCGGTCTCCAACGTGTGGCCGACGGGGATGTAGCCGGTGAGCGGGTCGTGGGCCGAGGTCTGGTCGGTCACCACGTCGGGGACGACGCCCAGCTTGAGGAGCTTGGGAAGGACCTCGGCGATGTTGCCGAGGAGGGCGATGGAGCGGGGGATGCCCGCCTCCATGGCGCCGCGGGCCTGGTCGAGCGCCTCCTCGACGGACTCGGCGACCATCTCGCAGTAGCCCTTCTCGATGCGGCGCTGGATGCGGGTGGGATCGATCTCGACGGCGATGACCACGCCTTCGTTCATGGTGACCGAAAGAGGCTGGGCGCCGCCCATGCCGCCGAGGCCCGCAGTGACGGTCAGCTTGCCCTTGAGGGTGCCGCCGAAGTGCTTGCGCGCCAAGGCCGCGAAGGTCTCGTAGGTGCCCTGGAGGATGCCCTGGGTGCCGATGTAGATCCAGCTGCCCGCGGTCATCTGCCCGAACATCATGAGGCCCTCGGCCTCGAGCTTGCGGAAGTGCTCCCAGTTGCCCCAGGCGGGCACCAGGTTGGAGTTGGCGAGCAGCACCCGGGGAGCGTCCGCGTGGGAGCGGAAGACGCCGACCGGCTTGCCGGACTGGACCAAGAGGGTCTCGTCGTTCTCGAGGGTCATGAGGGTGCGGGCGATGGCACGCAGGCTCTCCCAGTTGCGGGCCGCCTTGCCGGATCCGCCGTAGACCACCAGCTCATCGGGATGCTCGGCCACCTCGGGATCGAGGTTGTTGAGCATCATCCGCAGGGCGGCCTCCTGGACCCAGCCCTTGCAGTTGAGCTGGGTGCCGCGCGGGGCGCGGAGGGGGATGCGCGTCTTGCCCGCGAGCAGATCGGCGAGCTCGGGGGACTGGGTCGGCGTGGCGGTCGACATGAAAGGGCACCTCACATGTTAGGAAAGCAGGGCCATTGTACGATCGCACGGCATTCACAGCAAGGCGAGAGCTGCCGTGCGGCCCCTGGCGCGATCGCTGGAAATTATTTGAAATTTAACGCAAGATTAAATCACCTTAACCCTATAACTTAACCAACCAGGGCGTAGCCCGCCCCACCCGCTCTCGCTTGTTATCTCGTGAAGGAGTCGACGTGCAAAAGAAGCTTCTCATCGCCCTGCTCGGCATCACCTCGGTCACCATGGGCCTGACGGGCTGCGGCTTCGGCGGTGACGCGATCACCAAGACCTCGACCGTCCAGAACCCCATGCGCCTCAACCCCGAGGAATTCCGGGCCGACGGCGTCTCCAAGAAGCAGGTCCTCGTCTCCTTCAAGACCCGCACGGCCGACTTCTCGGCTTTCGAGCGCCGCAACGGCGTCAAGGTCAAGCGCTCGCTCTCGTCGATCGGCTCGGCCGTCGTCACCATCTCGGGGGATCCCGAGGCCTTCGTCGCGAAGCTTCGCCGTGACGCATCGGTCGCTCACGCCGAGCTCGACCGCGCTCTGATGATGGACGAGGTCAAGGTCAACGACCCCTCGCGCGGCCAGCAGTACGCCCTCGACACCGTGAACGCGAACGCCGCCTGGGATAAGACCATGGGCAGCGAGAAGGTCACCATCGCCATCGTCGACTCGGGTCTCGACCTCGATCACCCCGACCTCAAGGGCAAGCTGGTCCCCGGCTACAACTCGGTGACCCCCGGCCAGGCTCCCAAGGATGACGTGGGCCACGGCACCCACGTGGCGGGCATCGCCGCCGCCTCGACCAACAACGGCCTCGGCATCGCGGGCCTCGCTGCCAACAGCAAGATCATGCCCGTCAAGGTGCTGGGTGACGGCACCGGCTCGGCCGGCTCGGTCGCTGACGGCATCATCTGGGCCGTCGACCACGGCGCCGACGTCATCAACATGAGCCTCGGCTTCTACGACGAGAACGAGACCCTCGGCAAGGCCGTCGCCTATGCCCTCGAGAAGAAGGTCGTCGTCGTGGCCACCATGGGCAACAACAACATCGAGCGCAAGCGCTTCCCCGCTGCTTTCCCCGGCGTCATCGCCGTGGGCTCGACCGCCAAGGGCGATGCCCGTTCCAACTTCTCGAACTTCGGCAACTGGATGAGCGTCTCGGCCCCCGGCAGCGACATCCTCTCGACCTTCCCCAGCTACCCCGTCACCATCGGCGGCGGCAAGGACGGCTACGCGAGCCTCTCGGGCACCTCGATGGCGGCTCCCCTGGTCGCCGGTCTCTGCGGCCTGATCCGCAGCCAGCACCCCGGCATGGCGCCCGCCGAGGTCAAGAAGATCGTCGAAGCCAGCACCGCCGATCTCGGCGACAAGGGCTACGACAAGTACTTCGGCAACGGCCGCATCGACGCCTTCCAGGCCGTCTCGAAGTAAGCATCAACGTCTAACGAGCGGGCGGTCCGAATCGGACCGCCCGCTCGTTTTTCATGGGGTGATAAGGAGCAAGGCAAGGGCGGATCCCCGTTTGAGGATCCGCCCTTGCCTTGCTTAAAGTGATTACTGACCGTATTGGATAGTCGTGTTGTAAAGGGACTGGCTGGCCCCCAGGGTTTCGGTCGTCACATCCACCCGGGTGTCACCGAAGAAAGTGTAGACGTAGAGGCTGTTGCTCGCAGCCGAGGCGAAGGTATAGGAGCCCGTCGCGTCACCGGGGCTCTGGAACAGCTGAGCCCCGCTCTGATCGAAGATCATCATGGTCTTCGGGCTGCCATACCATCCCGACTGTGTGGCGTCGTAGCTGATGCGGTAGACCAGGTTTGGCGCTGTCGAGAAGCGATGCCACTCATAGGCCCCATAATCAGCTCGGCTGCTGAAGCTCCCTGTCGCCTCGACCGAGACCGGCTTCGAGACGTCCACCAGGCGGATATCGACCGTCTGGTTACTGCCCGCCGCCACGCTCACGGTGGCCGTTTTCTGGTAAGGCAGGACGATCCACGGCTTCGACGACACCCTGTCACTATAATAGGTCAACTGATAGGTTCCTGGAGCGATGTTGCCGATGCTGGTCTGGGACTGGCCGCTGTCAAAATATCGATTCTCCGAAGAGAGGGGATCTGAGAGCGTGATGCTACCGATGTAGCCATAGTAACGGCCCGACGAAAAATTCGAGCCGTCCGCGAGCCCATCCCCGTCCCGATCTTCCGCATTCGCATTAATGGCATTCGTGCTGGGCAGGGGGTAGACCTGCCCCTGCGGATCCAGCAAGCGCACCGTCACCATGCTCGGCGTGTAGATGGGCTGCGCACCACCGAGTTGGTCCAGGATGGTGCCCGTCGTGATGGCGCCCGGCTGGACCCCGTTCGTGATGAGGGCGTTGATCGCGTTCACGATGGGCGTCGGGTTCACGAAGGTCGGGTGGGTCGCGTAGGTCACCACCCCGTTGTTGGTGGTGGGGTTCAGGATGGGGTTGATCACCCCGCTGATGGCCGCCATGTTGACGGTGGGTGCTACCGAGGGACTCAGGGCCCCCATCACCTCAGCCAACGGAGTGGTACCAAACTTGGCCTCAGCGTTCACGACCTGACCGGCTATGCTCGTCGCCACGCCCTTGACCGTCGAGATGACATTGCCGTTGCCATCCCTGCCCACCGCCGTGATGATCTGGTTGCGGCCCGCCGGGAGCACCACGGTGCCCGCCGCCGAGACGCCACTCGAGACGTTGATCGAGGTCGTCACCGGATGGACGATGTTCTCACCCGTGATGGTCACGTCCACCCGGCGGATGTTGCTGAACTCGATGTACTGCGAGTTGCGCTCGTCCTTGGGGGGCTGCTTCTGCGGGATCACGACGAACAGGGTCATGGCCGCCTTGCCCTGGGGAATGCTCACGTCCTTGCCGACCGGGATGATCTCCTGGTATTCCGGCTGGTTCGGGTTGTAGGCGTAGGTCTCGCCCACGACCGTGGGCATCTGGGTCTTGATCAGCGCCGGAGCCGCCACGCATCCGGTCAGCAGGGCCATGCTCAGGGCAATCCCCGCCCAGGACTTGTATCGCATCATGGTCATTTCTCGTGCTCCTTAAAGACTACTGATCAAACCGGATGAGGAGGTTGTAGAAGGCGTCGCCAAGAGGCGTGGGGGCGGGGGTCGAAGTTGGTGCAGGTGTGGGGCTGGGCGTGGAGGTAGGCCAAGGCGAAGGAGCGGGGGTGGGCCAAGAAACGCCACCCGAGGCGGTCGCCTCCGGACCGAAGTCCACCGTCGCCAGCTCGCTACCCGAGTAGTCCACGACCACGCTGCGCGAGGCCCCCTCGCCGAAGATCGCCTCGGCGCTCTCCACCCCGAAGTCGGGGGACTCGAAGACCATCGTCCAGGTCCCCGGCGTGATGGACGGCAACTGGTAGGAGCCGTTTCCGAGATCGACCAGGATCCGCGAGGCCGGGTCGTTGACCCGCGCCTTGAGGGTGCGGCCCACGGCGAGGCCCTTGATCTGGAGGTGCAGGGTGGCCGGTTGCGCGATGAATGCCTGCTCGGCGGCAGGGATGGCCCCGTTGCTCGCGCGGATCCGGGCGGCGATCGCCTCCGCCTTGATCAAGCTCGGATGCCACTCACCCGCCACCTGGGGCGGCTGCAAACTCAACAACTGCAAGACCAGCGCTTGCAAGTCGTTGGCGGAAACCGAGCTTGCGAGCGTCGTGCCCGCTGCGAGATCGCTTTCCAGGAGGCGCTCCACGACGCTCCCGGCCGGGGTCGAATGCCAGGTGAGCGAAACGATGCCCGCCCCTCGCTGCACGGTGGCGATCGCCCGGATCAGCGCCCCGGGCACCACACTACCGTTCGTATCGAGCCCTTCGGCCGTGATGAGACGGTTGGGGCCAACGGGAATGTTCTGGATCTCGGCGCTCGCGATGCCGTTGCTCACCGGCACGGTCATGACCAGGGGCGTCGCGATCCCATGCCCGCGCACCGTAAGACGCGCCTGGGTGATCGTCGCGACGGGAAGCGCCTGGGCCTGGAAGGAGCTGACCGTGATCTTGGGGCGAAACGCCCCGAGCTCGACCTTGAGAGCCCCGGTTTCCTGCTCGGCGACATGGCCGGCCGGTGTATCCCAGAGAGGGGTGGGGGTGACACAGCCAACCATGGCCAACGCCAAGAGCAAGGAGGATCGAGTAAAGACGGCTTTCATGGGGCCTCCAAGCGTGCAATGAAACGAAGTATGATTTTTTTAGTGTCTTATAACTATACAATAAAAACAAACCCACCAAGAAACACACGACATCCTCACAAAAGCCAGACCGCCTCGGCAGGGCGAGGCGGTCTGATGCGCGAAACGTGATTCTTCAGCCGATGTTCGAGAAGGCCCGTCCGATTAGAAGCAGACCAGGCCGCCGACCGTGAAGCCGGGCGAGAGGCCGTAGGTCGTCCGGCGCGGGCTCAGGGTCTGGGTCATGGAGACCGTATAGCCGAGGGCTGCGACCAGGGCAAAGTTCGGCGAAAGGGACCAGTCCATGCCGACGCCCGGCGCGATCCCTGCGTCGCTGCGCCCGGCGTAGAGGTTGTTGCCCACCCCGGCCCCCAGCAAGCCGTAGAAGGCCACGCTGTCAAAGCGAAGCGGCGCGTACATGACCTGGGCCCCGATGTTGTAGAAGCCACCGAGAGATCCGTCGTCCTTCAGGCCCATGAAGGGGACCCCCGCCACCTGGAAGCCCACGCCGTTGTCCAACCAGCGCCGGTAAGTGATGCCCGAGCCCGCCAGGGTCGAGACGCTCAGGCCCAGGCCGTTGGGGTTCGAGAGGGTCGGTTGCTCGGCGGCGACGGCCACGGCCGGCGAGACCGCGAGGGCGGTGACGACGAGAACCATCGAAAGCAGATGACGAGACATGAAGGATCCTCGCAGGTGCATGAAGAAGGGCGTCGAGGCCACCTTAGCCCGGTGAAGCAAGCCGATCCGTGAGTCCAGTCACCCGATCTCGCCGGGATCGCGCCCCTTTGCTATGATAGAGGCCGTTAGCGCCCTACCACTCATACAGGACGGACTTCATGCCTCAGCTCAAGGACACCCGCGCCATCATCATGTTCAAGGGGGATGAGGGCAAGTACGAGCTCGAGCTCGACTTCGACGGCAAGGTCGGCAACCTCGTCAACCTGGAAGACCTGGACATGACGACCAAGCCCGCCGGCAAGTACCGCATCATCAAGAAGGACGTCACCGAGACGCCCAACGAGCCCACCGTCGTCGTCTACCACCTCGAGCGGTTCTAATAGCCATGTCGCGTCCCGCCGCGGTAGCCGCAGCGATCGCCCTGGTGAGCGCGCTTGCCGCGCCCGCCCAGGCCGAGCTGCAGTACACCCTGCCCATCGGCTACCGCACGCTCGCCCTCAAGGCGGGAAACGACACCCTCGAAGCGCGCGGCGCCTTCGTACCGCTCATCTGGTTCGGAGGCCCCACGCGCTTCTTGAGGCTGAACTTCGAGGCGGGCGGCGCCTACCTCAAGGACGGCCGGGGCGAGACCTACACTTACGGCGTCGGGCAAGCGAGCGCGAACTTCGAGCTGCCCCTGGGCCCCCTCACCCCCTACGCGGGGATCGTCGGCCACTACGCCTTCCCCTTCCAGCAGCCGAGCTACGTCACGGGCAATCCCTACGGCTACATGCCGCAGGCGGGCGTCGCCCTCGACCTGGGGCTGGCCCAATTGGACCTCCACGTGGCCCAAGGCCCCGTCTACGGCCTCAACCAGCCTCCCGGCACGCCCTACGCGAGCACCCTGACCGAGATCGGCGGCCGCCTCTCGCTCTCGTTCTAGCCCTCCTGCGAACCCGGCGCGTCCAACGAGTGGACTCCGGGTACAAAGAGGTCATGCTAGGAACGATCTCACCCTCCACCCTCGCTACCCTGCCCCGAGCCATCGATCGCCTCGACGAGGCCGCCCTCACCTGGGCCACCACGCGCGGCATCGGCATCCTCGTCACCATCGGGCTCGCCTTCGTGGCGCTACGCCTCGGCACCGCCCTGATCGACCGAATTCAGGGCGCCCTCCAGGATTCCTCGCGCGCCGATCAGAGCCCGCGCCGCGCCCAGCGCAGCCTGACGCTGACCACCATCCTGCGCAGCACCCTCAGGGCCGTGGTCCTCTTCGCGACCACCCTCTCGGTGCTCGCGGCCGTCGGCATCAACATCACACCGATCCTGGCGAGCGCCGGGGTCGTCGGCCTCGCGGTCGGTTTCGGCGCCCAGAGCCTCGTCAAGGACGTGATCTCGGGCTTCTTCATCCTGTTCGAGGACCAGTACGGGGTGGGCGACGTGGTGGACATCGACGGCAAGAGCGGCCTGGTCGAGCGCATGAACCTGCGCATCACCCAGCTGCGCAACACCGCCGGCGAGCTCATCACCATCCCCAACGGCAGCATCAAGATCGTCTCGAACCGCTCCAAGGAGTGGGCCCGTGCCGTCCTCGAACTCGGGGTCGCCTACGACGCCGACGTGGATCATGCGCTGAGCTTGATGATGGAGGAAGGGCGCAAGCTCTGGGAAGAACGCCCGAACGACGTGCTCGCGCTCCCGGAGATCGCGGGAATTCAGGCGTTCGAAGAGAACAGCATCCGCTTGCGAGTCCTGATGAAGACCGCCCCCCTCCAGCAATGGTCGATCGCAAGCGAGTGGCGACGCCGGACCAAGTACGCCTTCGACCGCGAAGCCATCAAGAGCCGCAGCGGGCTCTAAAGCGAGCCCCTACTTCGAGACCGCAACCCCCACGTTCCAGCCCTGGAAACCCATGTACTGGGCGAGCTCGGCGCGCGAGATGGTGAGGCTGCCGACGCGGGACTGGGGATCGTTGATGCTGACCTTGTCCCCCTGGATGCCCGTCACCAGGATGAAGTGACCGCCGTCGAACTTGGCGTACTGGCTATCGGTGAAGCGTCCTTCGTAGGCGATCGGGTTGCCGGCGAGCACCACGGGCTTGCCCTGGGCGATCGCTGCCTCGACTCCTGCCAGGCCGTAGACCTTCTCGGCCTTGGCGCCGCTCGCGACGGCCCCGCGCAGCACGTCGTCGTCCGACGTCAACTTGAAGTCGTCCATGTCCCCTTCCATCGCCATGCGGGTCCGGTCGATCCAGGCCTCGGGGTTCTTGGCGTCGATCAGGCCGGGCGGCTTGAGGCCCAGGGCCTTGAGGGCCATGGCGAGGCTCGCGGGACCGCAGTTGGTGTTGCCGTCGGTGGCGTTGGGGTTCCAGCGCGAATCGAGGACCTGGCTGAAGAAGAAGGTGTTGGGATCGGCCGAGAGGGGCGCCTTGGGCGCGGCCGGCACGGAGAGCGAGGAGATGAAGACGTCGCGCCCGAGGGTCGAAACAGGAGGCTTGGGAGCCGCCGGCGCGCTCGAAGGCTGCTGACTCGGAGCACCCGCCAGCAGTTGGCGCAGCGACTGGAGAATCTGGTTGTAAGATCCAAGCCTCGCAACTGACATGGGCGTTCCTCCTACTACCGGAGTTATCGCCCGATCACCGCCTGAAGTCGGTTATTCAACCATTAAGCTTGCGCTAACGTTCACCCAAGAAGTCCAGCCCATGGGAAAGGCCCCCCTCGTCGGAGGGGGCCTTCGGCGTTTTGGTTACCAGCTAGGCCTGCGCGGCGGTCGGGGGGCAGAGGATGTTCTGCAGCTGCTTGACGGCGCGCTTGAGGCGGCGGCAGATCTCCATCTGGGAGACGCCGAGCCGGCGGGCGACCTCGGCCTGGGTCATGTCCTGGAAGTAGCGCATCTCGAGCAGCTCCTGCTGCTGCTTGGAAAGGCGGCCCATGGCCTCCTTGAGAAGCAGGCGCTCGTCCAGATCCCCCTGACCGTCGCGCTGCGAGCGCGGATCCATCAGGGTGTCCAGCAGGGTACGGGTGTCGTCGTCGTCGCTGCGGCCTTCCTGATCGAGCCAGTAGACCGAGACGCGGTTGTCGTACTGCTTGACCTCGTCGATCTGGTGGACGGTGATCTCGAGCTGGTCGGCGAGCTCCTGGTTGGTCGGCTCGCGGCCGAGCTCGTGCGAGAGGTTCGCGGTCACGACGCTCAGGCGGTACGAGAGCTCCTGGAGGGCGCGGGGGCCGCGCAGGAGGTTCTGACGATCGCGCAGGTAGTGGCGGATGTGGCCGGTGATGTAGTGGACGGCGTAGGTCTTGAACTCGGTGTTGTGACCCAGCTCGTAGCGATCGATGGCCTCCAGGAGGCCGATGGAACCGACCTGGATCAGATCCTCGACGGGATCCGTGCTGCGGCGGGCGAGACCGCGCGCAATCTTCTTCACCAGGGGGATAAACTCGTGGACGAGCTTTTCACGTTCCTGCGGGGTCAACGACCACTTACGAGTACTTTCCACGCATAACCTCCGGTCGCTCAAGGATGCCGATAGCGGATGACGGATCGCTTGCTAGATCGGGCCGACGTTGCTGAGTTGGGTACAAGGTGCATCAGCCTTGAGTTTTTTGACTGAATTCCTCAAAAAGTATAACAGAATGATTTCGAGTTTATGCCGCGAGCCTTTTTACGTTTTGTAAAAGACCCGAAATTATCAGCAACTTCCGCCATGAACGGGGTAAAACCCTATCGTTATCGTCACAATTAAGTAAGCGAGGGATAACCCCTGCTTGCTATTTATTTTCCCACGCAAAAGCGTGCGAAGATGTGATCGATTACCTCCTCTTTGAGGTCCTCGCCGGTGATCTCACCCAGGGCTTCCATTGCAGCCCTCAGATCGATCGCGACGAAGTCGGCCGGCATCTGGCGCGAAACGCTCTCGAGGGCCCTCTCCAGGCTCTCTCGGGCGCGCGCGAGCGCGGACTGGTGCCGCGCGTTGATTGCGACCGAGGCAATCGGCGATAACGCCGCTCCCAAGGTCAAATCATATATCGCCTGTTCCAGATCCGCCAGCCCCGACCCCGTCGCCGCCGAGATCCGCAGGGCCAAAACGCCCTCGGGAAGCGCGATCTCCACCTCCGGGTAACGATCGATCTTGTTCAAGGTCACCACGGTCGGCCCCGCCGAGCGGGAAGCCTCCAGGATCTCTTCGTCGTGGGGGGTGAGCCCCGCGCCCGCATCCAGCACCACCAGCCGCACGTCGGCCTCCGCGAGGGCCTCCTTCGAGCGTTCGATGCCGAGGCGCTCCACCACGTCGGCCCCCTCGTCCCGGATCCCCGCCGTGTCCAGGACGCGGAAGGGGACCCCCTTGATGGCGAGCCCCGCCTCCAGCACGTCGCGGGTGGTGCCCGCGATGTCGGTCACGATAGCCCGCTCGGCTTGCAGGAGCGCGTTCAGCAGGCTCGACTTGCCCACGTTGGGGCGCCCCACGATGGCGAGCGACGCCCCCTCGCGCAAGAGGCGTCCGCCGTCGGCGGTCGCAAGCAGGTGCTCGGCCTGGGCGATGAGGGCCCCGAGGGTCTCGCGCATCCGGGCGTCTGGCGGCGGATCGATCTCGTCGGGGAAGTCGATGGAGGCCTCCAGCTCGGCCAGCAGGAGCTTGATGGGATCCCTCAGGGAGCGGGTGGCCTGGGCGAGGCGTCCTTCGAGCTGGCCGAGGGCTGTTGCCAGGGCGCGCTCGGTGCGCGCGCTCGACACGTCCGCGATGGCCTCGGCCTGGGTCAAATCGATCCGCCCGCCGAGGAAGGCCCTCTTGGTGAACTCGCCCGGCGCCGCGAGGCGCACGCCCCGGGAGAGAACCGCGGCCAGGATCCGCTGCATGACGGCCGGTCCCGCATGGCACTGGAGCTCGACCACGTCCTCGGTGGTGTAGGAGCGCGGCGCCCGGAAGACGAGCATGACGATCTCGTCGAGGGTCTCGCCCGTCTGGGGAGACACGACCCGGCCCACGTGGAGGGACTTGCCCTCGCGTGCCTCCAGGGGAGGATCGAGCGGGCGGTCCGTCGTAGTGCGGAAGAGGGCCTGGGCGATCGAAAGGCTCTCGGGCCCGCTGAGCCGAACGATGCCGACCCCGCCGGTGCCCGGCGGGGTCGCGATGGCGGCGATGGTGTCGAAGAGGATCATCGAGGTCCTAGAAGGCGCGTCGCGGGGCCCCCGCGCGCTTGAGGTGGACCACCACGTAGCGGTTGGGCTCCTCGCCCTGGCTGCCCGTCTCCATGTCGGGGAAGGCCAGGATCTCGTTGTGGACGACCTTGCGGTCGGCGGCGCCCATGGGCGGCAGGCGCAGCGAGCGGCCCGTCTCGCGGACCCGATCGACCGCGTCGAGGGCCTGCTCCACCAGCTTCTCGTGGTGGCGCTTGCGGTAGTCGTGGACGTCCACGATCAGGCGCTTGCCGATCTTGGGGCCGTAGGCAACGTTGAGAAGGTACTGGAGGGCATCCAGGGTCTGGCCCTTGCGGCCGATCAGCATCCCCGCGTCGTCCTCGGTCTCGATGTGGAAGGTGATCGACTCCTCGTCGAAGATCAGCCCCACCGAGCAGTCGAGCTCCATCTCATCGAGGATGTCGAGCAGCCAGTCCTGCGCCTCGTCGAACTCGGGCCGCACCACCAGGCGCAGCTTGGTCCCCTTCGGGCCCTCTTCGAGGACCTCGATCTCGACCTCCTCGGGTTCGCGCTGAAGGATGTCGAGGGCCTCATCGAGGGCCTGCTGATAAGTCTTTCCGACGTGCTCGATCTGTTCCACCGGTGGAGCCTCTCTTTCCTGCTGCTTACTTCTTATCGGACTTGGAAGAATCGTCCTTGATGACCGTCGGGGTGGTGTCGATCACGGCCTTGGAAGCCGGGACCGAAGGAGCGCCCGCGGGGAGGGGATTCGCCCGCATCAGGACGAGGTTCTGGCCCAAGGTGATGATGTTGGAGACGGCGATGTAGAGGAGGATGCCCGACGGCAGGGGGAAGAAGAGGAACATGACGGTCATCATGATGGGCATCATGGTGAGCATCTGCTTCTGCATGGGGTCGTCGGGGTTGGTGGTCATGGTCTTCTGCATCACGTAGGTCGAGAGGCCGAAGAAGAGCACCAGGAGCAGGTTGTCCCAGAGCAGACCGTGGGGCACCCCGGCGTGATCCTTGCCGGGCAGGACGCCCACCGCCGCGAGGTTCTGGATGAACAGGAAGCTCTTGTGGGCGATCTGGGCCTGGAACTCCTTGTTGCCGAGCGAGGAGTAGAGCGCGAACAGGAAGGGCAGCTGGATCAGCATGGGCAGGCAGCTGCTGAAGGGGTTCGCGTTGTGGTCCTTGTAGAACTCCATCATCTTGGCCTGGAGCTCTTCGGGCTTGTCCTTGTACTTGGCCTGGAGCTCCACCAGCTTGGGCTGGAGGGCCTGCATCTGGCGGCTGGCCTTGAACTGCTTGGCGGTCAAGGGGAAGAGCGCCGCCTTGATGGTCACCGTCAGAAGGATGATCGCCAGGCCGTACGAGTGCGTGAACGCGTAGAAGGCGTTGAGGATGGGGATCATCATCTGGTGGCTTAGAAAGTCGATCGGGTTCACTCAGGTCTCCTAAGCGGTGCCGGAGGCACCGGGTCGTAACCCCCTGGGGTCCAGGGGTGGCACCGCAAGAGGCGCCAGGTTGCGAGCAAGAGACCTTTGAGCGGGCCGTGCCCGGTGATGGCCTCCAGCGCGTACTGCGAACAGGTGGGGTGGTACCGGCAACGCCGGGGCGTCATCCGCGAGAAGAGCTGGTACACCCGGATCAGCGCAGTCATTGTGCCAATCAACAGGGCTCTCATCGCCTTTGCCGCCTCCATCGTCTCACAACCCTCAGAAAGTCTAGGGGGTCGCCTCCGGCGTGTCCACAACCGAGCGAGGACGCAGCGAAGCCCGATCGAGCAGGCGCTTGACTGCCTTCTCGAGGGTCTCGAAGTCGGCCTCAGCCGCGCGGCTGCGAGCCCTGAGGATGAGACGGTGGCCCGGTACGATCTCGGGCAGGAGGGTGGCGATGATCGCCCGCAAGCGGCGCTTGACCCGGTTGCGCACGACGGCGTTGCCGACTTTCTTCCCTACCGAGAAACCGACCTGACAAGTGTCAGGCCGGTCCGAAAGCGCTTGGACGTGTAGCACCGCCAGGGCGTCGGGATAAGCACGTCCTCCCTCGTATGTGGCACGGAATTCACCGGCACGACGGAGGCGGGCACCCGAGGGAAGCACGAGGCGATACGGCGTCGGGATTTAGCCCGCGAGGCGAGCGCGGCCCTTGGCGCGGCGCGCCTTGATGACGCGGCGGCCGTTCTTGGTGCTCATGCGCACCAGGAAGCCGTGAGTCTTCGCGCGCTTGCGCTTCTTGCCACCGTGACGGAAGGTCAGTGCTTGTTGAGCCATCTTTTGTGATCCCCTTTTGCAGACAACCCCTGGACGAGCGGGTCTCGCGGGGCGTTCAAACTCCTCAATGACCGGGGCCAGAGGCCTCGTCAGTCTCCGCGAGTTTATCACGCGATTAAGGATCGATCAACATGTTTGGAGCCGTGATCTCCCCGTCCTGTGGGAGTTTTCAACAGGCGGGCTGTGGATAACTTTGTGGAAAACTTGGGGATGTGGTGGGGAATTTCAAGCTGTCAAGGGTTTTTGGGGTCTGGGGCAAATTGAAACCACTGTTCGAAAAATCGGCGTGAGGGGCGTCACAACTGGCTTTGAGGCGATCGTGATCTTTCTTGAAGATTGATCGGGGGTTATCCGCTCCGTTCGGGTGTTATGTGGACAACTTGTCCCCATGGTGTGGATAAGCGAGGGAGGGAATTGTGGATAACCTGGGGACGCCTGTGTAGAACCCTGGGGATAAAGTGCGGAAGAGGAGGGGAAGAGGTTCGATCTTATCCCCAGAGGCTGTGGAGAACTCATGGGGCCGATCCGGCATGATCCGCCGCTACCGCTTCGTTTTCGGGGCCATGGGGATAACTCGCCTGTGGAGAACATGTTGATATCTCTCCGAAACGGAGTTGTCACGGGGGTTTGCGCCCTGTTGAAAGCCATGGGATAAGCCGCTTCATGCCTGTGGACAAGGAGTGAACATGATCGGCCCCTGCTTGCGCTGAGTTATCCACTGGGGACAACTCAGCGACTTCTCCGCTCCTCCGTCCACTCCTCGGATCCCTGTGCCTGCCCGGGATCCGGGAGTTATCCACATGTTCCACTCCCCTTACTATTACGGGATCTATTTATTGATCTCTCAGGGATCCCTTAAACGATCGATCAAGCAAGCCCGAAAAACCCCTTGAGATGGGCATTCGCCCTTACCAAGCACGGAAAAATCGGGTAGAATTTTGGTTCGCACGATCGATCGCAAGACGGGAGATTCAGGAGAGGCAATGGAGTTCACTTGTACGCGTGACGACTTTTCCAAGGGCATTCAAGCGGTGCAGCGTGCCGTGGCGAGCCGCGGGCCCCTCCCCATTCTGAGCAACATCCTGATCGCGACCGAGGGCGACAGCCTCAAGATCACCGCGACCGACCTGGAAGTCGGGATCGAGGCCCGCGTGCCCGCTCAGGTCCAGACCTCGGGCGCCATCACGCTGGCGGCCCGCCAGCTCTCCGAGATCATCAACAAGCTGCCCAACAGCGACGTGGCCTTCTCGGTCGGCAGCGACGACGTCCGCGCCACCGTGCAGTGCGCCCGCTCGCGCTTCGTCCTGCCCAGCCTGCCCGCCGACGAGTTCCCCAAGCTGCCCGAGATCAGCCCCGCGGCCACCATGGTCCAGCTGGCGGGTGATCAGCTCGCCAAGGGCATCCGTCAGACCTCGTTCGCCGCGGCCAAGGACGACAAGAGCGTGATCAGCGGCCTCTACCTGCAGCTCGCCAACGGCGCGCTCGAGGTGGTCGCAACCGACGGCTACCGTCTGGCCTGGCGCAAGTGGGACGTGGGGACCCAGGGCGAGCTCAAGGTCATCGTGCCGGCCCGCGCCATGGCGGAGCTCGCGCGCCTTCTGAGCGGCGCCGACGCCGAGGCGGTGAACGTGGCCGTCGTCCAGAACCAGATCCTCTTCTCGGTGGGCGATCGCTACCTGACCTCGCGCCTGATCGACGGTCAGTTCCCCCCCTACGGCCAGATCATCCCCACTTCCTTCGCCTACGAGATCCTGATCGACCGTCACCTGCTCCAGAGCGCGGTCGAGCGCGTCAGCATCATGGCCTCGGAGCGCGAGGCCAAGGTCGTCAACCTCAACTTCAAGGCGGGGGATCTGCACCTCCAGGCCAACGCGGCGGATCTGGGCGAGGGCGACGAGCACCTGCCCGTCGAGTTCGACGGCGAGGACGTGAAGATCGCCTTCAACGCGACTTACATGCTCGACTCGCTCAAGGTCCTCGAAGGCGAGACCGTCAAGCTCTCGCTCAACGGTCCCCTGGCCCCGGCCCTGGTCCAGAGCACCGAGGATCCGACCTACTCGTGCATCCTGATGCCCATCCGCAGCTAAGCCGCTGATTTCAACCGCAGCGCGGGGTCCCGACAGGGGCCCCGCGCTTTCTTAACGCAATAGCCGCGGGCGCTATAATGGAGCCATGTTCCTCAAATCCTTGTGCCTAGAGAATTTCCGCAACTACTCCGAGCTGGAGCTGGTCTTCGATCGGCACAAGACCATCTTTCTCGGGGACAACGCCCAGGGCAAGACCAACTTGCTCGAGGCGATCGCCATCCTGGCCACGGGCAGCTCGCCTTTCACCAGCAAGGATCAGGAGCTGATCCGCTGGCACCAGGACGCCGCGATCATCCGCTCGGTTTCCGAGCGCGAGGTGGGCCCCACCGCCATCGACATTCTCTTCAAGGCCAACGGCCGCCGCGCCGTGCGGGTGGACGGCGCTTACCAGCGTCGGGTCTCGGACCTGCTGGGCCGGGTCATGGTCGTATTGTTCGCGGCCAACGACCTGCAACTGGTCAAGGGTGCTCCCGCCGATCGCCGTCGCTACCTGGACGGCATCCTCATGCAGCTGGCGCCCACCTACTACCAGGCCCTGCACCACTACAACCGGGTCCTGACCCAGCGCAACAACGTCCTGCGCCAGATCGCGGAAGGCGGCTCGGCCGATCAGCTCTCCATCTGGGACGAGCAACTCGCCCACTACGCCGTCCTCTTGTGGCACAAGCGCGAGGAGCTCATCGAGAAGCTGACGCCGCGCGCGGTCCACTGGCACCGCGAGATCGCGAAGGGCAACGAGGAGCTGGGCATTCGGCTGGTCCCCTCGGTGGACTTGCAGGGCCGCGACTACGAGACGGCCTTCCTCTCGGAGCTGCGAGAAAACCGCGCCAAGGAGATTGCCCGCGGCCAGACCCTGAGCGGCCCGCACCGGGACGATCTGGCGCTGAGCATCGACGGGTACGACGCGCGAGCCTACGCCTCCCAGGGCCAGCAGCGTACGGTGGTGCTCGCGCTCAAGCTCTCGGAGCTGGACGTGTTCCGGCAGGATCTGGACGAGCCGCCCCTCTTGCTGCTCGACGACGTGCTCGCCGAGCTCGACATCCGGCGCCAGAACGCGCTCTTGGCGGCGATCGGCCCCGACGTCCAGACCTTCGTCACCAGCACCCACCTCAGCGACTTCACCGCCGCCTGGATCGACGAGGCCGCCATCTTCTCGGTCCATCGCGGGGTGGTGAAGCCTTTCGTAAAGGCGTTTTAGCGCCCCTGACGAAACTTTTCGGCGATCCCTTCCTACTGGCTCGCTTGCTTCCGATCTAGAGTCGATAGGCTTGCAGGAGCGAGGAGGGGGTGTGCCATGATCGCATTGCAGGGTGACTGGGACGCGGGCTACGCCATCCATACCTACAACCAGCCCGACGGTGCCCGGACCCTTCTAGGCGAGGCGATCTATCGCTACCAGTACCGTAAGCAGTGGTACCTGGTCGATAGCCTGGCGCGCTGGGCGCAGGCCTTCATCCTGGCGACCCCCGAGATCAAGGACATCGACCTCCTGGTGCCGGTGCCTTCGAGCCGGGTGCTCTCCGATTACGATCCCTCGTCGCTCCTGGTGGACTGGATCAGCCAGCTGACCAACATCCCGCGGGCCATCGGCATCCTCAACCGCTACGGCCTCATCTCCGAGTACTCGGAGCGCTCGGTGGACGGCTCGCGCGGGGGCATGAACGTGATCAGCCCCGACGCGGTCAAGGAGAAGCGAATCCTCCTGATCGACGGGATCTACTGCTCGGGCAGCACCCTCGAGGCTGCTTCTCGCGCCCTGCGCAAGGGCAGCGTCACCTCGGTCACGGCCCTGGTCTTCACCAAGATCGATCGGCACTCGCTGGACTCCTACGGCTTCGCGCAGTACGACCAGGGAGGCGATTAGCACGCCTATCCGCCCCCTTCTTCGAGCTGGCGTCGCTGGCCGAAGGCTACCCCGAGCGCGAGTTTTTTCGGATGTGTTCGATGACCTTTACTTCGCTCTTTAAGATGGGTTAGCATGAAAGTCCTGAACGGCGAGAGGGGTTTTTCCTCGATTGCCATGCCAAGGGCCCCGCTTCCCCGGAAGCGGGGCCCTTGGCCTTTTTGGGGCGGCTTCGCCCACGGAAAAGGAGAGGGAGATGCGCGGATGGTTTGCGGCGTCGGGCCTGGCGGCGTCGGCGATGCTGGTCGCTTTGCCGGCTTTGGCGGCCGGGGGGCTCTCGACCCACGTGCTGGACACGACCGTTGGCAAGTCGGGAGCGGGGGTGAGGGTCGAGGTCTACTCCCTCGACGGGGGACGCAAGCTGCTCAAGCGCCTTGAGACGGATGCGGCCGGGCGAATCCGCGAGGTCCTCACCGAGAAGGAAATGAAGCCCGGTCGGTATGAGCTGGTCTTCGACATCGGGCGCTACTTCCGCGCCATGCCGGGGGCCGCCACGGCGTCGCGCGTGCCCTTTTTGGAGGAGGTGCCGGTGCGCTTCGGGATCGATCGCACCGACGAGCATTACCACGTGCCGATCCTGGTGACGCCTTTCTCGTATGCGATCTATCGCGGGAGCTAGGCCCGTCCCCACTGGGTGGTGGGCAGGGTGACGTAGAAGGTGCTGCCCGCTCCCGGGCGGCTGGTGAGCCCGAAGAGGCCGCTGTGGGAGGTGACGAGCTGCTTCACCTCGGCGAGCCCCATCCCTGCGCCCGCCGCGTCGTGCTGCCCGCGGAAGCCGGGCTCCTCGATGCGGGCCTGGTGCTCGATGGGGATGCCCGGGCCGGTGTTCGAGACGTAGAGGGTCGCCCAGCCGTCCGAGAGGGCGCACCATAGCTTGATGTGCGCCCCCTCGGGGGCGTACTTGTTGGCGTTGTCCAAGAGGTTCGCGAGCGTTTGCTCGAACAGCGCTTCGGCCATGGGGACCTGGACCCCCTCTTCGGCCTGCACCCACTCGAAGCGCTGGTTTCGGGCGGCAAAGCGAGGGGTGAAGCGTTCGCCCAGGGCATCGAGCATGGGGGCGATCGCCGTCAGGCCGCCGCGGGCTTCGCCCTGGGGGCTCTTGATGCGGTGGATCTTCTCCTTGAGGAAGTTCGAGATGAAGGTGATCTGGCGGTCGATGGCCGAGACCCCGTGCAGGATGGTGGGGTTGTCGGGGGCCGCCAGGGCGATCTCCTCGTTGACGAGGCTGATCGCCTGGGTCGCGTTCCGGAGATCATGGACGATCTGCCGGATCAAGGCCTCGCGCTCCTTGGCGATCTGCTCGGCGAGGATCTTCTCGGAGTAGATGGCGGCCTCGCGCTGGATGAGGCGCTGGTTCTCGATGGCCAGCGCGACGAGCTCCGCGATCCCGATCAGGAGCTCGTGGTCGTCCTCCTGGTGCTCGTGCTGGGGGTGGCGCCAGAGCAGCACCAGCACGCCGCTAGGGGTGCCCTGGTGCATGATCGGGATGGCCGAGCAGTAAGTGGTGGCGTCGGGCTGGAAGAAGGCGGCCTCGGGCGGGGTCATGGCCTCCTGGTCGAAGCGCAGCAGCGAGACCGGGCTGCCTTGGACGAGGGTGCGCGTTAGGAAGCTCTCGCCCTGGACCATGGGCCAGCGGGTCTCGGCATGGATGGGCTTGAGCTCGACGCTCGCCGAGAGGGTGAAGTGCCGCGCCCCGTCCACCAGGAAGAGCCCCGCGAAGTCGGGCTGCAAGAATTGCCAGGTTACGTCCACCGCGTCCTGGAGGACCGTCGGCAGGTCCAGATCCGAGCGCATGGCCTTGGCGACCTTGAGCAGGATCTCGGCGCGCTGGCGCAGCTTGACCTCGCGTTCGAGAGCCGAGGGGGCGGCGTCGGGCGAGGAGACGGAGCGGGGGGATATCAGGTGATCCATGCGGGCTTCTCCCTTTCCGCCTGATTCTATCGGGTCCGATCCAGGGAAACAAGGCGAGTCCTCGCCTTGACATGGTCTCTTGTCCCTTGCGATCATCGATTGGAATTGGAGTTTTATCAGGCGATGGCTTCTCTTATGCTTTTTGCCCGCGCTTTGCTGGTGCAACTGCTCGTGGGCGCCCCTTTCGGCATCTCGGACTTCTCGGCGGCGCTCGAGAAGACGCACCAGCCGCTTGTCGCGTGGCTGGTCGCCTACGCTTACGGCTGCTTCCGCGCGATCGGCGTGCCCTGGATGCTCGGGGGCTTCGTGATCGGGCTGAGCGAGCGGCCGGGACGTTTCCGGGCGATCGCCCTCTCGGCCCTGCCGGTGGCCCTCATCGCGGGGACCTACTTCGCCTGGGTGGCGGGGATGGAGCGCGGCCGGATGATCGGCGGGGTGGCCGCCCTGTGGCTGCTAGGAGAGATGGTAGGCTTGGTCGGCTATGGCCTGGGCCGGATCGCGCGCTCAGCCCGCGGAAAGAAGGAACCAATTTGATGGATGCCCTAAAGGCTCTCTCGCCGCTTGACGGGCGCTATGCCGCCAAGGTCGGCGCCCTCTCGGATTACTTCTCGGAGTTCGCCCTCAACCGCTACCGGGTCATGGTCGAGGTCGAGTACCTGATCGCGCTGCTGGGTGCCATCTACGGCACGGACGTGGGGCGGGTCTTCCCCGTGGATGCCTTCGATCGCCTGCGCGGGATCTATGCCGGCTTCTCGGAGGCGGATGCCCAGGCCATCAAGGCCATCGAGCGCAAAATCAACCACGACGTCAAGGCGGTCGAGTACTTCGTCAAGGACCGGCTCCGGGAGATCCCGGGCTTCGAGAACGAGATCGAGAAGGTCCACTTCGGCCTGACCTCGGAGGACACCAACAACCTGGCGTATGCCTGCATGCTGCGCGACGCCCTCCAGGACGTCATGCTCCCGGCGCTCGGCGAGGTACTCGCGGCCCTGATCGGCCTGGCGAAGAAAACCAAGTCCGTCCCCATGCTCGCGCGCACCCACGGGCAGCCGGCGAGCCCCACCACCGTGGGCAAGGAGCTCGCGGTCTTCCTGTCGCGCCTCGAAGGGGAGATCGCGGCTCTCAAGGACTTCCGCCTGTACGGCAAGCTCAACGGCGCCACCGGGACCTTCGGGGCGCTGGTGGCGGCCTATCCGAAGTTCGACTGGCTCGCCTTCGCCGGTCACTTCGTCTCGCAGCTGGACCTGGTGCCCAACCTGATCACCACCCAGATCGAGTCCCACGACCGGATCGCCGCGCTTTTCGACCAGCTGCGCCGGATCCACAACATCCTGCTCGACCTGGACCAGGACATGTGGCGCTACATCTCGGACGGCTACTTCCGCCAGAAGCCGGTGGCCGCCGAGGTCGGCTCGAGCACCATGCCCCACAAGGTCAACCCGATCGATTTCGAGAACAGCGAGGGCAACCTGGGCCTCGCCAATGCCCTCTTGGTCTTCATGGCCGAGAAGCTGCCCAAGAGCCGCCTGCAGCGCGACCTCTCCGATTCGACGGTGCTGCGGAACATGGGCGTGGCGTGGGGGTACGCCCTCTTGGCCTACCAGAGCACCGTCAAGGGTCTCAAGCGCCTGGCGGTGGATACCGAGAAGGTGGCGAACGAGCTCTCGAACCACCCCGAGGTACTCGCCGAGGCCATCCAGACCGTCCTGCGCGCCCAGGGTCACCCGGCTCCCTACGAGGCCCTCAAGGAGACGACCCGTGGCGAGGCGGTGACCATGGCGGTGCTGCACGAACTGCTCGATCGGCTCGAGATGGATGAGGCGACCCGCGCGCGCCTCAAGGCCATGACCCCCGAGGGCTACACCGGCTATGCCGAGCGGCTCGCGGAGATCGGGATCGCCGCGAGCGAGAAGCTGCTCTTGGAGCTGCGCGGCTAACAGACGCTAGTCCCCGCCCCATTGGGGCGGGGACGTTATTTTGATGAGATCACGATGAGCGGATAGCCCAGCTGCTTCCACCGGGGCAGGCCACCCGCCAGGGCGTAGGCCTTGGGGTAGCCGTGCTGCTTGATCAGCTTGGCCGCCGCCACCAGGCTCAGGTGATCGTTGGGGCAGCTGCAATAGCAGATGATCGCGCGATCCTTGGGCAGCTTGTCGAGGTACTTTTCAAGCTCGTGGTTGGGGGCGCTGATCGCGCCGGCGATGTGCTCCTGCTCGTAGGGGCCCGCGCCTCGCACGTCCACCAGCAGCGCCCCTTCGAGCTTTTGGGCCTCCTCGACCGAGATCCGCGGCGCATCGAGCGCGGGGTCCGCCTCGGGCGAGAGCGGCGAGAAGAGGCCCATCACCGTCTTGATCACGGGTTCGGGCAGGCGAGTGAAGCCGTAGGCGCCCGCCAGGACGACCAGGGCGAGGCCGATTGCAAGGACCGGCTTGGGAAGCTGGTTTGACATGCCCCTTGGTATACCGCAGCGGGCGCCGATTGACAATCCCCCGCACGAAGGCTCACCATGAGGCCTCTGTTGCCCTGTTGACGGGTATTTCACCGTATTGGAGGTTCCGTAATGGATCGCGTGGCGGTCTTCATCGACGAGGGATATCTCAACAAGGCGCTCGATAACCTGGGGCGTCCCAAGCTGGACTACGGGCGCTTCATCCAGGCCATCAAGGGTGATCTGCCCCTGCTCAGGGCTTACTACTACTACTGCATGCCCTACCAGTCCCAGGTGCCGACCGATAGCGAGCGGGCCATGTTCCAGGGCAAGCAATCCTTCATCCGCTTCCTCTCGCGCCTGCCTCGCCTGGAGCTGCGCCAGGGCCGCCTCGCCAAGCGGGGCACCGAGTTCGTCCAGAAGCGCGTGGACATCATGCTCGCGGTCGATCTGGTGCGGCTTGCTTCCCTGGGGCAGATCCAGGAGGCGTACCTGGTGGCGGGCGACAGCGACCTGGTGCCCGCCATCAACCACGTCAAGGACGCCGGCGTCAGCGTCGGCCTCTACTTCGAGCCCGGCTCGGTCCACGACGAGCTGCTGGACGCCTGCGACGAGCTCCATCCCCTGAGCTGGGAGTTCGTGAGCGACTGCCTGCGCGATTGAGGTGTCCGAGGGCCGCAACGCGAGCGGCCTTCTGGGTTTTCACCTAAATTTAGGATGGCATTAGGCTGATCCTTACCGAATTAACGGCAATTTGACCGATAACGGCCATGGCGCCCTTCTTGCGGAGGATCCCATGGCCGTCTCGCTCTCCTCGATCAACCAGCAGCCCCGCCGCGTCGCGGCGGGCGGCGGCGCGCAGCCCGCCAACTGGCTGGCGGGTTCGCAGGGCGAGGCGCTTCTCAACTCGAGCAACATGCTTCGCGATACCTTCGTGCGCAGCTCGTCGGCCGTCTCCAACCTCGACAGCGCCGTCTCGAACGCGGCCACCCGACCCGTTTCCTTGGCGGACGCCTCACGGGATCTGGGCAACACCCTCAAGACCGTCGACAAGCTGGGCAAGGAGATGAACGTCGTCCTGGGCCGCAGCAACCAGGCCGCTACGGGTAAGGCTTTCGTCGGCATCACGACGGTGACCGACACCGCGGGCGCCTTCGCCGACCTCTCGCGCTCGCAGGCCGCCGCCGCCCGCGATCTCGCCGAGTTGCAGCGGGTGCTCGCCGATCCCAACGCGACCAGCGCCCTCAAGCTCGCTGCCACCGCCCGCGCCACCCAGAGCGCCTCGACCTACGTCCGCCACCAGCAGGGCGCCATCAACGCCATCAAGGCGGCGGATGCTCACTACCTCTCGAACCCGACCTACCAGCGCATGACCGCCGAGATGCGCGATTCGGGCATGATGCGCTTCCTGGGCAAGGTCGACGAGGTGCTGAGCCCCGGCGTGCTGAAGGCCGCCCAGGTGGCCGGTACCAGCGCGGGCCTCGTGCTCGGCGTCGTCGCCGTCCCCACGATGGTCAAGAGCGTCGGCACCACCTACGACCGCCTCCGGGACACCCTGGCGGACGACAACGCCACCCGGGACCAGAAGATCGATGCGATCGCGGACCTGTCGCGCGCGACCGCCGGCACCATCCAGGGCGTGGAGGGCGTGCGCCTCTCGCTGACGAGCCTGGGCGAGCTCGCCGCAAACAGCCGTCTCTTCGGCGGGGTCATGGGCCGCTTGCAGGGCGTGGGCGCCCTCGCCAAGGCGGGCTCGTGGTTCACCCGCTTCATGCGCGTGCTCTCGCCGGTGGCGGACGTGGGGATGTTGATCGCTGACGGGGTCAAGCTCAAGCACGTCTTCTCGGATGCGAACGCGACCGGCTGGGACAAGGCCCGGGCGATCCTGAACGTGGGCCTCGACGGCCTCAAGCTCGCCACCTGGCTCATCCCCGGTACCGCCGCCCTGCGCACGGCCTACATCGGTGCTTCCTTCCTCCAGCTGGGCCTTGCGGCCTACGATTTCGGCCACTCGATGGGCCCCACCCTGAAGAAGGTGGGCTCGGCCGCGGTCAACACCGTCCTGCACCCGGTCCAGACGGCTCGGGCCGCGGGCAACGCCCTCGGCGAGGGCATGCTCTACGTCTCGAACAAGGTCTACGGCGCGGCCGAGCTCCTGGAGCGCGCGGTGCTGCATCCGGTCGAGACGGCCAAGGACGTGGGCGAGGCGGCGTCGGGCGCGATCGCCAAGGTCCGCGAGGTGGGCGGCGTGTTCCGAGACTCGGCGGCGGTGGTGAAGGCCCAGCCCTAAGAGCATCTAAAGCCGAGGGTCCGGACGTTTAGATTTATTTGGCTTCCCGGGCGAATGGGACGGGTACATAGCCCGTGTCCCCCCGTCCGAAGGAAGGAGCAGCCCACCTTATGAACCTGTTCTTGAGCGAGAAGGCCCGCGCCAACGCTTACCTGGCGTCGATCATGCTGGTCTCGCTCGTGGTGCGCGCCCTGATCGGTCTGGTCCGGCCCGAGCTCGGCCTCGCCGAGACGGCCCTCATCGGCTTGACGACGATGCTGCTCGCAGGCCCCGCCCTCTACCGCATGCTCTTCGACGCGCCGCTCATCAAGCCCGAGAAGCGTCTGCCCTACGTGACGATCTCGGCCTGTGCCTGCGGCATGTTCCTCTACTTCATCGCCCTCCATGCCTGATCCCCATCCCTTCCTGCTGGGTCTGATCGGCCACCCTCTGGGCCACACCCTCTCGCCGCGCCTGCACCGGGCGGCCCTCGCCCATGCGGGGCTCGATGGGGTCTACCTGCCCCTGCCGACGACGAGCGAGCACGTGGCCGATGCCGTGAAGGCCATGCGGGCATGGCGGATCCGGGGGCTCAACGTCACCATCCCCCACAAGGAGGCGGTGATTCCCTTCCTCGACGGCCTCACCCCGCGCGCTTCGCGGGTGGGGGCGGTCAACACCCTCTTCTGGGAGGGGGATCGCCTCGTGGGCGACAACACCGACACGGCGGGCTTCGCGGCCCTGATCGAAGGGATCCCCGTCGAGGACCGGCAGGTGCTGGTGCTGGGGGCGGGGGGCTCGGCCCGCGCGGTCGCGGACGTCCTCGGCGCGCAGGGCGCGGCTGAGGTCTGCTTTGTGGTCCGCCGAGCAGGAGCTGCAGGCGAGCTGGTGGAGAGCTTCGGGAAGGCCTTTCCAAAGACCCGCTACCGCGAGTGCGCCTGGGAGGCTGTCGCCGAGCCTCTGCGCGAGGCTTCGCTCTTGGTCAACACCACCCCCGTGGGCATGCACCCCGAGGGCGATCGCAGCCCCCTGAGCGCCGAGCAGGTCGCGCTCCTGCCCGCGCACGCGGCGGTGGTCGATCTGATCTATCGCCCCGCGACGACGCGTCTACTGGCGGAGGCCCATGCCCGGGGCCTCACGGCGCGCAACGGCCTGGTCATGCTCATGGCCCAGGCGGCGGAGGCTTTCGAGCGCTGGACCGGCGAGCGCGTTCCCCTGCCGGTCTGGGAAGGGGCGCTGGATAGCGCCTCCTCGGAGGCCTAGAAAGCGCTGCTTTGGTGAATCGGAGTATAATGGGGAGCCGTTCATGACCCAATCCAAGGGATATTCCGTGGAAACCATCTTC
Source organism: bacterium (assembly GCA_017744355.1). Taxonomy (NCBI): domain Bacteria; species bacterium. Next base: position 15,120 of record JAGIBK010000008.1, on the reverse strand, counting down.
CTTCACTACCCCGAGCTCGCGCTCGGACGCCCCGCCACCCCCTCGGTCGTCGCGATCGGGATGTTCGATGGGATCCATCAGGGGCACCGGGCCGTCATCGCCCAAGCCAAGGCGATCGCCGCGCGCGAGGGCCTGCCCTGCGTCGTCTTCACCTTCGTCGGCCACCCCCGCGCGGTGCTGCGCCCCGATTACCCGGTGCCGCTGCTCACGACCTGGGAAGAGAAGCAGGCCCTCCTGGCCGAGCTCGGCGTGGACCTCGTGATCGGCGCCCACTTCACCCCGGCCTTCTCGGCGATCGACGCCCGCGAGTTCATCCGCCGCATCCTGGCCGAGCAGCTCGCGGCGCGCCACGTGGTGGTCGGCTACAACTTCGCCTTCGGGCATCAGCAGTCGGGCAATGTCGATACCCTGCAGGCCCTCGGCCCCGACCACGGCTTCGCCGTGACGGTCGTGCCGCCCTGCACCGACGACGGCGCCCCCGTCTCCAGCTCGCGGATCCGCAAGCTGCTCGCCACTGGCCACGTGGAGGAGGCGAACCGGCTCTTGGGCCGCGCCTACACCCTCTCGGGCCTCGTGGTGAAGGGGGATCAGCGCGGGCGCCTCCTGGGCTTCCCGACCGCCAACGTGGCGGCCGATCCGCAGAAGCTTCTGCCCGCCTACGGCGTCTACGCGGGGCATGCCCGCTGGGACGGCCACTCGAACCCCTGCGTGGTCAACCTGGGGATGCGCCCCACCTTCGATCCGCCCCAGCTGCGCATCGAGGCGCACCTGCTCGACTACGCGGGCGACCTCTACGATCGGACCATGACCCTGGAGCTGACCCATCGGCTGCGCCCCGAGCAGGCTTTCAAGTCGATCGACGCGCTGGTTGCCCAGATCCGCGCGGACGTGGCCCGGGCGGGCGAGTTGCTCCAGGGAGCCGGAGTCCCGCATTCCTAACAGGAGCCGCAGGCGACGATCTCTGGTATGATCTCCCGAGGAACCTATCGCTAGGGAGTTCATACCGTGATGTTACGCAACCTCATGGAAGACCAGGTCGAAGCCGTCCTGAGCGAGCTGCTTCTTCGGTCACCGAGTGCCTGTGCTTGCGATCGCTGCCGCATCGACATGATGGCCTTCGCCCTCAACAATTTGCCCCCGCGCTACGTCGTGGACGAGTCGGGGGCCCTGGGGGGCTATCTCGAGGCCACCACGGCCTCCTTGCGAGCGGATGTGGAGTACTGCGTTTCCTGGGCGATCCAGATGATCAGCGCCCGTCCCCGTCATGCCCGCGCGCGCGGTGTGCTGAAAGTGCTCGGGGATTAGCTCGGCAGCACCCGCATGACCTGGTGCAGACAGGGACCGCAGTTGCTCTGTAGCATTCGGTAGCCCCGCGTCTCGGCGAGGGCCCCGATGGGGGCCGGCATGGCACCCCCTACGTTCGCCACGATCACGCTCAGCCCTTCGGGCAGGTGCATCAGCGCCTCGGGGCTCTCTTCGGCGTGTCGGAAGTAGAGGATCGCATCGGGGGCATGGCGGGCGATCGCCTCGGCGTCCAGGGTGCGCACGCTGGTGACGGCGTAGCCCTGCTGCTCCAAGTCGAGCCGGGTGGCGCGGCCCCAGGCGGTGGGGTCCATCCTCAACAGGATCTTGGCCTTGTCGGCCTTTCTCGGGAGTGAAGCGCTGGAGCGCCCTCCACAGGGGATCGGCTCGACCTTCGCGGTGCGCATCGCTGGCATTCATGTCCTCCTGGGCGATCCATACCCCCGGCCTGTGGGGCGAAACGGAGCGAGCGGGGCGTTTTACAGCCCCGGTTGCCCTTGCTAGACTGGATGTAGCACCCCTTTTCCAGCGAGGAATCGTCATGCAAGGTCGTCGAATCAAGGTAGGGACCCGGGGGAGCGCGCTCGCGCTCTGGCAAGCGAACTGGGTCATCCGTCGCCTCTGCGAGGTGGCTCCGGAGGTCTCGTGCGATATCGAGATCATCCGCACCGAGGGCGATCGCCGCCAGGACGTGCCGCTCGCGGCCGTGGGCTTGCAGGGGGTCTTCGTGGCGGAGCTGGAAGCGGCTCTTTCCGAGGGCAAGGTCGACATCGCCGTCCACTCGGGCAAGGACATGCCGAGCTCGGTGCCCGACCACCTCATGCTCGGGGCCTTCATGCCCCGCGAGGATGCCCACGACGTGATCGTGTCCTTGAAACACGGCTCGATCCACGACCTGCCCGATGGCGCCCGCATCGGCACGGGCAGCATCCGGCGCGTGTCCCAGCTCAAGCACCACAATCCCACCTGGCGCTTCGAGGACCTGCGGGGCAACCTGGACACCCGACTCGCCAAGCTGGAGCACCAGGACTTGGATGCGATCGTGCTGGCGGCGGCGGGCTTGATCCGCCTCGGCTGGGAGGAGCGCATCACCGCCCGTATCCCCATGGGTGTCTGCTTGCCGGCGGTCTCGCAGGGGGCGGTAGCCGTCGAGCTGCGCGCGGATGACGCCGAGCTCGCCGCACTGGTCGCTCGCCTGGACGATGCGTCCACCCGCGCGGCGGTGGTGGCCGAGCGCGCTCTGCTCCGCACCATGCAGGGTGGCTGCCAGGCTCCCATCGGGGCCCATGGCCGTCTCTTTGGGGATCATCTACAGCTGGAGGGCGTGGTGGCGGCTCCGGACGGCTCGCGCCTCATCCGCCGCACCATGGAAGGCCCCATGGCCAAGGCCGAGGCGCTGGGCGAAGCCCTGGGCCGGGAGCTGATGGAGCTTGGCGGGCGCGAGTTGCTCGCCATGCGCTCGCTCTAAGTGAAACCCCTTGCTGGTCGCCGGGTCCTGGTGACCCGGCCCCGAGAGCAGGCGGACGAGCTCGTCGTGGGCCTCGAGGCCCTGGGGGCCGAGGTGCGGGTGATGCCGACCATCGCGATCGCCCCGCCCGAGGACTGGAGCGCGCTCGATGCGGCGCTCGAACGGCTTGAGACCTACGACTGGGCGACCTTCACCAGCGTGAACACGGCGCAGGCTTTCTTCGGGCGCTTGCGCGAACGCGGCAAGGAGGCCTTGCCCGCGTCGCTGCGCCTGGCGGCGGTGGGCGATCGCACGGCCGAGGCCATGGCGGCCGAGGGCCATCCGGCGCACCTGGTGGCGAAGGTGGCGACCGCCGTGGGCCTCGCGGCGGCCATGCGCGCCGAGGAGGACCTGCACGGCAAGCGAGTGCTCTTCCCGCGGGGCGATCGCGCCCGGGAGACGCTCACGGTCCTGTTGCGCGAGGCTGGGGCCCAGGTGGAGGATCCGGTCGTGTACCGGACGCTCGCTGGGATGGATGGGGCCTCGATCGAGGCCCTGCGCGAGCTCCTCGCCAAGGACGCGCCCGATTGGATCGCCCTGACCAGCCCTTCGACCTGGGTCGAGTTGCTCGCGGCGATCGCGCCCGAGCAGGTGCCCTCGAAGGTGCGGCTCGCGGCGATCGGGCCCTCGACGGCGAAGGCGATCCGCGAGAGCGGGTACGACGTCGGCTGCGAAGCCCAGGAGCCGGGCCTGCCGGGCTTGATCGAGGCGATCGCCCAGGCGGTTTGAGCCTACCCCTTTAGAGGTGCTCTTCGAACCACTCGCAGGCGGCGGTTGCGGTCGGCTGGTGGAAGAGCAGGGTCAGGTGGTTCTTGCGCGGGATGGTGACCAGGTCCGCCGGCCCGGGCAGGGCGTTGAGCAACTGGTACGCGGTCTCCATGGGCACCACGTTGTCCCACTCGCCGTGGATCAGGCGCGTCGGGATGGGGGTGAGCTGCGCGGCCTTGCCGAGCGGGTCGAGTGCCTCGATCAGCTTGCCTACCGATTCGTAGCACTCTCGATCCAGCAGGGAATACGTCTCTTCCTCGCTGAAGCGCACCGGGTTCATCAGGACGCCGAGCAGGTGATCGACCGAGGCCTCGGTGAGCGTCGGCATGACGGTCGGATGCAGCAGGCCCAGGGCCTCCTGGAGGCGCGATCGCTCGGAGAAGTCGACCCGCAGCGGGGTGGCCATGAGGACCATGGCCTTGAGCCAGGGGGCTTCGACCGCCGCGTTCAGCCCCATGACGCTGCCCAGGCTCATGCCCAGGTAGCCGATCCGGTCGGGATCGACCCCATCGAGCTTTCGAAGGTGGGCGAGGACGCAGGGGACGCAGCCGAGACACGAGGGGTAGCCGAGCGGCCTGGGGTTGTCGCCGTGGCCGTCCAGCTCGAAGGTCATGACGGTGATGCCACGCGAGAGCAGGGTCTCGATCAGGCGATAGTTGGGAAGCAGCAGATCCGCCCCCGTCCCATGGCCGAACAAGACTGCCTGGCCGCTCGCCGCCTTGGGGCGGAAGACCATGCCAGGGATTCGGCAGTCGCCAGGCGTGAGGACGAGGTGCTCGGTGGTGTGAGGGTCGTCGGGTCCTGGGGTGACGAGGCGGCGTGTGGGATCCAGGTCGTAGTGGAACGTGCTAGCTAGCGTCGTGGCGAGCCACCGATAAGGATTGAATCCCTTCTCGATCGTCTGCGCGTTCATGCTCCGATTATAGGACGGAGCAGGGGCGATGCAACGCTCTAGCGAGCGGTATCCGCGACGCGGGGCCGCATGGGCCTGGGTTTGTTGCTCGTGTCGTCGTCGCTGGAGGTCGGCACGCGACCGCAACCGACGGTCAGACCGCTGAGGGTCAAGGTGACGAGGATCAGGCTGAGCACTTTGCGACGGGACATGGGCAGGCCTCCATGGGATCGGGCGAAGGATCGCGTGGTTAGGCATGCTATCGTCAAGACGCCGTAAAGGCTGACGTAAATTGTCGTAAAGGGCATGGCGGCCCGCGTTGACGCCTCGCCCCATGGCTGCCAGACTGACGGGATGGACGCCGCGAACCTGACAACCGTCATCCGCCAGAGCCGGCAACTGCTCGCCCAGGTCAACAACGTGGGCGAGAGCGGCCAGTGGGACGACCTTTACACGGTTCTAGACTACCTCTCCTTCGCCTTCTCCCAGGCGTACCCGACCCTGCCCTGCAAGGCGGGCTGCAGCCATTGCTGCGAGGAGATCCTTTTTCGGGTGTCGGCGCCGGAGTGGCAGGCGATCGCGCGCCACCTGGATGCGACCCTGACCCCCGAGGCCCGGGTCGCTGTCCAGGAGCAGGTCCGCGTCGCGTACGAGCCTCATCGCGCCCAGCTGGAGGCATTGGCCGCCTTCTGGGCCGATTCGGATTTCGGCGAGCAGGGTGCTCCGCACGAGGGGCTACCGGTACGCTGTGCCTTCCTCGACGGGGAGGGCAGGTGCGGGGTGTACGAGGTGAGGCCGGTGGTCTGCCGTGCCTATGGAAGCTTCGGGGTGACCCTTGCCAAGCAACCGACCATGCTGATCTGCCAGACATTCGGCCCGGGCTTCATCGAGGAGCTGACGGTACTCGGGAGCGAGACTCTGACCATGGCGCCGGTCGAGCCGTTCTACCAGCGCCTGAAGGAGCTTGCGCCCGATGCCGAGGTGGCGCCGATGCCGCTGTGGTTGCTGCGCTGGGCCGCATAATCTGTCGATGTGATGTGACCGCTGATTCCGCCTTTGGCGCCGTGTCGTCGCCGACCGGCGCCTGTTTAGCTTTCGAGTCCGAGGTCTTCGGGCTTCAGGTTGGTCAGGTGATTGGCCACGAGCTCCTTGTCGAGCTTGAAGTACTCGGCGAAGCGTGGGGTGGTCTTGAGGTTGAAGGAGCGGCCCTGGGGGATCTTCTCGATCAGGCCCTGCTCCAGCAGCTCCTTGAGGTGGTCGTAGGCACTGGAGCCTCGCAGCTGGATCAGGTCCGTCTGGAGGATCGGCTGCTTGGCGGCGACCAGGGACAGGGTCCTGAGCGCGCCCTGGCTGAGCTCCATGGGCACGATCTGCTCGACCACCTTGGAGTAGCGCGCCTTGACCGCGAGCATCCAGCCGGCTTCGGACTGGTCGATCTCGAGGGCGGAGTCCTCGCGGCTCTCGTAGTCGGCGATCAGGAAGTTCACCGCGTTCTGCAGCTTGCGCTTGCCCTCGCCCGTCAGCTCCACCAGCTCGTCCAGCGAGAGGGGCTTGTTGGTCGCGAAGAGGGCGGCTTCGACGTGGGGCTTGAGGTCTTGAGCGGTGAGCTCGGCGTAGCCTTTACGCCGCGCGGTCTTGGCCATGGGAGACTGTCTCCTCCGGATGGATCGTGACTTCCTGATAGAAATCGTCTTGGTGGAGCGTGATCTTACCACGCGAATCGAGGAAGAGCAGCGCCAAGAAGGCACCACGCGGATCGGGGCATTGATCGAGCACGCCCGCGAGGGTGAGGATGCCGCTGTCGGCGAGCCACTCGCTCAGGAGGGTCGTGAGGTGCTCGATGTCGCCCTCCACGTCCTCTTCGTGGGTCATGTTGATGACGTTCTGGCGGTGCTCCTCGGGGGTCGCCCGGCTGCGCCGCATGGCGTTGTCGTTCTGGAGGGCGCCCTCGCGCTCCAGGGCTTCCAGGCGCTGCAGCTCGGCGATCAGCTCGACCAGGGTGGTGGCGCGCTTGCGGGGCTGCTTGGCGCTGTTGCGGCGGGCGATCGCCCGGTCCAGGATGTTGATCGGAGCCCGGACGACCAGCTGGTCGCCGTCGTCCTCGTAGTCCACCGTATCGTCGCCGAAGAGGTCCTCGACCTCCTCTTCCTCCTCTAGGGCTTCGCTCTTGAGGCGCAGGAGGACCGCCGCGTAGAAGAGGGCCCGGCCCGAGAGGCGCAGGTCCGTCTCCTTGGTCACGTCGAGGGTCTTGAGGTACTTGTCGGTCACGTCGACCACGTCGATGTGCCAGGGGTCGATCTGGCCGGACTTGGCGAGATCGACCAGGATCTCGATCCCCTTGTTGTTCGACGTGACGATGTCAAAGGGAGTGACCTCGGGCTGATTCGTATCCTCTAGCTCCATTTGACCCCCAGGACGCGCGTGGCGCCGTCGGTACGCGCCGAGATGCCGATGGTCTGGTCCGAGCGCTCCAGCATGGGGCGCCGGTGCGAGATGACGATGCACTGGGCGTGCGTCGTCTGCTTCTGGATCATGATGGCGAGGCGCTCGGCGTTGACCCCGTCCAGGGCCGCGTCCACCTCGTCGAAGGCGTAGAAGGGGGCGGGCATGTAGCGCTGGAACGAGAAGAGGAAGGCGAGGGCCGTCAGCGACTTCTCGCCGCCGCTCATGGCCTCCAGGCGCTGCATCTTCTTGTCCTTGGGCTGCGCGCGGATGATGAGGCCCCCGTCGAAGGGGTCCTCCGGGTTTTCGAGGTGCAGGTGGCCCGTGCCCGCGGCGAGCTCGGCGAAGATCTCGGAGAAGTTGGTCGCCATCTGGTCGTAGGCCTTCATGAAGCTGGCCTTCTTCTGGGCGGCGATCTCTTCGATGCGGGTGAGGATGGTCAGGCGCTCCTCGCGGAGCTTGGCGACCTTCTCCTGGAGGTCGGCCTGGCGCGCGGCCTCGCGGTCGAAGGACTCGATGGCGAGCATGTTGACGGGCTCCATGTCGCGCATGCGGCCTTCGAGGCGGACGATCTGGCGCTTGAGCTCTTCGGTGGACTGCTCGGCGGGCGGCTCCTTGGGCGGCTCGATGCCGTTGAGCCAGAGGTCGTCCTCCATGGCCTGGAGCTGGGGCTGGAGGGTCGCGATCTGCTCGCGGGTGGCCGCCACCCCTTCGAGAAGGCGCTCCAGCTCGCGCTCGCGATCGCTGACCTTGCGCTCGGCGACGCGGACCTCTTCGGCCTTGCGCTCGCGCTCGAGCTGGAGGCTGCCGATGCGATCGCGCAGGGCGTCGCGCTGGCGCTCCAGGGCGCTGAGCTTGTCCTGGCAGGCCTTGAGGGTCTCCTCGCTGTTCGCGATCTTCTGGTCGATGGTGACGAACTCTTCCTTGCGGCGGTCCACCTCGGCCTGGACTTGCTGGATCGCCTCGGTGCTGCTCGTGACCTCGAGCTGGATGCCCTTGAGTTCGTGCTCGCAGTTGTTGATCAGGCCTTCCAGCCGCTTGACGTTGAAGTCGTGGCTGTTGACCAGGCTCGAGAGCTCGGCGACCCGCTCGTTGTCGAGCAGCTCGTCGATGTCCGAGATCTCGAGCTCCAGCTGGTTCTGCCGGTCCTCGATGACGAACAACTGTTCCTGGAGCTTTTCGAGGCGCTCCTCGATGCCCTCGGACTCGGATTCCTCGATGGTGATCTGGCTTTCGAGGGCGAGGATCTGGTCGCGCAGGGTCTGGAGCCGGCGGGTGCGGTCCTGGAGCTCGAACTGCTTGCCGCGGATCTGGTCCTGCCAGTGGCGCTGCTGCTCTTTGGCCTTCTCGGCGTCCTGGGCGATGGCCTCCATGACGGCCTTCTGGTGGGCGAGCTTGGAGACGGCCGCATCGAAGGCGCGCTTGGCCTCTTCGAGGTCCTTGGCGAGGCTCGCGGTGAAGCGCAGGCCCGAGCCCTTGCCGTCCGAGCCGCCGGTCATGGCGCCCGAGCGCTCCAGCAGGTCGCCTTCGAGGGTGACCATGCGGAAGCGTCCGATGTGTGGACGAGCGCTCGCCATGTCGCGGACCACCAGGGTCTCGCCGAAGGCGAAGTGGAAGGCGGCGGCGTACTTGGCGTCGAACTTGACCAGGTTGACCGCGTACCCGATGAAGCCGGGCTCGCCGGTGGGCACCAGGCGCCGGGGCGGATTGAGCTTGTTGAGGGGCAGGAAGGTGGCGCGGCCCGCCCGGTTGCTCTTGAGGATCTCGATCCCTCGGGAGGCGACGCTGTCGTCGTCCACCACGACGTTGCGCAGCTTGGCGCCGGCCGCGATCTCGAGGGCCTGGGTGTACTGGGGATCCACCTCGCCCAGCTGCGCCAGGGTGCCGTGCACGCCGCGCAGGCCGGCCGAGAGGACCGCCTCGACGGCCCGGCCGAAGGAGCCCTCGCCCGCCGCCTTGAAGGTGGCATCGGCGCGGAAGTAGGCATCACGGGCCTTGTCGGTGGCATGGCTCAGCTGCTCGACCGAGGCCTGGGCCTGGGCGTAGCGGCTCGCGATGTGGGCGCGCTCCTTCTCGTAGTCCTGGATGCTCTCTTGGTAGTCGGCGACCTCGGCAGTAAGCTCGCCGGCTTCCTTTTCGAGGCCCTTGATCGCCTCGCGGTGGGTCTCGAGCTCGGTCTTCCAGGCTTCAAGCTTATCGCCCGAGCGGTGGCTGGTGTCCTCGATGCGGACCTTCTCGCGCCACAGCTCGTTGTACTTGTCCTTGACCTCGTTGAGCTCGCGGCGCAGCTCGGTGCCCTTCTTGGCGGTGTCCTCGTTGGTCGCGTAGAGGGCGGAGAGCTCTTCGTGGGCCTCTTGCCAGGTCTTCTGGGCGCCGCTCAGGTCCTCCTGGTGGCGCTGCTTGCGCTCGTTGGCTTCGGTCTGCCGGTGGGCGAGATCCTCGAGCTTGGCGCGGTGGCGCTCGACATTTTCGAGGTCGCGGAGGTTGAGGCGCTCCTGCTCGAACTTCTGCTGGTGGAGGTACTCGCGGCCGCTGCGCTCGCGCTCGATCTGGCCCTTGGTCTCTTCGAGCTGGGCCTGCAGGCTGAGCAGCTCGTCTTCGCCCTTCTGCTGGATCTGGGAGGAGAGCTCGGCGTATTCGGCCTGGCGGGCGGCGACCACGGCCTTGGCCTCGTCGATGGTGGCCTGGATGGTGCCCTGGCGCTCGTCGGCGGCGGAGACCACGTCGAGCAGGCCCGCGATCTTCTGGCGCATGTCCCAGGCGATCGAGAGCTTGGTGAGGGCTTCGAGGCGATCGCGCTCGGCGCGGATGGTCTGGTACTTGAGGGCGTGGTCGCGCTCGCTCTGGAGCTGGACCAGGCGCTCGGCGATCTCGCCCAGGATGAGGGCGCTCTTGTCCTCTTGCTCGTTGACCTTGTCGAGCTCCTTGGTGGCGAGGTTGACGCGGTTATCGAACTCGGCCACGCCCGCGATCTCGTCGATGATCTTGCGGCGCTCGGTGGGGGTCATGGTCACGATGCGGGTGACGTCCCCCTGCATGACGACGTTGTAGCCGTTGGGGCTGACGTTGTGCATGGCGAGCGTGTCGTGCAGCTCGGTGAGGGTGCAGGCCTTGCCGTTGAGGTAGTAGGTGCTCTGGTAGCCGTTGTCGCTCTCGCGCAGGCGGCGGGCGACCTCGATCACCTCGGCTTCGGTCTCGCCGCCGAAGCGGATGGTGACCTTGGCCTCGCGGCGGCTGTTGTTGATGTTGATGAGGTCGGTGAGCTTCTCGGCGCGCATGGTGCGCGAGTTGGAGAGACCCAGGCAGAACAGGACCGAGTCGATGATGTTGCTCTTGCCTGAGCCGTTGGGGCCGCTGATGGCCGTGAAGCCCGCCAAGAACGGGATCTTGGTGGGCTTGCCGAAGCTCTTGAAGTTGTCGATCTCGATTTCTTTGATGCGCATGCCGGCCTCGGGATCGCTTCAATCCCGCCCCTTGGCAGGATTTCGGCGGCGCGAATATACCATTTTATCGCGCCTAGGGCTGTGGCGCCGCGCACGGGTGTGAAATTTTACAAAGGGAGCAGGTTAGAGGGGGATAGGTCGGTTCAAACCAGCGCCGTGTGGCTATAGGGATCGAGCATCAGGCGGCTCCCTCGCGGGGCACCGGCCTTCACCGGTTTCGCGGTGGGGATCGGCGTCGGGAGAGGCTTCCGGGTCTTGGCCGGGGGCGGGGTCTTGCGAGGGGCATCGACCTGGAGGGCAACACCACCGCAGCCCCAGGCGAAGAAGATCAGGGCGAGGGGCACGACGAGGTTGAGGAGATAATGCAGCCAGTATGTGCGCATTTGAGCCTCCTTCGTTTCTTGTTTAATATGGATAATATATTTCGTTTTTATGGCAAAATCAACCTGAAAGACCAGATGTCGCGCTTGTCTTGAGCCGCAGGGAGGCGAAGGGGTATGATGCAGGGATGTTGCCTATTCTGCTTGTTGCTGCTACCGCATCGATCGCTCCGGCTCTGCCGGATCTGGCTGCGCGCCTGGTTGCCGATGGCTATGAGAACGTGGCTGTCGAGACCAAGGACGATCGCACCGTCGTGTTCTTCGAGGATCGGCGATCGCTCGATGCCAACGACGGGCTTGCGCAGGTCGCCCGGATGGCGGCCGAGGTGGCTCCGACTGGCGGAACGGTACAGCTCGTGCCCCTGAGAGAGCGGCTGCCGATCCTCGGGGTTTCCTTTCCAGTGGACGGCTATCGTGCCTTCATCAGCCGGCAAGCTTCCGAAGAGAGCTTCGGCTCGCAACTCGCCTACGATTGGGCGCCGCCCTCTCCGCCCGCTGCGCTGGAGAACTCATCCACCTGGCGTCCGGAGTTGGCCATCACGCCTGGTTACTTCTTTTCCGATCACCTGAAGGGGTTCATCAACAACACCTTCCGCACCCAGATCGCTCCTGGCTGGCACGCATTGGGGCGCTTGCAGGTGCAGTTCTATCCCACCTGGGACGCCTACCCGACCTTCATGCTGCTGGGCGGCCATCGTCCCTTGGCCCCTGGGCTTGCTGCCGCGTGGTCCATTGGGCGCTGGGACGCCGAGCGTTACGGGGCCCAAGGCGAGCTTGCGGGCTTGCTGGGCACCGGTGCCTGGCGCTGGAACCTGCGCACGACGCTCGTCACCTCGCAGGCGCCGTCGGCCGTGGCGGGCCTGGAGTACCGCTTGCCATGGGCGGATACCTACGTGCGAGGGGACGGCGGAGTCTATCCGGCCGGGGACCGGGCGGTGTCCTTTGTCTTCGGACGCCTGTTCCCGCGCTCGGCGGTCGAGCTGGGTTACTACCGCAGTGATTTCGGCAACCAGTTGAGGGCGAGTCTCTCCACTTACCTGGGGCCAGGGCGGCGTCCCGATCCGCGTCCCTTCCGGGTTGAGGCCCCCGGCTGGTTCGAGGTGGATTACCGGGCGACGGCGCCGCGCGGAGCGACCATTCTCTGGCCCGAGCCTGAGGCGGGAGCGGGATGGTATCGCCTGACGCCCGATTACATCCGACGTCACCTGGGGGCCTGGCGCTAGCGGGCCCCTTTGGATTGGAGGACAGCGGGGATGGTCTTGAAGAGGATCTTGAAGTCGAGCCAGAGGGACCACTCCCGGATGTAGGAGAGATCGAGGCGGACCACCTCTTCGAAGTCGGTGATGTCGCTGCGGCCAGAGACCTGCCACATGCCGGTGAGGCCCGGCAGGACCTCAAGCCTTTGGCGATGGTGGGGGCTGTATTGTTCGACCTCGCGGGGCAGGGGCGGGCGCGGCCCGACCAGGCTCATCTCGCCGCGCAAGACGTTGATGAGCTGGGGTAGTTCGTCCAGGCTGGTGCGGCGCAGGAGGCGGCCCAGGCGGGTCACCCGCGGATCGCGGTCCAGCTTGAACATGAGGGTGTCCTTGCGCTCGTTGAGGTGGATGATCTTCTCGAGCTCGGCTTCGGCGTTCACCCGCATGCTGCGGAACTTGTACATCCAGAAGGTCCGGCCCTTGACGGTCACGCGTTGCTGCTTGAACAGGATGGGGCCGGGCGAGTCGAGCTTGATCGCAAGGGCGACGAGGAGCAGGAACGGGCTGAGCAGGATGAGGCCGAGGGTGGTCGCCGTGACGTCGAAGAAGCGCTTGAGCGCGAACTGCGAGATGCGCAGGCGCGGCTGGACCACTTCGAGCACTCCGTGGCCGTTGTGCGTCTGAAGGGCGATGGGGTTGGCGGTGGTCGTGAAGCCCGAGAGGGCGACCCGCATGGGCACGCCGAACTTCATACAGGTTTCGAGGACGGCCTCGCGCTCCTTGATGGGGATGTCCTCGACCAAGAGGACCTCGTGTACGTGATGGCGCTCGAGGAGGGCCTCCAGGTGGTTGAGGCCTCCCATGTAGCCGTTGTGCATGGGGGCGGGGAGGTGGCCCGGGTAGATCTGTCCCAGCAGGTGGTAGGAGGGGCGCTTGAGGCGCTGGAAGAGCGTGACGGCTTGCGCGTCTTTCCCGATGACCAGGCTGTGGCTCAGGGCGAAGCCACCCATGCGCAGCGCGTTCAGCAGGTGATCGATGCCGATCCGGCCGAGGGCGACCAGGACGAAGCTGAAGGCCCAGAGCAGCACGAGGAAGCTGGGGTGGGCGTGGGGCGGGTAGATGCGGCTGCCCACGTACAGGGTCAGTGCGGCCAGCGAGACCCCCTTCAAGATGGCGCGGAGGTTCCGCCGCCGATCACCCGCTCCGTAAAGCCCGACCTGCGAAAAGAGCAGGGCCTGGATGACCCAGAAGATGGGGAAGAGCCGGAGGCGCTGCGCGAGATCGAGGCTCGGCGGTCCGAACCAGGCGACGAGGAGCGTGGATCGCACCGCATGGGCGATGGCGACCGAGGCGGCGAGCAGCCCCATGTCGAGGAGGATCAGGATCGCGGCGCGAAGCCTGCGATAAAGAGTGCCTGAGAACCGCCTCGGCAGTTTGGTCGAGGTGGGGTGGCGGATGTCTTCCTTTAGCAGGGAGTTCATCGGTTAGGGATCCTTGGCCGGTGGGTGCAAAGGATCGATACCCATCCGGACCGCTATCCTATGCGCTCCCTTGCTTAGGGGGAGGTAGTGGTAATTGCCGATATTATTTATTTTGAATGATATTATATAATGAAATATTCCTGGAAAGCGCTTGCTGCAATGACTTTAGGCTGAGCGAAGCGTCGTGGTTTCGTGATGAGTCCGTGAGGAAGCGCGCTTGGATGAATCCTTCTCCCCGGACGCGGGAAAGAACTGCGAGGCACCGGCCACGCGGGGCTGATTGATTGAGGGGGCGTCGACGTGTCAACCAACACGCTGCAAAATCTGCCGTCCGTCGCTCCCGCGCCGATCATTGTGCTCGCGCCGCCCCTGCATGCGTCTTTGCAGGGCCGCGCTCGCTTTTTCAAGCGGGCCATTGACGTGGTCGGAGCCCTCTGTGCGCTTGTACTGCTTGCCCCTGTACTGCTGCTGGTCGCGATCGCCATCAAGCTGGACTCGTCGGGGCCTGTGATCTTCCGCCAGCGTCGGGTGGGTCTGAACGGTCGCGAGTTCGACATGTACAAGTTCCGGTCCATGGCGCGGGACGCCGAGGCGCGCAAGGCCGAGTTGATGGCCTTGAACGAGGTCAAGGACGGCCCCATCTTCAAGATGAAGCACGATCCCCGGGTCACGCGGGTTGGCCGTTTCATCCGCCGTACCAGCTTGGATGAGTTTCCGCAGTTCGTGAATGTCCTGCTCGGTCAGATGAGCTTGGTCGGCCCTCGCCCCCCTGTGCCGGAAGAAGTCGCCCGCTACACCCCCGAGCAGTGGCAGCGCCTCTCGGTCATGCCGGGGGCCACGGGGCTCTGGCAGGTCAGCGGTCGGAGCGAGCTTTCCTCGTTCCGCTCAATGTTGGCTCTCGATCTCCAGTACATCAGGGGATGGTCCCTACGGCAGGATATTTTGATCTTGTTAAAGACAGTGAAGGTGATCCTGCGCATGGAAGGGGCCTGTTAGGCTAATACCCTTTGGTTTCAGGCCTTTCGGGGCGTGGTACAGTGGAGGCGGCTTGTTTGCCTCTGTGTTTTACAGAAAGGAAACTGTTTCAAAATGAAGAAGGTTCTTCTGGCGATCGCTGCTCTTTCGCTCGTGGTTGTGAGCCTGGCAGGTTGCCCCGCTACTGGTACCTCGGGCGAGAACAGCAGCACCGGCAACGGCGGCAGCACTTCCCAGTCCAAGTAGGCCTGGCGATACTTTCGGAAGGGCAGGCCTCGGAAGAGGCCTGCCCTTCAAGATGGAAGTAACCCCCGCTCATCACGTTAAATGCCATAATGGGAGCGGTACGCTTAATCCAGTCAATATGACGGTTTGAAGAGGAACAGAAACCCAAGAATGAAGCGAGCACTCATTACTGGCATTACCGGACAAGATGGCTCGTACCTGGCCGGGCTTCTGCTTTCCAAGGGCTACGAAGTCCACGGCATCAAGCGCCGCGCCTCGTCCTTCAACACCCAGAGAATCGACCACCTGTACCAGGACCCCCACGAGACCGAGCGCCGGTTCCACCTGCACTACGGCGACCTGACGGACTCGACCAACCTGATCCGGATCGTCCAGCAGGTCCAGCCCGACGAGATCTACAACCTCGCCGCCCAGAGCCACGTGGCCGTCTCCTTCGAGACCCCCGAGTACACGGCCAACGCCGACGCCATCGGCACCCTGCGCCTGCT